>JAYNVZ010000029.1:2805-12806 GCA_038101125.1 Gammaproteobacteria bacterium | reverse complement strand
ATATCAATACCTTATATGAATTTTAAAGAATTATCAGGATATTCTATAGATAAAAATACGACTTGTATTCAAGTCTCTGGTGAAGACTCACAAAAATTTTTACAAGGACAATTTAGCAATGACATAACAGAAGTTACTGATAGTGTTTACCAATATTCATCTTACTCGACTAATCAGGGCAAAGTTATTGCAATCTTTAGAATTTTAAAAAATGATAAAGGATATTTGCTTTTGATAAACAAGGATGTTGCTAAATACTTTGTTGAACGACTATCCATGTATATTCTGATGTCAAAAGTTGACATCAAAGAGCAAAAAAATTTTGAAATTTATGGAATTCTTGGAAAATCAGCTGAAAATATTCTACTGAATAATAAAATAAAAGAAAATGGATATTTTAAAAGTTCAGATAATATTATCTTAAATAATAAAAATAAATATATATCAGCAGCTATTATCGTCAAAATTAAATCTAGTAACAGTCAATCTCATGAACTTCTGCAATCAGAAATAAATGTTGATTATAATGTGAATGAATTAATTGATAACTTATTGCTTCTTCCAAGGATCACTATGACGACAAAAGAAACATATATACCTCAAGTTTTAAACCTAGAAGATTTGAATGGCATAAATTATAAGAAAGGATGTTATACAGGGCAAGAGATTGTAGCAAGAACACATTACTTGGGGAAAATTAAAAAAAAGATATTTCTACTAGAACATAATGAAAAAGATATTAATATAGCTGATAAAATTCATGATATGGATGGAGAGTTAGTTGGAGAAATCTTTACTTCGACCCAAAAAATCAATGATGTTTTTTTATCGTTAGGTGTAATAAAACTTGATTCTATAGATAAAAATATTTATGCAAGGGAGACAAGTATGAAAATTATACAAGCTAAAGCAAATCTTTGATAATATCTCTTTCTGAGATTAATTCTTTTTCAGTATTTTTAATGTACGTCGTTGATCTTTCTGATAAATCAATAGTGTCGATAATTTTTATTTCATCATTTATTATATTCAATGGATATGAAAAAAATATTTGATCATCAATATCATAAGGGTTGCTTGACATAATACCCATTGATTCCCAGTCAGATGACCCATTCACCAAAGCATAGATATGATCATATATTGCAGAGGCTGCTGAGGCTGCACTTGACTTGCCACGATGCTCGATTATTTCGGCTCCTCTATTTTGTACTCTTGGTATAAATTCATCTGAAATCCATTGATCATTCAGGGAAAGGATTTTTTCATTATTACCACTTATTAATGTATTGCTAATATCAGGGTATTGTGTTGCAGAATGGTTACCCCAAACTATTAATTGACTAATCTGCTCAACCCTACAATCTGATTTAACTGACAAAATACTTTTTGCTCTATTTTGATCTAATCTCATTAATGAGGAAACATTTTCTGTAGGAATATTTTTAGTATTTTTTTCTATGATTAATGCATTTGTATTTGCTGGATTACCAACGACTATTATTTTAGTAGTTTTTTTGGCATTTTCATTGATTATATTTCCCTGTGCTTTGAATATATTTGCATTATCAAGCAACAAATCAGCTCTTTGCATGCCTTTAGATCTTGGTTTGGCGCCTACTAATAATATATAGTCTGAGTCAGCAAATGCTTCTTCGGGTTTATCAGTGATAATCACTGAATCTAATTGTTTGAAAGCACAATCTTCAATTTCTAATTTTACACCCATCATAATAGGCAGAGATGTCGATATATCTAATAAGTTTAATTGAATTTTTGTATCTTTATCAAATATATTCCCAGCGAGTATACGAAAGATAAGTGAATATGCGATATTCCCAGCTGCACCAGTTATAGTAATAATTTGTTTTTTCACTTTAAAAACTCCCTCGCTAATTTTAAATCATTAGGTGAATTAATACTAATTGAATTATTTATTCTTACTTTTATACAATGAATTGGTATCTGATTCCAGATAAACTTTAACTGTTCTAAACTTTCATATGACTCATATGGAGATTTTTTAAATTTCAAATATTTTTTTAATAACGAAACTTTGTACCCATAGATTCCAATATGCAAATAATGGTCATTATGTTTATTAAAAGGTATAGGTGAACGAGAAAAATATAATGCATTATCTTGATTATCTAGAACAACCTTTACTGCATCTTGATTATAAAAAGATTTTTTAGACTTAGACTTAGAGATTAAAGTATACATGGACATATTATTTAAAGAAGAAAGTGAAGATATAATATTCTTGGCCCCTTTCAAGGGGAAGTTAAATTCATCTCCTTGTATATTTAATATACTATCAGTATCTGTAAACTTTAAATCTCTACAAAGAGCTGCTATGCGATGAGTCCCATTGACATATGTTTTTTTTGAAAGCCATATATTTATATCATGCTTTTCAACTAAACTTTTAATTTTATTATTATCTGTTGCTACAGTTATTGAGTCATAAGGAAGTTTTTTTGCGCGCAGTACAATATGTTCAATTAAACTAATACCATTTATTTTTTGAATTAGTTTTTCTGGGAATCTTGAAGATCTAAGTCTTGCTGGTATTATTATTCTAGTTTTCATAATTCAATATAATACTTAGATCTTTATTAATTTTATTTATAAATAATTTATTTGGCTCAACGTAGTGATCGAGTACCCAAATATTATTATTTTTTATTTCAATTAATTTAACATAATCTTTATAAGTTATAAAGACAGGATGATCATCATCAAAACATACTTCTGATCCATCAAAAGTATGATGATCATCGTATTCATGAATATTATAAGTTATCATATATGAGTCTAGAACCTCAGTTATAGCCTCCAAAGACGCTATTCCAGAAACTAAATGAATTGTTTGAGATGAAAAATCTTTTATATTTTTTGATTGATTAGTGAGTAGATTAATAACGGTTTTATTTATAGATCTAATTGAAAATTTCTTATCATCTGTAGAATTTGTATAAGCAATAATATCAACATTATTCAATCTAGACCTTGGTTCTCTTAAAGGTCCAGCTGGAAGTAAAAAACTATTTCCAAACAGCTTATGATTATTTATAAGTGCTATCTCATAGTCTCTTGCTAGTTTATAATGCTGTAGGCCATCGTCATGTATTATGACGTCAATTGGTTTTTTGTATAACAATAGTTTCGTTGCATCTACTCTATTGCCACAACTAACTATTTCACAATTGGTCTGTTTTGCAATCATGACTGCTTCATCGCCTACAAGATCAGGATTTGATTTTTCATTTACTAGCACAGGTGTTTTAAGCTTAGCCTTATAACCTGAAGACACTATCCCGACTTTAAAGCCCATATCTGATAAGTATCTCGCTAACCAGATTACAAATGGCGTTTTCCCAGATCCTCCAACTGTTATGTTTCCTACTACTATTGAAGGTTTACCTGATGTATATTTATTTAAAAAATTACAATCATAAAGATATAATCTAAATTTGATCAATATATAAAATAGTATCGAGAATGGAAGCAGTGTGAAAGAAAATAAACTAAACCTAGAGTACCATATGCTTTCAAAAAATTTCTCCATTATTTCTCCGACACGCTAAACTGGATTTTATGAAGTTTAGAGTATATACCATTTTTTTTAATCAAATCATTATGGGTTCCATGCTCTTTGATAACTCCTTGGTCAAGTACAATAATTTGATCAGCATTCTCAATTGTGGATAAACGATGCGCAATTACTATGGTTGTCCTATTCTTTTGTAACTCAATTAATGAATTTTGAATAAGCTTCTCAGACTCAGAATCTAGAGAACTCGTAGCTTCATCTAAAAGAAGAATTGGGGCATTCTTTAGGATAGCTCTTGCAATAGCAAGTCTCTGTCTTTGTCCTCCAGAGAGTAAAACGCCGTTATCTCCAACAAACGTTTCAAAACCTTGTTCATATTTATTTATAAAATCTAAGGCATTAGCACTCTCTGCTGCAATTTTAATTTCATTCATACTTTTTGATTCTAGTGAACCATAAGCAATATTATTTTTTATAGAATCATTAAATAATGTAGATTCTTGTCCAACATAACCAATCATTGATCTAAGCTCTTTTAGGGATAAAGAGTTAATATTTGTATTATCAATAGTTAAGCTCCCATCACGGATATCATAAAATCTTGGCAGGAGGTTCATCAATGTTGACTTGCCGCTTCCAGATTTTCCCACAATCGCGCAAGTACTACCCCGAGGAACTGTAAAATTAATATTTTTTAAAACTAAATTATCATTATCATAATATGAGAAATTTATACTATTAAAGTTCAGTTTCAAAAAGTCTCGATTAAATTTTTCTTTTTTTGTGAAATCTTTAACATCAAGTTCAGATTTAGAATCTAGTAAATTAAAGATTGATTCACTTGCTGCTATACCTCTTTGTAAAACTACATTGATTTCTGCAAGCCTTTTTATAGGTGCAAATATTAATATCATAGCAGTTATAAAAGACATAAATGTACCTACAGAGATAACCTCTAAATAACCATCTGAGGTAACAAAAAAGATTATCGTTGATAAAAATAAAGCAACTATAAATTGAACAAGAGGAATACTTATTCCTTGAATTAAGGCGAGCTTCAAATGTCTATCTCTATTATTTTTGTTAACATAGCTAAATGACTTTTTTTCACTATTTTCACCACCAAATATTTTAACAACTCTATGTCCTGCTATTAACTCTTCTACAACATTTGTGATGTATCCCATGGATTTTTGTATATGCTTACTGGTATCACGAAATTTCACACTCATCAATTTTATAAATATTGCTATGACTGGCCCAATTACAAATAAACCCACTGAGAGAATAAAGCTCTGATAAAACATTAATCCTAATAAACCAATCACAGTTAATCCATCTCTAACTAAGACTGTTATAGCTTTTGTAGCTGCTTCGGCAACTTGTTCTGTGTCATATGTTAACTTTGATAATAGCTCGCCAGATGATGCAAAATCATAAGTTTTGGTTGGCATATGCACCAATTTCTCAAACATTTCTTGACGAATTTTTTTTATTACATTTCTGCCTACCCAAGCAATACCATATGTAGACACAAAACCTGCAATACTTCTCAAAAGAAACAAACCTATTAATACAAAAGGAAAGTAACGAATTGTATCAGGATCTTTTTCTACAAAACTACCATCTAATAGAGGTTTTATTAATGCAGCGAACGCGGTATCAGTTATAGCGAACATAGCCATAGCCAAAATTGAGATAGTGAAAATAATTTTATGCTGGAAAGTATATCCCAGTAATCTCATATATATACTAGGATTAGTTTTGCTATTGTTAGATTTATGCATATAGTTTATAAAATGTAAAAGATATGTAGTAATATAAGATATTAATACATTTTCTAGTAAAAATATCTATTTATTAGTATAACTATAACACATGAGAAAGTTTTTTAAGAAATACACTCCTAATCGCGAGATGGTAAAAGAGTATAAATTCCTAAATTTTTTAGGCAATTCTCTTTTTCATGAAGATCTTTGGAGATTTAACAGGTTATCTTTCTGCAGAGCAACTGTTATTGGTGTTTTTTGGGGATGGATGCCGATGTTTTTTCAAATGATACCGGCAGCTTATTGTGCTGTATTATTTAGAGCAAATCTTCCATTATCGGTAGCAGGCGTATGGATAAGCAATCCCATAACAATGCCCGCCATGATGTATATTGGCTATTTATTTGGGAATTTTGTATTGGGCATAAATCCAGTTTATGAGGAATTTCAGTTATCTTCTGAATGGATATTTAGTGCATTTGGAAATATTTGGCAGCCATTATTAGTTGGAACATTAATTATTGGAATCATGTCAAGCATACTGGGTTATTTTATTATGCATATGCTATGGAGATTTTATGCATATAATAGATTACAAAGATCAAAAAAATAAACTATAAAATTTTTCCAGACTCAATCGTATATGTTTTGTCAAACTTAGTTAATAAATCATTATCATGTGTAACCATAATCAATGTTGATTTATTTTCTTTGCATAGTTGAATTAATATATCTATTATATTTGTTGTGTTTTTTTTATCTAAGTTCCCTGTGGGCTCGTCAGCAAGAATTATAGATGGCTTCGTTACAAGCGCCCGAGCAATAGCAACTCTCTGAGCTTCTCCTCCTGACAAAAGGTTGGTGGTATACGAAGCCCTATCCCTTAAGCCTATGCTGTCAATAAGATTCCCAACTGTTTTCATTATACTTTTTTTATTAATACCTCTCATTAATAAAGGTAGCGATATATTTTCAATAACTGTTAAATCATTTATTAAATTAAAAAATTGAAATATCATTCCAATATTTTGATTCCTAAAATTGCAAAGCTCATTTTGACTCAGATCATTTATCATTTGATCATTAATAATGATAGAACCTGATGATACATCATCAATACCTGATATAAGATTTAATAAAGTGCTTTTTCCACTACCTGAAGGCCCTGTCAGAGCTACAGTAGCGCCAGTTTCAATGCTTAGATTTAGGTTATTGAGGACATTGATCCTAGACTCTGATTGATCAATCAAAAATGATTTAGATAAATCTTTTAATATCAGCATTAGTTATTACCTCTAAATATTTTCGCGGGTTTGATTCTTGAAGCCTTGATTGCTGGATAGATAGCAGATACTAAAGTTAGAAGAAAAGTATATAAAACAATAAATATTATATCATCATGATTAATCAATGAAGGTATCTTATTTAAGTGATATATTTCAGCTGGCATCAAGTTAATTTTAAAGAAAATCTCAATGGAGCTGATTATAACATCAATATTATTTGCTAGTAAAAAACCAAATAATACTCCAAAAAATATACCAATTGAGCCTAAAAATAGTCCTTGTAACAGGAATATTGTGATTACATCAAATCTAGTTGCTCCTAGTGTAACCAATATTGCAATTTCTTTTTGCTTGTTTGTGATCAACATCAATAATGATGAGACAATATTGAAAGCCGCTATGGCAACTATTAACATTAAAATAATGAACATAACTCTCTTTTCATTATTAATTGCCGAGAACAAAGATTCATGCGTATAGCTCCAATCTTGGGCATAATATCCATCTATTTCACTATTAAATTTATCCGAAAATAGTTTCGATTTTAATGGATCAGGTAGTTTTATACGTATGGTGTTTATATAAATATCTCTTTTATTGTTTACCTCAAGAGAGGTTAAAAAATCATCGATATTTATAAAAGCATAAACATTATTATACTCATATATGCCAACATCAAATATACCTGCTACATGATAGTTTTCTTTAAATTGGACCATCTTATTAGTTGAGCTATGCTTAAATTGAGTAAAGAGGTTTATTTCATCACCAACATTAACATTAAGTTTATTAGCGACACCCGAGCCTATTATTATAGATTGTTTGATATTTGATAAATCATTGTATTGACCCGTAATAATATTTTCATGTATATATCCAACATTTTTTTCTAGCACAGGAGCCACTGCTCTCATCAAAGAATGTGCTGTTGCGCTTTTAGATGTTAGAAGCACTTGTTTTTCTATATATGGTGAATACCCAGAGATTTCACCATTTTTAATAAAATTATCAAAAATCGTATAATCAGAATTAGTATCATGATTTGAATAAGCTGTGACATGAGATGTAAAACCTAGAACCTTATCTTTTAACTCTCTCTCAAAACCGTTCATAACAGATATGACTGTAATTAGTATTGATATGCCAAGAATAATACCTAAGACAGATATTTTTGATATTATATTTATAAAACTCGAATTATTTTTCGACCGTAAAAACCTATATGCTAATAACAATCGCATATAAATATTATATCATAGGGTATTAATGAACCAAGCAAATATCACACAAGTTAAATTACTTAATGATTATGATTCGAATGGCATAGTATTAGCTTGGCCCTCCTTGTATCAGGATGAACCATATTGGCTGGGATTATTAGAAATATATTATCAACTGATATCGGATTGTTTGCAAAATAAAAAACATATAACCCTTGTGACGAAAAAAAATAGAAGTATAGAAGATGATCTGAAGCATATAAAAAGAAATATAGATTTATTCGTTAAAGAAAAAGAATATTTTACAATATATGAGATGGATTATGATGATATATGGTTGAGAGATATTGGGCCAATCATGTTAAAAATAAAACCTCATGAGTATAATTTTAATATAATGAAATTTAATGGATATGGAGGAAAATATACACACAATAATGACAAGATTTTTTCTAAAAATTTTATAGAAAAGTTTACATTAGAAAATTTTAACAAAAAAGCATCTCTTAACATATTCGAAGATCTGGTTATAGAACCTGGCAATATAGTATATGATGATGAACTTTGCATGGTGAATAAAATGCCACTCATGGAGCATAATTCTATGAGCTGGGATGAAATAAACAAAATATTAACAAATGGTTTTCACAATATATTAAACAAAAAATTTATTGTAATAGATGTTGGTGTACTAAGTGGTGATGATACAGATGGTCATATTGATAATTTAGTGAGATTAGATCAACAAAAATTCATATATTATATGGCTACTGATGACGAATCACACCCGGATTATAGATTATTGAATGACTTGAAAAAGCAAATATGGAGCAATGATTTTGGTAAAAGAAAAATTATACCGATAAATCATAATTTGACAGATATAGTCAAGAATGATGGTAATGAGATTTTACCATTTTCTTATTTAAACTATATTAGGATCGGAGAAATAATTTATATGCCAATGCATGAGCATACAAATGAAAAAAAGAAAATTGAAATAAGAAATATCTTTAAAAATAGTGATATAAAATTCATACTCTGTGACAGTCTTTTATATGAGAAAGGCGGGCTTCACTGCTTTAGTATGAATATTGTCAAGGAATAAAGAATATGAAAGATTTAATAGATATAGTGATCATCCAAGAGACTATGGGGGACAATTTAGAAAAAAATATAAATAAAATTTATAGTAAGATCTCCCTATTCCATCCAAAAAATACAACCATAGTGACTTTACATGAATTATGTTACTTAAAGTATATTCCTATCACTAAAGATAAAAAAAAGAAATCATTCGCAATTAGTATCAATTCAGATATTGTTAAAAAGTTTTGTGATTTATCAAAAGTTAAAAAAATATATATATTGTTTCCGTTTTTTGAATCTTTAAATGATAAGTTTTATAATAGCCTAATACTAATATCGCCAGCTGGAAAAATTATTTCAATATATAGAAAAAGAAATATACCAAGTGAAACATGTTATGAAGAAGACTATTATTTTTCTTCATCCAGAAACCAGTTTCCTATAACAAAGATTGGTAAGTATAATATTGGCTTGATGATTTGTTGGGATCAGTGGTATTCAGAGTCATACAATAAACTTTTGAATAAGAATGTTGATTTGATTTTATGCCCCACATCAATTGGATTTGCCTATAATTGTGATAAAAAAATATCTCTACCTGACGAAAAACATAAATGGTTGAAAACAATTACCTCAAATAGTTTAATGATAAATACGCCAATTGTTGTAACAAATAGAATTGGGGTGGAATATGATGGAAATAAGAAAATTAGATTCTGGGGACATAGCTTTATAACTAATGCAAATGGTGATATTGAATATAAATCTGATAATAAGAAAGTTTTTCATAAGCATACAATTGACCTATCTAAGAACAAAAAATATAGAAAATTATGGAATTTCAGGTAAATAACAATATTTTAACTATTTTATCGTGGCAAAAAACCCAGCCACGGTCTTGAAATAATGATAAATTATGTTCATTTAAATATACATATACTGTAGAATTATTATAAAGATGGCTCAAAAACAGTTATCTGTTATTAATCGGAGATGGAATATGAGGATAGTAGCAGTAATTTTAGTAGGTTTTTTTAGTATATCTAGTGTATATGCTATTGATAATGGAGCAATGACTGAT
>JAYNVZ010000029.1:0-2795 GCA_038101125.1 Gammaproteobacteria bacterium | reverse complement strand
TCAACTGCATATGCAGATAAACCCGTGGCTATATCAAAAGCTGATGGTCCTAATTCATTAGAAATTGGTATTTCTGTGGATGTTGGTAGTCATAAAATCATGAGAAACCAAAACAACAAAAATACAGTGAATCCAGCTTTTGCTAAAACATCAAGACCTTGCCCGCCATTTTGCATACAACCAATGCAGTTGAGGCCTGGTGTAGAAACTATAGGAGAGCAAGAAATAATTCACTACGCTGTAATGCAAAGTAAAGGTCAAAGAATGCCTGATGGTTCTGAAATAATGCTGATCGACTCAAGAACACCAGATTGGACAGCTAAAGGCATGATTCCAGGAGCAGTGAATATTCCATGGACTGGTCTAAGTGAAGCAAAAGGTGCGGATCCAATATCAATTGCAGAAATAATGACAGAACAATTTGGAGCAAAAGAGCAAAATGGATTATTCTATTTTGATGATGCTAAAACACTTGTCATGTATTGCAATGGTATGTGGTGTGGGCAATCACCAAATAACATAAAAAGCTTACTCAAGTATGGCTATCCTGCGGACAAAATTAAATGGTTCCGCGGCGGGATGCAAACTTGGGAAATTCTAGGTTTTAATACAGTAAAATAAACGACAGTTTATAAACTAAAAGCAGTACATAATATGTGCTGCTTTTTTTTATTATGAAAAATATATCTAAAGACAAAAAAGATTTTAAGCTTGGTGGTCTATATGGATCATCTAGTACATACATAGTAGATAAGCTTACACATGATTTTGATAATGTAATAATTTTGCTTAGTAATAATAATGAGGCTGTAAATTTCAAAGAAGAACTATCTTTATTTGTACGAGATCAGAATCAAATATTATTATACTTGGATAATGAGTGTTTTCCATATGAAAATATTATTGTAGATAGTGAAGTTAATTCTGAGAGAATCAAAACATATAGAAAATTATTTGAATCAAAAAAGAATATAATTATATCTACATACTCAGCGATAACAAAAAGAATTATACCTATAGATTATATAAAAGATAACTATAGAGTTATAAACTCGAATAGCTACTATAATGATATTATTAATATTCTTAAACTCATGAAATATGAGCGGACTGATAGAATATTAAACAAAGGTGAATATACGATTAAAGGATCTATAATAGACGTGTTTTCAGTCATAGAAGATCAGCCAATTAGATTATCATTTGATGGTGATAAAATAGAGTTTATTAAATTTTTTGATGTTGAAACCCAAAAAACAATTAGAGAAATTAATGAGTTTGCTTTAAGTTCTGTTAATGAGATTGTATTAGATAAGCATGCAATATCAGTATATAAAAAGTCTTGTAATAAAGTATTTGATGAAGAGTATATTTCAGATATTGAATATGAAAAAATCAGCCAAGGATTGATGACGACATCTATGCATAACATTATTCCTTTGTTTTATGAAGGACTATCACATTTTTTTGATTTAATACCTAAATCTATAAATGTGGTAATTTCCGTTAAAAACATCGAAGATGAGATTAACTTAATTAACGAAAGATACGCGGAATATTATTCAAAATATCAAGAAGAAAAGTATTTATTAGAGCCAAAGAAATTAATAATAAGCACTAATGAATATTTTAAATATAAGAAAAGTTTTAAAAATATTAAATTATCTTTTTATAAAATAGAAGAGGATGATTCATCATTAAACCTAGCTATAAGTAAACTCCCCTCCTTGATTGTCAATAACACATACAAAGATCCATATAAATCTCTAATAGACTATATTAATACCACTTCTACAAAGATTATATTTTGTATAGATAGGAATAGCCTTAGAATTGAGCTGGTGCAAATGTTAGAAAGAATAAAAGTCAAGCATATGATAATAGAAAACTTATCAGATGTCAGAAAGATTAAATCAAGAGTAATAATTTGCAAGAAACCTCTTAACGAGGGGTTCATAGACTTTTCCGAAAAAATATCTTTTATAAGCGCAAAAGATGTTTATGGCAAAAGGTCAATCAAATCACTAACTAAAAAACAAAATAAATTAACTGATAACTACATAAATGATATCTCGTCAATTGAAATAGACTCTCCTGTTGTTCATGATGAATATGGTGTCGGGAGATATAAAGGATTAATTAATATGGATATCGAGGGTATTCAAACTGAACTAATAAAGCTTGAATATGCGAATGAAGATATTCTATACATACCAGTAACATCAATTAATTTAATAAAAAAATACTCAGGTCATACTGGTTTAAACATACCGTTGCATAATCTTGGTAATGATTACTGGACTAAGATAAAAAATAAAGCTCGTAAAAAAATAAAAGATATTGCGGTCGAACTTCTGGAAATTGAATCGAAGAGGCTTGCTACAAAAGGATTTATATTCATTAACAAAGATGATGAATATAATAAGTTTAAGGATGATTTTCCATATCTTGAAACTACAGATCAAAATAATGCTATAAATGATGTTTTAAATGATATGCAGTCTTCTAAACTAATGGATAGGCTCGTGTGTGGCGATGTTGGTTTTGGCAAAACTGAAGTAATCATGAGAGCAGCATTTCTTGCAGCTATTAACAACTCTCAAACAATGATCTTAGCGCCAACAACGATTTTAGTAGAACAGCATTATAAATCTTTTATTAAAAGATTTTCACATACAGCAATAAATATTGGAAAATTATCTAGGCTACAAACTACAAAAGAAAAGAATTCAACTAAAAAAGATATTGCAAGTGGAAAAATAGATATTATTATCGGTACTCACTCACTATTGTCT
>JAYNVZ010000028.1:13049-13309 GCA_038101125.1 Gammaproteobacteria bacterium | reverse complement strand
CTAAACAAGCCATTCCAATCCAGCCGCCTGCTGCAAAGAACAGAGCTACTGTAGGAACAGCCATTAGATAACCACGGATCCAACGGTTTTGCCATGAAATGAAAGATACACCCATACGGTTTAATCTTTCTTTTTCCATGTTAAATAAAAATTTAGACTGACCTAAATATGATAGTGGATAGTGACCATAGATTGTGCGTCCACGTGGCGCAGTTGCTGGATCATCTTCACTAGCAAGTTCTAGGTGATGGTTGTATACG
>JAYNVZ010000028.1:0-13039 GCA_038101125.1 Gammaproteobacteria bacterium | reverse complement strand
AAGCCTGGAATAATTTCCATTACTACTGCGCCTTCAGCTCCGCCTAGTGCCATAAAAGTGTAAACTCTGTATGCCATAACTAGTTGGAACAAAATGAATACAGGTAACATGAAGTACATAGTCAAGTTTTGGAAACTTGCCCAACCTAATGTGTCACCGTTTTCATCGTATCCTACGCCTGTTGTTTCAAATTTTGTAGCGATGTCTACAATTAGACCTACAAATAAAAGAACCACACCTAACCAAGCCATAATGCCTCCGATTAGGACGCCAGCGCCTGCTACTATAATAAGAACAGGTGCTAACAAGTAGCGCACGTTTAATAATATATTTCCGATCATCTTAACCTCCCAGATAAATCGAACGATTATACCTGTAAATGTAAATTTCTAATCTAGAATCATAAAATTCTAGAACCAGGCTCCTTAGGGAAAATATTCCCAATGGATTTATATTAGTCCGTCTTTGTTGATGAGTCAAAGTAATTTTGTAACTGTTTTTGTTACATTAGAAAGTGCTAAAATACTAATGAAATAAACGATATTTTAAAAGTGCGGTACATTGTAGTGTATACTCTAAAATTAATGCTTAAGAGTACAAATAATCAAAAATTAAACATAGAAAAAGTATGGATAAAATTAAAAGTTCCCTGTTAATTATTCTCTTAGCGATATTTAACAACAATGTTTTTTCGATGCCAGATGTAAGTCGTGCATTGTCTGATGTCGAGTTTCAAAAAGATGCTACAACAAAAACAAAACTGGATATTTATAAGGGTAAAATAATTGTACTTTTTTTTGGTTACACAAATTGCCCTGATATATGCCCAACAGCTTTGTTAGATATTTCTAAGTCACTAAAAGAATTAGGACAAGATTCGAATAAGGTTCAAGCGATATTTGTTAGTGTAGACCCAGAGAGGGACACACCTGAACATCTGAATAATTATGTAAAATACTTTGATGATCGTATTGTGGGTTTAACATCTGATAAGGAAAATATCGATAAGCTTCATAAATACTTTAGGTCTAAATATGAGTTATTAAATTCTAAAGAAGAAAATTATCTTGTGGAGCATAGTTCTAATTTATACATAATAAATGAGAATATGGTTGTTGAAAGGATTATAGCTAATGGGTTGCCTAGCACTGAGATTACCAAAGCTATCAAAAAATTAATTAATCGTATTTAATATATTTAAACCTTGGGTCATCAGGGGTGCCTTCTAAAGTATTATCCTCAGTAGATGGGTTCCACTGCACAACACTTTCAATTTTTTCTGCTAAAGAAAAATCTTTCTGTGTAATTCCTTTAGCTGCATGATTTTGAAGTTTAACAATAACAAAAGCATATGATGCAGAAATATCCGGATGATGCCAGGCCGCCTCGGCCAGGTGACCAATAGTATTTATAACCATGAGAGTGCCTTTCCAACCACTAGTTTTGTATTTTCTTCTGATCCAACCGTTCTCAAAATACCAGTTTGGTAAGTTATTTTTTAAATAACCCTCTATCTCTTCCGCAGTATACGTTTTCTCATCTGTCATCGATTTTTAACTCCCAACTTATTTACCTTATAAATACACGGCTTGATTAGTGTTATAAAGAACTTATAATGACATAAGCCATGTGAATAACTGCCCTTAGGATAACATATAATGGAAATAAAAAGTAAACTAAAAAAAAACAAGAAACTCCGTCAAAGAGGAAGAAAAGTTAATTTTGAGATTAGAGATGAATTAATAAGTCTATTAAAGGTGAATAGCTACAGAAGAGATCACTTAATAGAATATTTGCATGTAATACAAGATAACAAGGGTCATATTAATGAAGATTTCATGGCAGCACTAGCTGATCTCATGGAAATATCGCAAACCGAAGTTTATGAAGTAGCTACTTTCTACCATCATTTCGACATTATAAAGGGTGATCAAAAAAAACCTCCTGCCCTAACTGTAAGAGTTTGTGATTCTGTAACTTGTGAAATTAATGGAGCAAACGAGTTAGCGCAGAATTTAGATGATTATTTCAAAGGCACCATAAGAATACAAAAAGTTCCATGCATTGGGCGTTGTCAACATGCACCTGTAGCAGTAGTTAAATTTAATCCTATTGACAATGCTACTCTCAAAAATGTAAAGCAAGCTGTAGATGCAAGAGATTATCTTCCGTCTATTCCAAATTATGTAGACATGCAAGAATACATCAAAAGAGATGGATATAAGTTATTTGAAAAAGTAAAGAGTGATGATGCTGAGAAAGATAGAGTGCTTAGAGAGCTGGAAAATTCCAATTTAAGAGGGTTAGGCGGAGCAGGGTTTCCTGCTGGCAAGAAATGGCGCATTCTTAAAGAACAAGATGCTCCTAGATTATTAGCGGTAAATATTGATGAAGGAGAGCCTGGGACTTTTAAAGACAGATATTATCTTGAAAGCGATCCACATAGATTTTTTGAGGGAATGCTGATTGCCTCCGAGGTTGTGGGAATTGATAAAATTTACATCTATCTTAGAGATGAGTATGCCGCTGTCAGAAAAATTATGGCAGATGAACTAGAAAAAATTACATTAAAATATAAAAATTCTATCCCACAAATTGAACTTAGACGAGGTGCAGGCGCATACATTTGTGGAGAAGAATCAGCGATGATTGAGTCTATTGAAGGTAAAAAAGGTATGCCGAGATTGAGACCGCCGTTTGTTGCCCAAGTTGGTTTATTTGGAAGACCTACGCTTGAACATAACATGGAGACTCTTTACTGGGTTAGGGATATTGCGGAAAAAGGAGCTGGTTGGTTCACCTCCCATGGTCGTAATGGTAGAAAAGGACTAAGATCATTCTCTGTTAGTGGAAGAGTTAATAATCCAGGAGTTCATTTGGCACCCGCTGGAATCACTGTAAAAGAACTCATAGATGAATATGCTGGTGGTATGATAGAAGGTCATAAGTTTCATGCATATTTTCCTGGTGGAGCTTCGGGGGGAATACTGCCTTCACATTTGAGCGCTATACCTCTAGATTTTGATACTCTAAATGAATATGATTGTTTCATTGGTTCTGCTGCTATAATTATTTTATCTGATAAGGATGCGGTCACTCAAGCTGCATCAACCACCATGAGTTTTTTTGAACATGAATCTTGTGGGAAATGCACGCCATGCAGAGTGGGAACATCTAAAGCTACTAAATTAATGGGTCAAACTAAATGGGATATAGATCTTCTTGAGGATCTAGCAAAAGTTATGTCTGATTCATCTATATGCGGTTTAGGTCAAGCCGCATCAAATCCTCTTAAATCTGTGATAAAATATTTTCCTGAGGAGATAAAAAAATGAGTGCAAACCCAGAGGATATAGCACAAAAAGAATTAGTATCATTGAAGATTAATGGTAAAACTTATTTTGGTAGCTTGGGCGATACTATTTTAGATGTTACAAAACGTAACAACATTCAGGTACCTCATCTATGCTTCAAAGAAGGCATGAGACCTGATGGTAATTGTAGAGTTTGTATGGTTGAAATCGAAGGGGAACGTGTCCTTCAGCCTTCTTGTATTAGAACAATAACTGATGGGATGATTGTAAATACAGAAACCGATAGGGTGCTACATTCTCAAAAACTAGTACTAGAATTACTTACATCAGATGTATCTGAGGATGTTTACAATAAAGACAGCGAATTGATTCAGTGGGCAGACAAACTTCAAATCAAAACTCATAGGTTTCCTTCTCAAATCCAAAACAAACATGATGTAAGTCATCCAGCAATATCCGTTAATCTTGATGCTTGCATACAATGCACAAGATGTTTAAGAGCTTGTAGAGAAGAACAGGTGAATGATGTTATTGGGTATGCGCATAGAGGAAATAAATCGGAAATTGTATTTGATATAAATGACCCCATGGGAGACAGCACATGTGTTGGTTGTGGTGAATGCGTACAAGCTTGTCCAACCGGAGCATTGATGCCATCAAAGGAGGTTGGTCTAACTACACCAGATAAAAAAGTTGAAAGTGTATGCCCATATTGCGGTGTTGGCTGTCTATTAACATATAATGTTAAAGATAATAAAATCCTTTATACAAATGGGCGGGACGGTCCTGCAAACTTGAGTCGTCTGTGTGTCAAAGGAAGATATGGTTTTGATTACATTAATAGTGATGGAAGGTTAACCAAGCCTTTAATAAGAAAAAAAGGAGTATCAAAAAATATTGATGTATCAAAGTTTGACTTCAATAATATCTCAGATATTTTTGAAGAGACAACGTGGGAGAATGCTTTAAATTTAGCATCTGACGGGTTCAACAATATCAAATCTAAACTAGGCCCTAATGCACTAGCTGGATTTGGTTGCGCTAAGGGTTCTAATGAGGAAGCTTATTTATTTCAAAAATTAATTAGGACTGGATTTAATACCAATAACGTAGATCATTGTACTCGATTATGTCATGCATCATCAGTAGTTGCTCTATTGGAGATGATTGGGTCTGGTGCGGTTTCCAATCAAGTAGCTGATGTTACAGAAGCTGAAGTTATTGTCATAATTGGTTCCAACCCGACAGTCAATCATCCGGTTGCTGCAACCTTTATGAAAAATGCCGCAAAGGAAGGAAAGACCTTAATAGTCATGGATCCTAAACAAGTAGAAATTTCTAGACATGCAAATCATTTCCTTCAGTTCAAACCTGATACAGATGTAGCTTTATTAAATGCAATAATGAAATCTATTATAGATCAAGATCTAGTAGACAAAGATTTCATTAAAAACAGAACTAAAGACTTTAAGAAGCTTAAAGAGCATTTAAAAGATTATACTCCAGAGAAAATGTCTAAAATTTGCGGCATATCAACAGAAAAAATTAATGAGATTGCCAAAATATATGCTACAGCGTCAGCCTCTATTATATTTTGGGGTATGGGAGTTTCACAACATATTCATGGGACAGATAATGCTCGAGCTTTGATATCACTGTCATTAATGACTGGGCAAATTGGTCGTCCAGGAACTGGCTTACATCCTCTGCGCGGTCAAAATAATGTCCAAGGTGCATCAGATGCAGGATTGATCCCTATGGTATTTCCTGATTATCAAAGAGTTGACGATCCTGAGATAAATAAATTTTTTGAAGATTTCTGGAAAACCAAACTTGATAAAAATCCGGGTTTAACAGTTGTTGAAATTATGGATGAAGTCATTGCAAAAAAACTTACAGGCTTATACGTTATGGGAGAAAATCCAGCTATGTCTGATCCTGATTTAAATCATGCTAGAAAGGCGTTAGCATCTTTGGACCACATGGTCGTTCAAGATATTTTCGTAACCGAGACTGCCTTATTTGCTGATATCATTCTACCCGCATCTGCTTTCCCAGAAAAAACAGGATCTTTTACAAATACAGATAGACGTGTTCAGCTGGGTAGACAAGCTGTCAACCCTCCTGGTGAGGCAAAGCAAGATTTATGGATAATACAAAAAATTGCACATGGGATGGGTCTGAAATGGGACTATTCAGGGCCAAAAGATGTATTCAATGAAATGAGACAATGCATGCCAAGTATATCTGGTGTTAGCTGGGAAAGGTTAGAATCAGATCATTCGGTCACCTACCCTTGTACATCTGAAAATGATCCCGGTCAACCTATAATATTTACCGAAAACTTTCCAACGCAAGATGGGTTAGCAACATTTATACCTTCCCCATTTATTAATGCAGACGAACTTCCTGATAATGAATTTGATTACATATTAATAACTGGTAGACAATTAGAACATTGGCATACTGGATCGATGACACGAAGAGCCAGCATGTTAAATGAAATTGAGCCAGACCCAATATCAAATATGTGTTTACTTGATATGCAAAAAATTGGTGTAAAAGAAGGCGACCTGATTAGTGTTGAATCAAGAAGAGGCAAAATTGATGTATATGTAAGAAGAGACGATGGTTTGCAACAAGGTCAGATATTTATTCCATTCTGTTATGTAGAGTCAGCAGCAAATTTACTTACAAATGCAGCTTTAGATCCTGATGCTAAAATACCAGAGTTCAAATTCTGTGCAGTCAAAATTCATAAAAATACTCTAAATTAAAAAAAGATGTCGTATAAAAAATCCCTTGATGATTATGTTGACAATATTCAACTGCAGTTAAGAGATGGAAATTTTAATGAGGCATTAAAAGAAATTCAAAGAGCTTTAAGTGATTACCCAACGAATCCCAAGTTATATATAAATGGTGGTAATATTTTTAAGATTTTAGGTAATCTTGATGATGCAGAATCATATTATACTAAAGCTTTGTCCATCCATAAATCCAAAGAAGTATTAAACAACTTGTCTGTTATACATATTGAGCGAAGAAATTATGATCAAGCAATAAGTCTTGCAAAGAAAGCTATTGAGATTGACCCAACTTATGTGGATGCTATACATAATTTATCACTTTCTCAAGATAGCTTGGGAAATTATGATGAAGCAGAGAAATACTCTAGTAAAGCATGCGCGATAAATAATTATAAAGATGCTAAGTATTTAGTGTTGCTAATTAGGATCCTTCAAAATACATGTAATTGGAAAGATATAGATGAAATATACAAGATGCTTGATCAGCATATTGGCAATGGTCTTGAGCATCCATTCCTGAGTATTTCAAGAATGGACAATGAAGAAAATAATTATAAAGTTGCATGCTCTTGGGCTAAAAGAGATATTCAAAGAAATAATAATAGTGGAATATTTAATAAAAAAATTAAACTAGGTTATTTGTGCGGAGAATTTAGAAATCATCCTACAAATCATTTAATTAAAAATTTATTTAAACATCATGATAAATCTAATTTTGAAGTGTATATTTTTTCTTATAATCATGATGATTCAGCAAGAGAATACATAGAAAATAATGTATATAAATTTGTAAGCTTAAATGATCTAGATAATGAAAAAGCGTCAAAACTTATAGCGGATTATAATTTAGATATTTTAATCGACCTAGCTATAATTATAACAAACAATCGACAAGATATTATTAATAATAATTCTGCTAAAAAGATTATTTCATACTTGGGATTTCCCGGAACTTCGGGATCAAAAATATATGATTATATAATAACCGATCAGACCGTAACTCCTTTATCTCAGCAGAAATATTATACTGAAAAGTTTTTATATATGCCAAGAACATATCAAGTTAATGATGGAGAAAAAATATATTTAAATAAAAAACTAACAAGCAAAAAACATCATGGTTTACCTGAAGAATCTTTAATACTCTCGTGTTTTAATCAATCTTTTAAAATTTATAAGTTAATGTTTAATTTAAATAAGGTGGATGATGCTTATTTATGGTTACTTGAAGATAATGAAATAGCCAAAAATAATATTTACTCTTATGCAGAAAAACAAGGTATTGAGAGAAATAGGATAATTTTTGCACCGAGGGTTAACAGGCAGGATCATCTTGATAGATTGAGACTATCAGACATAACCCTGGATACGAGAATTTATAATGGTCATACAACCACAACAGACTCTATTCAATGTGCTGTCCCAGTTGTTACATTAATGGGTAATCATTTCGCATCAAGAGTGAGCGCAAGTATACTTCAAGCGGTTGGGTTAATTGATTTAATAACTAAAAATATATTAGATTATAAATCTTTAGTTCTTAGACTTGCTACAAAACCTAATTATTTAGATGAGATTAAAAACAAACTTAAAGGAGAAAGTTCTTATATTAATGATTTTTATGATTTAAAAAAATTTACGAAAGAATTAGAAGACAATTTAAATAAGATTTCTAACTCGTAAAAGTTTTCCATGACACCTCAATAGCATCTAGGTTAGGTTCAATTTCATGAACCCTAAGAAATTCAACTCCCATATATGATGCAAAAGAGGAAATGGTTGACGTAACAATAGCAAGCTCATTATCGCTAATATCCTTAAATAATTTTGAAGAAAACCTCTTATTACTGACACCCAAGCAAACTCTATTATATTTTTCTACAAAGTGATTAATATTTTTAATGATTTTAATATTATCGTCACCAGATTTTCCAAAACATATTGAAGGGTCAATAATTATTTTTTTTCTATCGACACCATAAGATTCTGCTCTTAAAACCAACTGATCAAAGTAATCTGTTAGAGTGGCTACAATATCAGAAACATTTATTGAATTATTCATTTTATGTTCATCAGGTAGATGACCTAATATGATCTCTGCATTATGTTTATGTATAATCTTTAGCATATTATTATCGTGATTGGTACCTGAGACATCGTTGATCATAGCAGCTCCAGATTCAAGACAATGGTCTGCAACTATGCTAGATCGAGTATCAATGCTTATACTTACACCTTTATCTTGAGTTTTTATATATTTTATTAAAGGCAGTATTCGAGCTATCTGAACATCACTAGTAATATCAGAAAACCCAGGTTTTGTTGACTCTGCTCCAATATCAATATACTTACAACCATCCAAGATCATTTTGTTGACATGATTTTTAGCATTATCAAAATCTAAAAATTCTCCACCATCTGAAAAACTATCAGAAGTTAGATTAAGAATACCTAAGAGCTTTGTTTTATTTGTCATAATCTATTGAGTATGTCCTTATATCATCTTTAACATCAATAGCCATCAAGTCATAGGCTAGTTCAACTTCAGCTTTGTTACTGGTTAGCTTTTTTACTTTAGTTATAACATCAGTTTCACTTATTCCACCTAATAACAACATATGAGTTAGAACTGTATATCTTGGTTTAGCCTCATTGATAACTCTTGCCATCTCTTCTGGGGTCGTATGATAATTCATCAGACCTTTAACTTTAGGGTATTTATTTATTACACTTAATGGAGCGTCAGCAATTTCATGTATAAGAAGATCAGTATTTTTAGCATGAGATACTAAGTTTGCTGAATAGTTAGTATCACCTGAAATTACAACACTTCTACCTTTATAGATAATTTTATAACCATAAGCATGCTTAACTCCTCCTCCATGATCTACATCAAAAGCTATAACCTTAAGTTGGTTTTTTTCGAATATCAGACCTTGTTGGATTTCATATGTTTTAGTTTTCAGACCTTCTTCAGAATGATTTTCTGGAGGCACTATTCTTATATTAATATCCTCTTTAAATGCTGATTTAATATCTTTAATGAAATCTCTTGTTCCTTTGGGCCCATAGATATTCAAAATTTTTTTTCTTTGATAAATCCAACCTGTCATTAGTACATCAGGCATCCCCAGCGTATGATCAGAATGCAAATGTGTGAAAAAAATTTCATTGATATCGCCTATGTTAATGTTAGCCTGAGATAGTCTAATTGCAGATCCTCGACCAGTATCAAACAAAAGTTTTTCATCACCAGCTTCTACTAATATTGATTGACTGAATCTATTAATATCGGGTCTCGGAGTGCCTGATCCTAATATTGTCACCCTCATAACATCTGCGAATGAGTTAGAGACACTAAGCAGAAGTATAGGAATTAAAAAAAATCTCATCGTGTAACCTTTAGTTTTGTAATATAATCTAACAGATTATGACAAGCAATAAAACCAAAAGACCTGAGATAACAAAATCTCAAAGACCTGAATCAAAGATCGTGGATGTCTATGATGAATATAACCAAATTAAGAGTTTTAGTATAACTGGAGAACTCCCGTTAACTATATATGTGAATAAAAAAGAAGTGGTTACACTAATGACACTAGGACACTATCCAGAGTCACTTGTAATCGGATATCTTAGAAATCAGGGATTTGTATCTGAACTAACGGATATCGAGTCGGTGCAAGTTGATTGGGATACAAATTCTGCAGTTGTTAAGACTTTAAATAGTCTTGATAATTTTGAAAATAAACTAACTCATAAGGTAGTAACATCAGGATGTGGACAAGGTACAACTTTTGGTGGTATTTGGGATGACCTAAAAAATAAAAATCTGAAAACTGATAAACTTAAACAATCATCAATATACAAGATATTAAAATTACTTCATGACAAAAATGAAATCTATAGAAAATCTGGAGCAGTACATGGATGTGCTATATGTGATGAAAATAATATAATAGATTTCATTGAAGACGTAGGAAGACATAATGCTGTAGATGCGATTGCAGGAAATATGTGGTTGAACCATATTGATAGCAAAAATAAATTATTTTATACAACAGGAAGATTAACTTCTGAAATGGTTATTAAAGTTGCGCAAATGGATATTTCATATTTAATATCAAGATCTGGAGTTACAGAGATGGGGTTAAATGTCGCAAAGGAAACAGGAGTAACTCTGATTGGGAGAGCTAAAGGCAGACATTTCTTAGTTTACAATGGTCATGAAAATATTGTTTATGACAAAAAACCAGATCCACGACCAGAGTCATCTGCTGATATTTGGAAACGAAGATAATTTCTAGGAGAGTTTATTGGTAACCGTGCCAATATTCTCGACACTAACTTCTATAATATCGTTATGTTCCATAGGGCCTAGTCCTGCATTTGTTCCACATGCAATAATGTCTCCCGGCAATAAGCTCATATCTTTAGATAAAAAACTTACAATTTCATAAACATTAAAAAACATATCGCTTGTATTATAATTTTGAACGGTTTTACCATTTAGTTTTGACTCTATTTGTAAATTCAATGGATCTATATCTGTTACTATCCCTGGGCCAAATATTCCAAAAGTATCAAAACTTTTTGATCTAGTCCATTGATCGAAACTTGGATCTTTTTTTACTATATCCATTCCGGTAACGTCATTGATACATGTGAAACCAAATATATAATCTTTAGTCTCATCAGGTTCTAAATCTTTACAATTTTTTCCAATGACTATACCTAATTCTCCTTCATAAAATATTGCTTCATTATAAGACTTAGGTCTTACAATATCCTCACCTGGCTGAGATATGCAAGAAGTGGCTTTATTTAGGTATAAAGGATTATTTGGTTTAGATAAACCTTTTTCATCAGCAAGAGTTTTGTAATTATTCCATAATGCAATAATTTTAGATGGGCTGCATGGATTCAATAATTTAATGTCATTTACACTTAATTTTTGCCCTGTCGTAGTTGGGCTATTAAACATATCCCCAGTGAATAATTCCACTATATCCCCTTCTAGAATTCCAATGTTTATTTGATCTTTATATGTAAATGATATCCAATTTGCCATTATATTAATTTTTCCATAATTGAGTTAAAATATTACTTAAATGTTATGAGTAATTCAGGCTATATTCTAAACTAGAAATCATGATAAAACAAAATAAAAAAGTTCTCGTTATTAGGTGTGGGCTACTAGGCGATACAGTAGATGCTACTTCTGTTATTGAGCCATTAAGAGAGATATATGGTTCTAGCTTAGAAATACATTGGGTATCAAAACCAGGTGTTTCTGATTTATTTAAATATGACAAAAGGATAGCAAAAGTCTTCAAGCTGAGACATACCAAGCTTCCCTTTTTATTAAATTTAGAAAAATTTAAAATTATCTTAAATTCTTTATTTCGTCCTTATGATCTTATTTTAAACCTTGAGATAGGTTATAAATTTAATGATCTAATGAGGTATTCTAGATCCTTAAACAAGATTGGGATGCCATTTGAGTATATACCGGATGATATATTTAAAGAACATAGGGTAGATCATCAATTGAGAATATTAGATAAACTGAGAATCAAATATAAAAAAGAAAAGGCAACGCCATCAATAATTGGGGTAGATTTTGATACTATCAAAAACAAGTATCCAATAAATGATCCATATATTGTTTTATGTCCAACAAATAGCCATGTAGGGAATATAAATCATAGAGGTTATAGATCATGGCCAGAGAAAAATTGGAAAGATTTAATTAGCAAGATTATTGACCAAACATCTTTCAATATTTTGTTAGCAGGCAGCAAGGATGAAAAAAAATATTTCGAGGCATTCTATCCTTTACATCATAAGGTGTACGATATCTCTGGCATGACTGATGTCCCTGAACTTATCACAATTATGAAAAGATCAAAATGTGTTGTCGCAACAGACAGTGGAAGCGCTCATGTTGCTGGTGCAGCGAGTAAAAATATCATTTCTATTCATGGTCCAACTAATCACTATCAATCTGCACCATATAAGACAGCAATGAATGTTGTAAAAATTGCGACACTGAATTTAGAGTGTAGTCCTTGCTATGACACCAAAGCTATTAAAAGTTGCAAAGCTAATATCTGCATGCGATCTCTAGGCGCAGATGTTGTATATGATATGATAGAAGATCTTAATCTTTAGTTTGTTTTTTCAGATAACGTTCTATAAAAATAAATAGATTTTCTTTTGGTTTCCTTTTATATCCGCTATCCTCAATCTGTTCAGAAATATTTTCTAATTTTTTATGTATTTTATCTGATATTTTTGAATATTTAGCTAAATCTCTTATTAAAAGAACTATAATAAATACTAGAATAGGAAACATCACCTGTGATGTAGTGGAATAAGCAGAAAAAAATAATTCAATATTCAATTTGCTTCCCTCAGCTCACTAAACTTTTTTTGAAGTCTACTATCAAGTGTATCAACAATCACTTTATTTTTTAATCTTGCTTCCGACAATGATAGTTCTGAATTCTCAAAATCTTGCCATACAGCAACTCTTTCCTTTAAAATATCTAAATGAACTATGTGTGATGCTAGTTGAAACTTAGACATTTCAGACATAAATTCATCGAGTATATTTTTTTGGCTATCATGTCTACATAATAGGTATTTAGAAGATTCAGAAATTTGCATTCCATCTTGCTGAAGTTTATCTCTATCTCGGAGACCTTCATCTGAAAATTCACACTGTATTGACAAGTTATATGCTTTTGACCTTGCCTCAGAAAAAGTGTACTCAGGGAATTGAATTATTATCTGATCACTTATAAGTTTGCCTTTATAAGCAATATCTGTATCCATATTACTGCTTAGGATTACCTTGATCTCATTATTACCAACTGGCATATCTTTGATGAAGAGGTATTCACCATATAT
>JAYNVZ010000004.1:31160-57328 GCA_038101125.1 Gammaproteobacteria bacterium | reverse complement strand
GCACTGGAGGGCAGCATAGATCAGTATATATTACTGAAAATGTATCCAAAGAGTTAAGAAAGAAATATACTATTCTAGTGAAACATAGAGATATAAAATGAATATAGGGCTTTTACTTTTGACTCATAATGATATAGGTGCTCAACTATTACTAGCGGCAAAGTCTACATATGGATCTGTTCCTTACAGAACAGAGTTATTATCAATTGATCATTATGACCAACCTATAGATTTGATCAACTTAGCTCAACAATATGTGAAAGTTTTAGATAGTGGAGATGGTGTGTTAATTTTAACAGATATGTTTGGCTCTACTCCAAGTAACATTGCTAAAGAATTCTCACAGAAGAAAAATGTCAATGTAATTTCAGGAGTAAATTTATCAATGTTATTAAATATATTTAATTATCCCTCACTCAACTTAAAAGAAATAACAAAAAAAGCCTTAGAAGGTGGTAAAGATGGAGTAATACAGATAAAACATGAAAGTAAAAAAAATAAAAATTAATAACAAGTTGGGTCTGCATGCCAGAGCTGCTGCAAAAATTGTAACTCTCACTAATAAATATGAATCTATCATAGAGATTAACAAAGGTGATAAGTGTGCTGATGCAAAAAGTATCATGAAAATATTAATGTTATCTGCGCCAAAGGGAACTGAAGTTAAAATAACCGCATCAGGCAAAGATGAAAACTTAGCAATTAAAAATTTAGAATCTCTTATAAAGGATAAATTCTATGAAGAGTAAAACTCCAATATTATTAAAAGGTTTGCCAGTATCAAAAGGCATCGCTATTGGTAGAAGTTATTTAATAGAACATGGAAAAAATATAATAAAAGAAAAATATATAAAAAAAGAGCATATATCTAAAGAACTTAAGATGCTGGATAAATCTATAGATTTAACAATAAAAGAAATAGAAGTTATCAAAGAAAAAATCAATCCTTCAATTAAAAGTAATGTTGACCTATTTCTAGATACACACATCATGTTAGTTAAAGATGAAAGTTTTATTAACAATATCAAAAGTAGAATAAGTGAAAAACTCAATTCCCCTGAATGGGCAATACATAATGAGTATCTTTTAATCAAACAATCTTTTAATGATATAGATGACACTTATATCAAACAAAGGATTGATGATGTAAATCATGTTGTAAAAATGATAATTAAGAATCTTAAGTTAAAAAAAGAAACAGCATCTAGTTCAAAAAAAAGCCTGACAGATTTAATT
Source organism: Gammaproteobacteria bacterium (assembly GCA_038101125.1). Lineage (GTDB taxonomy): Bacteria > Pseudomonadota > Gammaproteobacteria. Next base: position 56,092 of record JAYNVZ010000004.1, on the reverse strand, counting down.
ATCGTAACAGATGATTTAAGTCCTTCTGATGTAGTATTAGCCTATGATTCAAATAGCCTAGGAATCATCTCAGAATTTGGAGGCAGGTCATCACATAGCTCTATATTAACAAGAAGTCTTGAATTGCCATCTACTGTTGGGGTTAAAAATGTTCTGAGTATAATTAAGAATGGCGATGACATAATACTGGATGGAGAGCAAGGTATAGTAATAATCAATGCGGATGATAAGATCAAAACTCATTATCTGCAGCTTAAAAAAAAGCAAGAAAAAAATAAAAAAGATCTCTCAACTATATTGAAGAGAAGCAATGTAACTCTCGATAAGACAAGTGTTGAAATAATGGCAAATTTAGAGTTACCACAAGAATTGAAGATCATAAAAGATAAAAAAGCTGATGGTATTGGATTATTTAGGACAGAATATTTATATGTTGATCGAAACGATTTCCCATCAGAGACAGAACAATATGAAGCATACAAGAAAATTGTAAAAAATATGGGCAAGCTTCCAGTCTATTTTAGAACACTTGATATTGGTGCTGATAAAGAAGTCCCAGAAAATATTAAAACTGGGTCTATAGTTAGAAATCCTGCTCTAGGATTAAGAGGTATAAGATATAGTCTAAATTATAATAATATCTTTATTAATCAAATCAAGGCTATTTTGAGAGTTAGTAATTTAGGAAATGTTAAAATTATGTTGCCTATGATAACCACAATATCTGAAATTCATAAGGCTAAAGAGTTAATACTGGCTGCTAAAAGATCGCTGGTTAAAGAGAGGAAAAAATTTAATAAAGATATTCATGTAGGAATTATGGTTGAAATACCATCATGCGCAGTTCTAGCAAATAAGTTTGCAAAACATGTAGACTTTTTTTCAATAGGCACTAATGACCTAGTTCAGTATACTTTAGCTATAGATAGAGTTGATGATGAAGTAAATTATTTATATGACCCAATTAACTCTGCAGTTTTATCACTCTTAAAAAATATTATTAATGCAGGTGTTAAAAATAATATACCAGTTTCATTATGTGGTGAGATGGCTGGTGATCCGAATTACACAAAGCTATTGCTTGGTTTGGGCTTAAGATCATTTAGCATGCATCCGAGTGCTATACCAGAAATTAAAAACATTATTATTAATTCAGATACAACTATGCTAACACGAATTAGCAATAAGATTATCAATTGTGACTCGAATAAGGAGAAAATGAAACTAATAGAAAAATTAAATTATATTTAGTTTTTTGATTCTTTGAGTAAAAATTCTATTAAAGCCTTACTGGTAAATAACCTGTTGTGTGCTTGTTGCCAGACCTTGCTCCTTGACCCATCAATAACATCTGATTCAACTTCTTCACCTCTATGTGCAGGCAGACAGTGTAAAAATATAGAGTCATTTTTACTTTTTTCAAATAAATGTTTATTAATTTGATATCCTTTGAATAATGCTTTTCTTTTTTCTGCATCTCCCTCATCACCCATACTCGACCAGACATCTGTTGTTACTAAGTCACAATCCTCTACCGCCTTACCAGGCATATCACAAAGCTCAACATTGTCATTAGCTAAATTCAATGTTGACTGATCTGGCTCAAAACCAGAAGGCGTAGCAATGTTTAAATTGAAGTTTAATATTTTGGCTGCATTTATATATGAGTTACACATATTACAACCATCACCAATCCAAGCAACTTTTTTGCCCTCAATAGAACCCTTCTCCTCATAGTAAGTTTGCATATCCGCTAAAAGCTGGCATGGATGGAATTTTTGGGTTAACCCATTTATTACAGGAACTGTTGAGTTTGAAGCAAGCTCCTCAACTTCATTATGATCATGAGTTCTAACCATAATTATATCCACCATTCCTGAAAGAACTTTTGCAGTATCAGAAAGCTCTTCTCCTCGACTTATTTGAGTGGAGTCAGACGCTAAGAATATGGCATGCCCACCCATTGTTGTCATAGCAGTTTCAAAAGCAACCCTAGTTCTAGTGGAATTTTTTTTGAAAATCATTGCCATGGTTTTGCCAGATAATGAATTATTAATAACACCCGCAGCAGCCTCTTTTTTTAACTCAATAGATCTCTCAATTATTCTTATAAACTCTTTTTTATTGATGTCTAACAAAGACCTAAAGTGTCTTACTTTATTCATATTTGATCTCACTTATTATTTTACATATAACATTTACGATTACATCTACTTCTGATTTATTTATTATCAGAGGCGGTAGCATTCTTATGGTGTTTTCTTTCGTAACATTTATGACCAACCTATTCTTTAGTGCTTCTTCTACCAGTTCTAAACATTTTACTTTAAGCTCAATTCCGATCATGAGACCTCTACATCTAATATCTTCAACTATACTATATTTAGCAAGCTTTTCTTTTAATTCTTTTTCTATATACAAACCCATTAATCTAGCATTCTTAGATAAGTTTTTTTCTCTCATTATGTCTAAAACCTGAATAGCCACTGAAGTAGATAAAAAATTTCCACCAAATGTAGATCCGTGACTGCCTGGTGTAAGCACAGCTGAAGATTTTTTATTAGTTAAACATGCTCCAATAGGAATACCGTTACCAAGAGCTTTAGCGACAGTAACTACATCTGGTATTATATTACTATGCTGATAACCAAACCACTTTCCTGTTCTACAAAACCCAGACTGAACCTCGTCAACCATGAGTAACCAATTATTGGCATCACAAAGTGATCTTAATTTAGACAGGTAATCATCATCAGGTATTTTTATGCCTCCTTCGCCTTGTATTGGTTCAAGTAATATCGCAACAATATCATTATTTTGTTTGGCAAGTTTCTCAATTTCTTGGATATTATTATATGGAACTCTTAATAGACCATCTATAAGAGGATAAAAACCTTTATGCGCCTTTTCGCCACCTGTTGCTGAAAGCGCCGCCAAGGTTCTACCATGAAAACTATTTTCCATAACAATAATTTTAGGAGTATCTATATGCTGATCATTTCCATATTTTCTTGCGATCTTAATTGCTGCCTCCACTGCCTCTGCACCAGAATTACAAAAAAAGGCATTAGCTAAACCAGTTAATTTGCAAAGTCTTTCTCCTAAGATTTCTTGTTGCTTAATTATGAAAGCATTTGAAGTATGAATTAATGTTTGAGACTGCTTATATATTGTTGACGAAATATCTGGATGAGAATGTCCTAGACTCGTAACTGCTAGCCCGCATAAGGCGTCTAAATATTTATTATTTTGATCATCCCATAAATACACACCATCACCTTTTACAAAAGAGACTTTCTTCCTGTTATATGTATTCATTAAAAAACTTTTCATGTGATAAATTATAGAATAAAAGAAGATTCTAATATACTGTTTGTGATATCTATAATTATTCTTATGATTTGTGCACTATTTTAGTAAATTTATGCATGATTCTGGCTCAAATACCTTGAATTAAGTGATTTATATGTCAAAATACTCCAATACACATAATAATTAAACGGGGAGATTTAATGAATAAATTATACACAGCGGCTATGTTTATGGCTGCGTCATCAATGGCTGTAGCTGGCGGACACGGGGGAATGGATCATTCTTCGAAATCTGCAACAGCAGCTAAATCAGGTAGTGGCGTGCACTTTTATGGACGTCTATACGTTGGTTACGATCACAAATCTACAGGTTCAGCTAATTCAGTTGATTCTATAAGAGATAATGGTCAAAAAAGTAGATTAGGTATCAAATTCAAAGAAAATTTAGGCTCAATGTCACTAGTTGGTGTAGCAGAATGGAAATTTGATATAGCAGATGGTACTGCAACAGATGATGGAACAAACTGTTCTAACGCTCAAGATTGTAGAACTTTTAACTTACATGTTGGTAACCTAGGTTTCCAAACTGCTCTAGGTTATATTGGTATGGGTTCTTTTGAATCACCATATAAAACTATGGGTAAGTATGACCTCAACATGGATACAGCGATTGCGTTAAACAATCATGGTGGAACAACTGATGGTGCTTTTGGCCAAGCTGGAACATGGGATTCTTCTCTAAGCTTACACACTATGGTAGGCCCAATAGAAGTAGCGTACTTAAGAGGTATGAGTGAACAAACTAACAATGCAAATGTACAAAAAAGTGACTATGCTGTTGGTTTAAGAGTTGCTGATATGGTACTTCCTGGTTTAGAACTTGGATTTGCTAGAAATCATGATAAAAGTGGTGACTCAAACCGCGGTCTAAGTAACGATAAAGTATTTGCTTCTTACAAAGTAATGCCAGGTCTTGGTGTTTTCTTTACAGATGAAGAAGTTGAAATAGCTGGTTCAAATCATGCTGCAGGTGATATCAGAACTATGGGGCTTCATTACACAATGGGTCATAACATGGTCCAAATAGCTGTCGCTGAAGGTAATATGGATGCTGCTACAACTGATTATGATGTAGTAAGTATTTCTAATCAAATGAACCTAAGTAAAGCTACAGACCTTACAATAGGTTATACAAGAAAAGGTATTGAGGGATCAGGTAATGCTGTTCGTTCATATGGACTTGGTATAACTCATAAGTTCTAATTTTAATTTTATGTGAAACTAAAACCCACCTCAATTGAGGTGGGTTTTTTTATTAATCATGATTTAATTGAAACCATCTTTCCAATAAACCTAGATGCCATAACGTATTTCCATTAAGTTTAGTGAAATGCGAATTTGGATTTCTAAGAAGTTTTTCAATATAGTCGAAATTATATAAACCTCTTCGCTTACAAGAGTTTGATAATAGAATTGATTTAATATAAGCATAAAACTGTCCTTGAATAATTTTAAGTGGTGGTACAGGAAAATAGAATTTATCCCTATAGATGAGTTCATCATCGAGATATTTTTCAGCAATTTTTTTTAGATAATACTTTCCATCATTTTTAAGTTTACTCAATGATGGTATTGATAATACAAACTCAAACAAATCACGGTCCAAAAATGGCACTCTTGTCTCCAACCCATGAGACATAGTCATACTATCGACTCTTTTAACAGGATCATCGATTATCAATGTAGATAAATCAATACGAAGTGTTTTATCTAAAAAACTGATATCATTGCGTTGATCATCATATAGTTTCTCAATCAAAGGAAGTGTATAGTCTATATTAGCAAATGATTTATTTATCATTTTGCAATAATCATCATGTTCTCTATCAAAGTAGTGTTGTGTAAATTTTTTAACGCTCGAACCCCTTGTTTGGTCCATTTTTTTATACCAAAAATAGCCACCAAAAAGTTCATCTGCACCTTGTCCGCTCAAGACCACTTTTTGCTTAAGCGAGACATTTTTTGCTAGCAAATAAAAGGCGGCAGAGTCTTGACTAAACATGGGCTCCGGCATAGCCTTCACAACATCATCCAATGATACAAATAATTCGTCCTGTGAAATATTATATTTATGATGATTTGTTTTAAATTGTTTCGAAACCTTGTCTGAATAATAAAATTCGTTACCCTCTTCATTACCGATGGTTGGAAAACCTATAGAAAATGTATTGATATCAGAAAGATTGTGCTTTGAAGCCATTGCAACAATCAAGCTAGAATCAAGGCCGCCCGATAACAAAACGCCTACATCAACATCGGCAGTATAAAATCTTTTTTCTATAGCTTTGAGTAACAATCTATCTGTCTCTTCAATTATCTCTCTTTCATTATTTTTGATATTCAATTCTATATGGTTGAATGAGTAGTACTTTGTCTTACTTATTTTTCCATCAGAATAAACTCTAGCGAATGACCCCGGTTCTAATTTAAATATATTTGAAAGAATTGTATCCGGAGCGGGTACAACAGAATGCAGAGTAAATTGATGGTGCAAACTTTTTTTATTTATAGAGAAGTCTTTTTTATCATCAATAAAAGCAGCAGTATTTGATGAAAATGCAAAAGCATCTTTAGCATAAGTGTAATAAAAGGGTTTGATTCCAAGCCTATCCCTAGCGCAAAAAAACTCCCTAGAATTTTTATCATATATAACAAAAGAGAAAACACCATCTAATTGATTTAACATATCCTCGCCATAGTGCTTATAACATTTCAAGATAACCTCGGTATCACCATCTGAAAAAAACTCATATCCTTCCATAGATAAGGTATTTCTTAGTTTTTTATAATTAAAAATTACACCATTAAAAACGATGATTAAATCATCATCTTCCATTGGTTGGTCAGAATTTGACGAAATATCAATAACTGATAACCGCTTATGCCCAAGGAATATATTTTTATCGATATATGATCCTGTATTATCGGGTCCACGAGAGGATATTGCATCCAGCATATTTTTTGATCTAATATTGCTTGTTTGAGTGCCATCAAACCTCATTTCTCCACATATTCCACACATATATAATTTATCCCAAAAAACGCATAATTTATTAAACTTACTGATAGATAAAATATTTTACATCATTTATCATAAGACCCATATAAAATTAATTTTTGAGGTGTATATGAACCCACTACTATCAATAAAAGGTACTATAATTTCTGGCTTTGTATTAAGTGCAGTGCTGGTTTTAGCAATAGGTGGAAAACTAGTCGATTTTGAACATTATTTAAGATGGTTTCACTATCTTTCAGGAATTACATGGATAGGATTACTGTATTATTTTAATTTTGTTCAAGTTCCAGCAATGGCTGCAGCTACAGCTGATAAAGATCCAGGTCCTGCAGCTATAGGTAAATATGTTGCCCCATTAGCATTAGTATGGTTCAGATGGGGGGCAGTTGTCACCTGGATAACAGGGGCTTGGTACCTACAAGATCATGGAATGCTACATGCAGCTTTTACGCTTCAAGCCGGAGCAGCAGGAATAGGCATAGGTGCATGGTTAGGTACAATTATGTTATTTAATGTATGGGTGCTAATATGGCCAAATCAACAGAAAATACTTGGTATGGTCGATGCAACTGCAGATGAAATTGTCAAAGCAAAAAAAGTGGCTCTACTTGCATCAAGAACCAATACATTGCTTAGCATACCAATGCTGTTATTCATGGGTTATAGCCATAATGGGTTAGGAATGTAATTTATTTATTACCTAGGCTAATAATTGATATTAGCCTAAGTTTTAACAAATATTTCAATTAAGGAGAAAAAAAATGTCAGCTATTGATAAAATAAAAAAACAAGTTTCAGAAAATCCTGTGATGTTATACATGAAGGGCACTCCAGATATGCCTATGTGTGGATTTTCTTCGAGAACAGTTGATGCTTTAAAGAAGTGTGAAAAAGAATTTGCATATTGCAATGTAATTTTAGATCAAGAAGTAATGCAAGATTTACCTAGCTTCAAAGATTGGCCTACATTTCCACAATTATATATCAAAGGCGAATTAGTTGGTGGATGTGATATTACACTAGAATTATTCGAATCTGGTGACTTAAAAAAAATGATTGATGACGCAACTGCAAAGTAGTTATTTATTGTTGGAAGCGTGAATAATATTCCAATAATTAAATAGATTTACTTTGCTCATCTCAAGCACATCAAGATTAGCATATGCATTAAATTCGTCAAAAGGAAAATATGGCTTCCAGCCTAGGATTTTACTAATAGGCATTAAACCTTTTTCGAACATTTTCACAAATGGATTATCTTGTTCAGTGCTAAAATGATTTACTATGTAAATATCACCATCATTTTTACAAACTCTTTTCATCTCTTCTACTAAAACTTGAGGATTTTGGGTAACAGAAACCACATACATACCAACAACTTTATCGAATGAGTTATCAGGAAAAGAGAGCCTTTCTCCATTCATTAATAAAATATGTTTATTATGAATTTTGTCTTTGATTATCCTTTTTTTTGCTACATCTAGCATGTCAGGTGAAATATCAATCCCAACAACTTTAGTCTCTTTTGGATAGTACTGAAGAGACGAACCAGTTCCTATGCCAATCTCTAGAACATTATCAGACCCAATACAATCCATTTTTTTTATGATTGCTTTCTGTCCTGGTCTAAAAACCTGACCAAAGGTCAAATCGTAGAAACTAGAAACTCTCTTGTAAGATTTGATTATAGAGTTTTGATCCAATATGTTATCCTTTATATGTTAAGAAGTAAGTAATTATAACACTATTATGATATTTAATTTAAAGATATTTCTAAATATTCTACATTTTTCGAGTGGCCCGCAAGATTTGCCAGCCAGCTCCAATTTATTGAAGATTATAATATTGCTAAATATATTAATCGGTATGATGGCAGTCGACCCTAATATAGATATTACGGTAAACATCTTCTTTGCGCTTATATATGTTTTTGTCACATTGTTGTTTATAAGAATTTGCTTAAATATTAAAGATAAAAGTAATAAAACCTCAAGTTACTCATCTAGATATCTGCAAGTCTGTAATGCGACGTTGGGGATTCATGCTTTAGTTGCATTATTCACAAATATTGTTACGGTGATGACTGGCTCAACCAATGAATCACTTGTAATTATTTTTTTAATTATTTCTTTGTATGCATGGTTTGTTAATGGTCATATTTTCAAGAATGCATTTGACACAACTATGACCATAGGACTGGGTTTTTCTCTTCTTCACAGTATGGTGTGCGTAATATTTATGATGGTATTTATACAAGTGTTGACAGGATGAAAATACATATACTAGGCATAGGAGGTACTTTTATGGCTGGGATTGCAATAATTGCAAAACAGCTAGGTAACGAGGTTACCGGGTCAGATAAAAATTTATATGACCCTATGAAAACAGTGCTAGAAAATTCTGGAATTGAATATATAGAAGGATACAAACCCAATATATTAGATAAAAAATTTGACTTGATCATTGTTGGCAATGTTATGTCTAGAGGAATGCCTATCATAGAAAAACTACTTCGAACTAATATGAAATATATCTCTGGACCACAATGGTTATATGAAAATGTTTTATGTAATAAATTTGTAATAGCAGTATCCGGAACACATGGTAAGACAACAACATCATCATTAGTTGCATGGATTTTAAAATATGCGAAACTAAACCCTAGCTATCTGATTGGCGGGCAACCAATAAATTTTAATGCACCAGCAAAACTAACTAAATCTAAATATTTTGTCATAGAAGCAGATGAATATGATACATCATTTTTTGATAAAAGATCTAAATATATTCATTATCAACCTAACATTTTAATTATAAATAATATTGAATTCGATCATGCTGATATCTTTGACGATATAGACTCAATAATAAAAAACTTTCATCATTTAATAAGAATCATCCCAAACAATGGAACAATAATTTTCAATCAAGATGATAAAAATATTAATAAACTCATTAAAAAAGGTGTTTGGTCTAAACAGAAATCTTTGACGACAAAGAAAAATAACACAAAATCTGATTGGTTGCTTAAAAAAGATAATCAAAAGTATTTCCTCTTAAAGGATAATAAGAAATCATTAATTCAAACAAGTCTGATAGGACTCCACAATTATAAGAATATTTCATTAGCAATTCTTGCAGCCATTGAAATCAAAATACCATTATCAAAGTGTATAAATGCAATTAAAAAATTTAATGGTGTAAAAAGACGTATGGAGTTAGTTGGAAAAAAAGATAAAATATTAATATATGATGATTTTGCTCATCACCCCACTGAAATTGAAAGCTCTATTAAATCTCTTAAGAATAGTTATAAGAATAAAAAAATATTATCCATATGTGAAATAAAATCAAATTCAATGATATCTGGAGCACATAGGGAAAATCTCCCAAGAGCACTTGAGATCTCGCATCATGCAATACTAATAAGATCAAAACTCTCAAAATGGACATTATCTAGTAATAAAATAAAAGTTTATGATAATTATGAAATGGTTCTAAAATACATCAATGATAATAAAAATAAAATTGATATAATCTTAATAATGAGTAACAAGAGTACCAAATTACTGAGAGACTCCATCAATATATGAAAAAAATAATCAAATCATCCTCAGAGTGGAAAAAAACACTTACCGATACTGAGTATAAAGTCATGAGGGAAAAAGGAACTGAGCCACCTTTTAGTGGAGACTTATATCATAATGATGAGAAAGGTATTTACTTATGTAAATGTTGTGATAATCAATTATTTAAATCATCCACAAAATTTGATTCTGGGACTGGATGGCCTAGTTTTTTTGAGATAATATCTAATGATGCGGTTAGAGTCATAAAAGACCTTTCTCATTCAATGATTAGATTTGAAGTTTTATGTGCTAAATGCGACGCGCATTTAGGGCATGTATTTGATGATGGACCTAGACCTACAGGTAAGAGGTACTGTATAAATTCAGTATCATTACAATTCAAAAAAGATACATTATGAATAATACAAATATACCATTGTTCCCATTGAAAAGCATAGTACTGCCGGGAGGCATCTTTCCACTAAGGATTTTTGAGAGAAGATATATAGATATGGTAAAAAACTGCATTAAAAATGATACAGGTTTTTGTATTGTTCTCATAAGAAATAATTGCCCTGATAAATATATTGATGATATTTACAATTATGGTTGTTATGTAAAAATTACTGACTGGAATCAACTAGAAGATGGAATTCTTGGAATAACTGTTGAAGGATCAAATAAAGTTCATGTTATAAACTCAGAACTTAATAGTGCGAATTTATTGTGCGGAGAAATAGAACATAGTGTTGATGAAAAAGAATATATGATACCTCAAAAATATATTATTTTATCTAAATTTTATAAAAAGATTTACCCCGGAATAAAGAACTTCATTAGTTTTAAAACCGAGAGATATTCTGATGCTTCTTGGGTTGGATTTAGGTTGACGGAATGCTTGCCGTTAGACTCGCGTACTAAAAATATATTAATAGCTACTGGCAATGCAATCGAAAGACTTGAAAAATTAAATGAAATTGTTAACAGACTTTTCAAATCCGAAATTGAAGAATTAAAATAATCTAGTCTACTGTTATAGCCCCTAGATCAGCTTGACTGACTAATTTAGCGTACTTAGATAAAACTCCAGATTTTCTTTTAAGTTTGGGTTGTTTCCAGACAGATATCCTTTTCTTATATTCGGTTGGCGATATATCAAGAGTTAGCTTCTTTGTTATTGAATTTATTTCTATCTTATCTCCATTTTTGACTATCGCTAAAGGGCCTCCAATATATGCCTCAGGTGAAATATGACCAACCACAAAACCATGGCTTCCACCTGAAAACCTTCCATCTGTTATGAGTGCAACATCTTTTCCTAAACCTTTGCCCATGACCGCTGATGTTGGTGACAACATTTCTCGCATCCCAGGGCCTCCAACTGGCCCTTCGTATCTAATAACAATCACTGAACCTTTTTTAATTTTATCATTCAGTATATCTTTTAAGGCCCTCTCCTCTGAATCATATACTTTTGCAGAACCAATGAATTTATCTCCTTCTTTACCGGATATTTTTGCCACAGACCCCTTTGGTGCTAGATTACCTTTTAATATAATTAAATGACCATTTTTTTTAATAGGCTCATCATAAGGCATAATTATTTTCTGTCGTTTATCATAATGTTTAATCAACTTCAGATTCTTACTAATTGTTTTACCTGTTACCGTCATACAATCACCATGTAATAATTTTTTTTCAAGAAGCAGCTTCATAAGTGGAGCAACTCCTCCAATTTTTACCAATTCAGACATTGAATATTTTCCGCTAGGTTTTAGATCAGCTAAAACCGGCGTTTTGTTACCTATTCTATCAAAATCTTTAAGAGTAAGTTTCAGCCCAGCTGAACTAGCTATAGAAATTATATGCAAAACTGCGTTAGTAGAGCCACCTAGTTCCATAACGACTGTTATAGCATTCTCAATTGATTTTTTTGTTATTATATCTCTAGGCTTAATATTTCTTTTTACGCATTCCATTAATGCTCTAGCGGAATCTTTACAGTCAATTTTCTTCGAAGAAGATATCGCCACTTGAGCTGAACTATTTGTCAGACTCATGCCTAATGCTTCAATCGCACAAGCCATTGTATTTGCAGTATACATTCCTCCACAGGACCCAGGTCCAGGTATTGCTTTTTTTTCGATTTCTAACAACTCATTATTGGAAATTTCTTTATTAGCATTTTTACCAACTGCTTCAAACACCGAAACAATATCTATTTTTTTTGATTTGTGAGTGCCTGGTAATATAGTCCCTCCGTATATAAAAATTGAAGGTCTATTGAGTCTTGCCATAGCCATAATACAAGCCGGCATATTTTTATCGCATCCACCTATGGCAATCAATCCATCTAGACCTTCACAACCTACAACTGTCTCTATAGAATCAGCTATCACTTCACGAGATACCAAAGAATACTTCATTCCCTCGGTTCCCATTGATATTCCATCAGAGATCGTTATCGTATTAAAAATGATGGATTTTCCACCATTTTTATCAACTGATTTAGCAGATATTTTAGCCAGCTCATCTATGTGCATATTACATGGAGTAACCATACTCCAGGTTGATGCAACTCCAATTTGAGGCAGCTTAAAATCCTTATCTTTAAACCCTACAGCACGTAGCATTGATCTGCTAGGTGATCTATCTTTACCATCTACGATTTTTGAAGAGTATTTACGCATCACCTATTGTACCAACTTACCAAATATTTTAAATCTCCAACCATGCAAAAACTTCACATAATCTTTTTTTCTAGCGAAAGCATCAATGTCTCGCTTAGTAGCTATCAATGTAGGAGAAATATTGTATTTTTCGGAAACTTCCTCAAGAACTTTATGGCACTTGACAATTCTTGCATTATACAAACTTCCATCAATATCTTTGTTAACACTCTCGGGTTTTATGTATTTTTCACTTAGCATTGACTTAATAAACCCCAAATCATCATCATTTAATGTATGTTTCAGATTATCCAATACATAAGATAACCTATTAGGGCGAGCTGTGACTATCTTTATTAATTCACTATCACTAAATATCCATCTTTTGGGGATATCATGGGTAATTGCTTTATCCTCTCTCCAGTATGATAGTTTTTGTAAATAGTTAAACTGTATGGTTGTAAGATTTGATGGTAAGTTAATTTTTTCCCAAGAAGATCTAGGCTGAGTAACTATATTAGATTTTTTAAGTTCTAGTTGCTGTTCTTCATTGAACCAATCAAAACGATCAGCTTCTAACAATTTTTTGTATAATATTTCATATAAATCTATTAAATACTTAACATCATTAGCAGCATATTCTATTTTTGCATCAGAAATAGGTCTCTTTAACCAATCTGTTCTCCATGATCCTTCTTTTAACTCTACACCTAAATATTTTTTTACTAAATTGGAATAACTTATACTTACATCAGACGTCAATAAATTATATGCAATTTGTGTATCAAAAATATTTTGAGGATAGCAATTGTAATAATGATTTAGAACTTCAAGATCCTGTTTAGACGCATGTATTATTTTTTTAATGCTAGTGTTGAGTAACAAATTTGAAATGAGCTTTTTATTATTGATAGCCAATATATCTATACAATAGGTATTATTACTATCGCTTAGCTGCAAAAGAGCCAATTGTGGGAAATAGGTTGATTCTCTGATGAACTCGGTATCTAAACCAATAATAGATGATTTTTCCAGTTCAACTATAATATTTTGTAATTTTATGTCTGTATTAATTAAAAAATTTGGCATAATTAGAATTAGTTAACATAATATCAGCGAATGATAAGTTCTTATATAAAAAATGCTTAAAATTAATAATAATTCAGGTTTATTTGATGATATTACACATTATCATTCAGATAATTGTAATAATAGACCATATAACACCATAATTGATACTATTATTATACATTGTATTAGTTTGCCTGTAGGCTCATATGATAATCAAAATATTGTTGACTTATTTATGAATAATCTTGATATAAATCAGGATCCATCATTCGAATCATTAAAGGATGTCAAGGTGTCATCACATTTATTAATTAGAAGAGATGGGGAAATTATACAATTTGTTCCTTTTAATCTACGTGCTTGGCATGCAGGCGTCTCTAAACATAAAGAGAGAGAGAATTGTAATGATTATTCGATTGGTATAGAACTCGAAGGTACTGATAAAAGTAATTTTACAGATGCTCAATACAAAAAATTAAATGAGATCATCATATCATTAAAAGATTACTATCCTAAAATTGTAGATGAGAACATAATAGGTCATAATGAAGTTTCACCAGATAGAAAAAATGACCCTGGCCCATTCTTTGAATGGAATAGGATAAAGGTATAAACTATGATAACTGCATTCTTAATATTTTTTGCACTAGTACTTGAATATGTTTATGACCCTATTTCAAACATGAAAGATACTGCTGTTATTGATACAAGTTTCTTAAAATTTAAAAATTATCTAAAAAACTATAAATTAGAAAAATCTTATGTATATTTATCGTTTCCAATAGTGGTATTTTTAATTTTTAGCGTTTTAGATTATCTATTATATAATTTAATCCATCCTCTTTTTTCTTTTCTTCTAAGTCTTGCTGTTCTAGTATATTGCTTAAAACCAAATGAGTTTAATCTTAAATTAGAACATTTAAAGTTTGCAATAGAATCAAATGTCGACTTGGATAGCTCAAATAGATTTAAATATATACTGCATGCAGGTAAAAATGATCAGCTAGATTCTATAATCAATAATATATTTTATAATTCAATAAGAAATATATTTTCAGTAATTTTTACTTTTTTGCTTCTTGGCCCAGCGGGCGCTCTAGCTTATATTATAATAGACAACTTTATATATAGTGAGTATATAAAAGTTGATCAAAAGTCTAAAAAAGTCTTGAGACTTGTAACATCAATCATTGAATTCATACCGGTCAGAGTTTCCGCTTTTACATTTGCTGTAGTTGCAAACTTTGAACAGTGTATAAGTCAATGGAAAGTTACAAAAAATGAAAAAGATATACATAATATGAATATAAACCTAATTAACTCAGTTGGTTTTTCTTCCTTTGAAAAAATTAAAGATGAAAATGCAAATGAAGATATCAATCTAGGCAAAATAATATATGCTCAATCAATGATATCAAGATCGTTATTAGCATGGTTGAGCATAATTGGGTTTCTAATTATTACTGGGGTCTTTATCTGAATGAGAGTAGTAATTTAAGCCAATTTTTATTTTTGGTTTCAAGTTTATTGTTCTCCATTTATTGGTGTCTCTTAGTGAGTAAACACAACCACAATACTCTTGCATATAGAACCCTTCATCTTTTGAAACCTCAATCATTCGATGAGATCCATTTTCCTTTCTCCAGTTAAAATCCCAATAACTCAAACCTTTAAACTTTGATGCTGCATATTTTCCTGAAATATTTATTTGATTCATATCCTTCCATCTTGATATTCCTAGTGTACTTGAAATAATATCAAATCCATTATTATAAGCGTATTCTGAAGTTTTTATAAATCTCATATCGAAGCATGTTGAACATCTTTTGCCTCTTTCAGGTTCATGCTCCATGCCTTTTGTAATTTCAAACCCAGTTCTAGGGTTGTAATCAGCATCAATAAATGGAATTTTATATTTTTTTGCAAAAGACATATTCTCTTCTTTTCTTAGCATGTACTCTTCATGTGGATGAATATTTGGATTATAAAAAAAAACAGTATAATCAATATCAGAATCTAATAGCCTTTTCATAATATCTCCTGAACAAGGGGCGCAGCAAGAATGTAATAATAATTTTGACTTATTATCAGGTAGAACTAGTTTTGAAATTTTTTTATCATTCATATTGAAAAGAATTCTTTGGTATTCCTAATTGATATTTGTTTAACATAATCTATATCTTTATTTAAGCACTCTGCAATCGTTTCTGCAATAAAATTAAGATATGAAGGCTGGTTGATGCCGTTATGTTTGAACGGTAAGTTTTTAGGAGTTAAATAAGGAGAATCAGTTTCAATCATTAATTTATTCTGAGGAATATATTTTATTAGATCATGTAGATGTTTGCCTCTTCTTAAATCGCTTATCCAACCTGTAATTCCTATATAACAACCCATATCAAGATAAGCTATCAATTCAGCCTTATCCCCCGTAAAACAATGTACAACTTTTTTATCGATGTCATCATTATATTTTTTTAATATAGAAATAAAGTCTTTGTGAGCTTTTCGTTCATGTAAAAATACTGGGGCTTTAGTCTCTTTTGCTAATATCAAATGGTTTTCAAAACATGAAGTTTGTTGTTTAGTTGTAGAATACTCCCTGTAATAATCAAGACCGCATTCACCAATAGCAATAACTCTGTCATTTTTGTAATACTGACTGATTTTATCTATATCTTCATATTTAAAATCTTTTGCATTATGAGGATGATAGCCTACCGTAGTATAAAATATATCTGGGAACTTAGAAATTATATCTAATGCTATAGCAGTATCATTCAGATTAGAGGAAGTGATTATCACAGATCCTGTATCAGAAGAAACAATATTATCTACAACTAAATCAAGTTGGTCATATAGTTGAGGATGCGTGAGATTAGCACCTATATCGATAAGACCTTGATTATTCATCAATCTTTATAAAGATTTTAATACTGATTCTACTGTGTCACCAATTACTGATGGATTTTTTGCAATAGTTATACCAGCTGCTTGAAGGATTTCTACTTTATCAGCTGCTGACTCACCTTTTGAGCTCACTATTGCCCCAGCATGACCCATCCTCTTGCCTTTAGGCGCTGTAAGACCAGCGATATAAGCAATAACTGGTTTTGATACATTTTCTTTTGCATATTCAGCTGCTTCGGCTTCTTGTGGTCCACCAATTTCACCGATCATTAGAATAACCTTAGTCTCGTCATCTTGTTCGAATTTCGCAAGATGATCTTTGAACGAGCTTCCATTTATTGGATCTCCACCAATACCTACACTTGTTGAAATTCCTATTCCTAAATTTTTCATTTGTTGTGCAGCTTCATAACCTAATGTTCCAGATCTACCGATAACTCCTACGTTGCCTTCTTTATATATATGACCAGGCATAATACCCAACATACATTTACCAGGACTAATAACTCCTGCGCAATTTGGGCCAACCATTGTCATTCTATCATCACTTTTATAACGTCTCATATAGCGCTTAACTTTTATCATATCGTGCGCAGGTATACCATCTGTGATAGCAACTAGAGTTTTAATTCCTGCGTCAGCTGCTTCCATAGCTGAATCTGCTGCAAAGGCAGGAGGTACAAAAAGAATACTTGCATCAGCTCCAGTTTCTTTAACAGCTTCTTTTACAGTATTAAAAACTGGTCTACCTAAATGCTCTTGGCCGCCCTTACCTGGTGTAACACCACCTACGACATTTGTTCCATATTCCATCATTTCTTCAGCATGAAATGTTCCAATTTTTCCAGTGAATCCTTGAATAATGATTTTTGATTCCTTAGTAATTAATATAGCCATTATTATTTCTTCTCCAAATCTTTTAACGCCTCAACAGCTTTGTTAGCTGCTTCTTCAAGTGTTGAAGCCTCAATATAATCTATCTTGCTATCCTTTAGTATTTTCATACCTTCATCAACATTAGTTCCAGCTAGTCTTATAACCAAAGGTTGCTCTATTGTGATTTGATCTAAGGCATCAACAATACCTTGAGCTACCCAATCACATCTATTTATTCCAGCAAAGATATTAATTAATATAACTTTGACTTTTGGATCGCCAGATATAAGTTTGAATGCCTTAACAAACTTCTCAGGCGTAGCACCACCACCAACATCTAAAAAGTTAGCTGGTTGTCCGCCTGCTAATTGAATCATATCCATAGACGCCATGGCTAATCCAGCACCATTGATAATATTTCCAATATCGCCATCTAGGGCGATGTAGTTTAATCCTCTATCATGAGCATATGTCTCTTTTGAGTCCTCTTGTGTCTTGTCTCGCAGTTCAGCAATTTCAGGAATTCTGTATAACGCATTATCATCAAATGACATTTTACAATCCAGCGCAAGAATATGATCATCCCCAGTTAGAATTAGAGGGTTAATTTCTACCATTGTTGCATCAGAACGACTAAATGCCTCATAGCAGCCCATGATTGCTTTTGTGCATCTAGATATTGCTTTAGCCTCTAAACCTAGAGCAAACGCAATTTCTCTAGCTTGAAAACTTTGCATACCGACAGCAGCCTCAACTTTTGCCCTTATGATTGATTCTGGCTTCTCTTTAGCTATTTCTTCTATACTCATGCCACCTTCAGATGAGGCGACAACCATAATACTCTCAGTGCTTCTATCAAAGACTAGTCCTAGATAATATTCTTTTTTAATATCAGATGCTTCCTCAACATAAATTCTTGAGACTGTTAAGCCGTCGGGGCCTGTTTGATTAGTGACTAAAGTTTTTCCCAATAAAGTGTTAGCAGCATCAGACACCTCTTGATGACTCTTGCATACTATAATTCCACCAGCTTTACCTCTAGCACCAGAATGAATCTGAGCTTTAACTACCCACATGTCACCACCTAGTTCTGTTGCCATGTCTTTAGCATTCTCTGGGCTATATGCAATGCCTCCTTTTGGTGTAGCTACTCCGTATTTAGTTAGTATTTCTTTTGCTTGATATTCGTGTATATTCATTATTTTTTTGATTCTATTAAGTTATTTATATTTATGATATTTTCAGCCATTTTCTCTGAAGCTGCATCTATCATTCTCCCATCTAGTTGAGCAGCGCCTTTGCCTTCCGCCGCAGCTTTTTTTAGTTCCTCAATGATTCTATGTGCTTTCTCAACTTCTTTTGCAGGAGGAGAAAAAACATCATTAGCATATTCAATTTGTGATGGATGAATAGCCCATTTGCCTTCGATTCCGATTGCTGCACCTCGTTTAGCCGCATTCACATAACCATCTGGATCATTAAAATCACCAAAAGGTCCATCAATAGGTCTCAATCCATATGCTCTACAGGTAGCTACAAGTTTAGCAAGTCCATGGTGCCATTGATCTCCTGGATAATCCGGATTTAAACCGCCAATGACGACTGTTCTTGCTCTAAGACTAGCAGCATAATCAGCTACTCCAAAATGAAGTGCCTCTAGTCTTTTAGATGACTGAGCTATCTCCTCGATATTCACCATGCCAAGAGCAGTCTCTATTAAACACTCTAAACCTACTTTATTCTCAAGACCTCTCTCTTGTTCAATCTGATTCACCATACAATCAACCATATATACATCTCCAGATACACCAACTTTTGGTATAAGCAGAGTATCTACAAACTCTCCAGCTTGACACATTATTTCAACAACATCTCTATACATGTAATGAGTATCTAAGCCATTAATCCTTACAGATATAGTTTTGCCGTTTCCTCTCCAATCCATTTCTTTTAAGGCCTTAATGACGTTCTCACGCGCTGTGACCTTATCATTAGGGGACACAGCGTCCTCTAAATCAAGAAAAATAAAATCTGCTGCTGAATTAAGTGCTTTTTCAAACATTTTAGGTGCTGAGCCAGGAACTGCTAGTTCACTTCTTTGTACTCTTGACCTTGCGTTTTCATAAGATGTATGGCTCATATTTTTATCTCCACATGTGATATTTTATTATAGACTTGATATGCATGTTGTTTATCTGCTATAACTCGATAAGTTTACGTAACTATAGATTATTGTCAATTAAATTAGGAAAAAAAACAGGGTTTTTAGAGTGTAAGTATGCAAAAAGCACTAGAGATTATAAAGTTGAATAAAGTATATAGGAATAATGTCAGAGCATTACATAATATAAGCTTATCCGTGGATAAAGGAGATTTTTTCGCTTTCTTAGGCCCAAATGGTGCTGGAAAATCTACTGTAATAGGCATAATTTCTTCCTTGGTTAATATAACCTCTGGGAGAGTGAATATTTTAGGAGAGAATATCCAAGAGAACCCAGATTTTGCAAAAAGAAATATAGGGCTAGTGCCACAAGAATATAATTTGTGTCAATTTATTCCCATTGAAGAAACAATGGTTAATGTGGGTGGTTATTTTGGACTGACTCGAAGGGAGGCTGAAAAAAGAACTACTAGCCTTTTTAATCAGTTGGGAATCTGGGATAAAAGGAAAAATACGCCAAGAGAGTTGTCTGGGGGAATGAAAAGGAGATTGATGATAGCAAGGGCCATGATTCATAATCCTAGTATTCTAATACTTGATGAACCTACAGCAGGTGTTGATACAGAACTTAGACTTACTATGTGGGATTTTTTTCAAGAAATTAATGATCAAGGAACCACCATAATATTAACTACACATTATCTTGAAGAAGCAGAAAGATTATGCAAAAATTTGGCTATTATTCATAAAGGTAATATCATACAAAATTCTTCGATGTCTGATATTTTCAAGATCAAAAAAAAACATACATATATAATTAAAACTTTAGAAGACCTAGAAAATGTTATTGATTCACAAGGATATCGTTTCAAAAAAATTGACTCTAAGACATGTGAGGTTACTGCAGAAGAAGACTTATCGGTAACTGACATTATAGAAAAACTTCGCTCTATAAACATAAATGTGGTGAATATAATTAGTAAGAGAAACAGGCTTGAAGAACTCTTCTTAGACTTAACTAAGGAAGAACTATCATGATAAAAAAAGAATTTCTAATTGCCTATCAAACCATAGTACGCAAAGAGTTTGTTAGATTTGCAAGAATTTGGATACAAACTATTTTGCCATCTGTTATTACAATATTTTTATACATCACAATTTTTGGTAATTTCATAGGAGATAGAATTGGAGTTATAAGCAATTTTAACTACATAGACTATATAATCCCGGGTCTTGTGATTATGCCTATAATTTCAAACTCTTATATGAATGTTGTTGGATCTTTTTATAGCTCTAGATTTCAAAAAAGTCACGAAGAAATGATGGTTTCGCCAGTGCCAGATTATATAATACTGTTAGGTTATGTCTCGGGTGGCGTCATAAGAGCTTTTGTTGTTGGTGTAGCTGTGTTTCTTGTTACAACTATGTTTACCGATATTCCAGTTTATAATATGTGGTTAGTAATTTTAATTACCTTTTTAACATCCTTTCTATTCTCAACTGCTGGATTTATAAATGCTGTTTATGCAAAAAGTTTTGATGATATAAATATTGTAACTACTTTTGTACTAACGCCTTTAACTTATCTTGGTGGAACGTTTTACTCAATCGATGCATTACCTCAAGTCTGGCAGGATATATCAGTATTTAACCCTATTGCATACATTATTAGTTCTTATAGATTTGCATTCTTAGGGTTAGAAGAAACTAGTTTAGCATTATCTCTCTCTATAGTTTTTGTGTTAATAGTAGTTTTATTTTTTGTAGCCCTGATGATATTATCAAAGGGAATTGGAATAAAAAATTAATACTCATAAGTTTGGGAAAGATAGTATAGATTCTATCACTGCCCCCGCAACGGTATAACAGTCCGAATGCCAAATAATGAGTAACCCATAAAGCGGTGGATGCTTTTACAGTGGGTCTAGCTGCTATAATCATGGCAGCCTACTTGTATCTGTGTCCTTTTAAAAAAAAAGGAGCAACATGTTTAAAAATATTAAAATATTAATAATATTATTATGCTTATCGAATAATGTGGTTCATTCAGAATCTAATCTTAATCAAATATTAGTGAGTCCAGGTCAAAGAGATGCAACCATATTTGATTCATTGAGTTCAGTCGAAGTTATTACATCTGAGAATATACGCAGACTAGGATATTCCTCAGTTGATGAAATTTTAAGTAACTCAAGTTCAATTAATATTGGTAGTAATGGTGGTCATGGTCAAACAAAATCAATATTTATGAGAGGTACTGAGAGTAACCATACTAAGGTTTTAATTAATGGGGTTGAATTAAATCCTGGTACACTCGGTGTTCCTTCCATTCAACATATCTCTGTAGAAATGTTAGATCGAATAGAAATATCAAAAGGAAGTATGTCTACATTATATGGTAGAAGCACCATAGGAGGAGTAATTAATATTATTACAAAAAAAGACATGGGGTCTAAACAAGGAAAAATATACTTTGGAACTGGAAGAGATGATATCAATAAGATAAGTTTTCAAAAGAACTTTAATTTTAATGATCATAATTTATCAGTTAATTTCATGAATGTTAAAACTGATGGTTACAAAGCTAAAGTTACATCAACAAAGAATCATGGTTATGAAAATAAGAACATTGATATAAACTATTTCTTTATTCAAAATAATAATCTATTTAATATAAATTTTTACCAAAGCGATGGTAATATAGAATATGATAGTTTTGGAAGCAATTTAAATCAAGATCATAAAGATAGCCATATAAAGCTAGCATGGAATAGAAAATATGAAGGATCAGAATCTAATGTAGTTTTTATTCAAAAACAAAATAAAATAAATCAGAATTCATCTAGAGCAACTGATTATACTCATACAGAAAATTACCAGATTAATTTAGAGAGAAATTATTATAATCTAAATGGCGCTAATACAATTTTAGGCGCAATGTATACTGATGAAGCTTTATATGAATTATCGTATGGAACAAAATTTAATAAAAGTAATACAATTATTGAATATTATGCCCAATCAGAATATAGCTCAGATAACATACTCTATAATCTTGGTTCAAGATATATAAATCATAGCTTGTATGGAGGTTTTTTGACTGGCAACTTTAATATTGGTTATAATTTAAGTGATAGATCAAAAATAATCGCTAGTATAGGGAAATCCTTTAGATCGCCAGATGGTACTGACTTATATGGCTATGGCGGAAATCTAAACTTAGAGCCCGAAGAGTCTGTTTCTAGAGAAATTTCCTTAAAATATAAATTAGGCAATACATCTGGCCTTATTGTAACTCTATTTAATAATAATATTACTAATCTTATTGAGTCAGATGGTTCAGTAATGCAAAACATTAATAGATCTAAGATCGAAGGATTAGAATTTAGTTTTTATAACTCCTATAAAAAATTAAATTATAAGTTAGATTATAGTTTTATAAATGCCAGAGATTTAACAAATAATGTGAAATTGTCTCGTAGACCAGCTAACAAATTAGTAGGTAAATTTAATTATAATTATAATTTAAATAATATTATTAGCATATCTACTATATCTGAGACGAACAGTGATAACTCTATTTATGATAATAATAAATTAGGTGGCTATACTAGTGTTAATGCAACCTTTTTAAGAAAAAGTGATGACTATGATATTCAATTTAAATTCAATAATATCTTTGATAAGAAATATCGAAAGGCGCATAATTACAACAGTGAAGGGAGATCTTACAACGTAAGTATATCGAGGAGTTTCTAAAAATGAGGATGAGCTTAATAGTATCTATAATAATGTTGTCGTTGCTTATACTATCTCGTATGATCACTGAGATTCCTAATTTTACAGCTACAATAGCCTTAATTATATTCACAGGTTATTTAATCCGTAATAAATTATTAAGTGTTTTCGTGATTCTATTATCACAAGTGATTAGTGATCTATATATAGGGATTTATTCTTCTATGGTTTTTGTCTATGGAGCATATGTTATAATCGGTTTAATAAGCCCCATCGTCATGAATAAACTTAGCGCCAAATCCGTCCTTACGGCATCGCTTATATCGCCATCAATATTTTATATAATAAGTAATTTTGGAGTATGGGCAATCGGTTCAACTTATACTATGGACTTGCAAGGCTTAATATCATGCTATGTGGCTGGAATACCATTTTTTGATGAGACTTTGCTTTCCACAATAATATTTTCAATTACGATATTTATTATGATGAAACTAATAGTCAAAAAACCAGAAGAACTAGTTTTACTTAAAAAATAAGTTCTTCTGATATGTAAGAATTAGAATTTTAGTTGTCCACCAACTTTATACTCAGTAACACGAGTTTCAAAAAAGTTTTTCTCTTTTTTCAAGTCCATAATTTCAGACATCCATTCGAAAGGATTCTTTGCCCCAGGATACTGTTCTGGCAAACCAATTTGTACGAATCTTCTATTAGCAATAAATTTAATGTATTCCTCAAAAAGGTTAGCATTCATTCCTAGAATAGGCTTGGGCATTGTATCATAAGCATATCGAGTCTCTAGATCAACGCCAGTTTTTATGAGCTCTATCATTTCAGATTGAAATTTTTCTGTCCATAAGTCTGGATTTTCAAGTTTGATTTGATTAATAACATCAATACCAAAGTTCATATGCATGGACTAATATCTCAATATATATTTAAATTGTTGTGCTACACCAGTTAACTTATTTCTTCTTCCCATTGATAAGATTTGTGTAAAGCCTACATAAAAGAATATACCTTCAAAAACAACATAGAAGGCTATTAGGTCTCTGAGTAATCTTTGATTATTTTCTGGAGACCCAGTTCTGAAAGTTGGATCACCTAAACTCTGAGTGAAAGGCAGCGCCCATTCAGCTTTAGTCGCAACTGCTGGTATTTCTCTATACATATTAAATATTTTACTCTCATCTAAGCCCAGTGATTGAACACAGTAAGTATATGCATGTGTGTGAATAGCTTCTTCAAACGCTTGTCTCAATAAGTATTGTCTACATTCCGGATTAGTAATGTGTCTATATACCGCAAGAACTAGGTTGTTTGCAACTAAAGAATCAGCTGTTGAAAAGAACCCTAAGTTAACTTCAACTATTTTTCTCTCGTCTTCCGTCAGACCTTTAGGGTCTTGCCATAATTTAATATCATCATGCATTGGCACTTCTTCAGGCATCCAATGATTGGCAGATCCATCCAAATATTTTTGCCATGCCCAATCATACTTAAACGGAACTAATTGGTTGAGATCAGCTCTACAATTTATTATAG
>JAYNVZ010000004.1:25529-31150 GCA_038101125.1 Gammaproteobacteria bacterium | reverse complement strand
TTATCATCTACCTGGATCCTTCCTGCACCTTTTTCTAAGTCTTCCATGCCGGTATATCCTTCATTTATATCTGCTGTGCTTTCAGATTTTATTTGAGAGGATTCTTTTGGCTGTTCTCTAATTACTGGAGGAGCTTTTACTTCCTCTGGCTTATTTAAAGCCTCATTTATTGGGTCGTCCCAGTTATACATTTTTATCACCTTTAATTTTTATTGACTCACCCCATACATATGGCGAAAATGAATCTCGTTTAAACTTTAATTCTTCACTATTTCTTTTCATATCCACAAAACTATATATTCCAATAACAAGTAAGATTACAGCTATAGCTGTTATATATATTATTGACATGCTTCACACTCCGGGTCATCGATTAGACATTGTTTAACTTCTGGCGAACTATTTGCTACTGCGTTTAGTTTAGATCCATCAGATGTACTCTTCTCTACATGAGTAGCTCCGAGTGATCTTAAGTAATACGTTGTTTTTAGACCTCTTATCCAAGCAAGTTTATATGCACTATCAAGTTTCTTGCCATCGGTATCTGGTATGTATAGATTCAATGACTGAGATTGATCTATCCATTTTTGTCTTCGTGCAGCAGCTTCAACCAACCACCTTGTATCTATCTCAAAACATGTTTGATATATAGATTTTAATTCATCAGGAACTCTGCTTATAGAAGACAACTGTCCATCAAAGTATTTTAGATCCTTTATCATTACTTCATCCCAAATATTTGCATCTTTGAAATCTTTGATTAAATAAGGATTTATAACAGTAAATTCACCTGATAAATTAGATTTCACATATAGGTTTTGATAAGTAGGCTCAATAGACTGAGCAACCCCACAAATATTTGAAATAGTTGCTGTTGGGGCAATGGCTAAACTATTTGAGTTTCTCATGCCATTTTTTTTAATTTTATCTCTCAAGCTATCCCAATCTAAGTTTTGAGACATATTCACATCGAGATACTTGCCGCGTACTTCTTTGAAGTTTCTTAAGCTATCTATCGGCAAGATACCTTGACTCCATAGCGATCCATCAAAAGTCTGGTAAGGTCCTCTCTCTATCGCCAGCTCCATTGAAGATTGAAGTGCAAAGTAACTGATATACTCCATACTCTTATCTGCAAAATCAACAGCTTCTTCTGAAGCATATGGAATTCTTAGTTTATACAAAGCATCTTGAAAACCCATGAGTCCGAGGCCTACAGGACGATGTTTTGCATTAGAATTTTTAGCCTTTTCTACGCTGTAATAATTATAATCAATTACATTATCAAGCATTCTCATAGCAGTTCTGATTGTTATCTCAAGCTTCTTAACATCTAACTGTTTATTTTCGTCAATATGAGCTGCTAAATTAATAGAACCTAAATTACAAACTGCTATTTCATCTTTAGATGTATTTAGTGTTATCTCGGTACAAAGATTAGAAGAATGAACTACGCCTACATGTTGTTGAGGTGATCTTAAATTGCCAGGATCTTTAAATGTTATCCATGGGTGACCAGTTTCAAATAACATACTCAAAATCTTTCGCCAAAGATCAACAGCTTTCACATTTTTGAAATTTACGATTTTGCCCTCTTCAGCTTGTCTTTCATATTCTTTATATCTTTTTTCAAATTCAAGACCAGTTAAATCATGAAGATCTGGGCAATCATTTGGAGAAAACAGTGTCCAACCTTCATCATTGTGTACTCTTTTCATGAAAAGGTCAGGTATCCAATTTGCTGTGTTCATATCATGAGTTCTTCTTCTATCATCGCCAGTATTCTTTCTTAATTCTAGAAATTGCTCAATATCTAAATGCCATGTTTCCAAGTAAGCACACATTGCTCCTTTTCTCTTGCCACCTTGGTTAACTGCAACAGCAGTATCGTTAGCAACTTTTAAGAAAGGTATAACGCCCTGGCTCTGACCATTGGTTCCTTTTATATGTGAGCCTAAAGCTCTAACTTGAGACCAATCATTGCCCAATCCTCCAGCAAATTTAGATAGCATCGCATCATCACTTATGCCTTCAAAAATTCCTTTTAAATCATCTGGCAAAGTAGATAGGTAACAAGAAGATAACTGTGGTCTTAGTGTTCCAGAATTAAACAGTGTTGGAGTGCTGCACATAAAGTCAAATGATGAAATTAAATTATAAAATTCTATAGTTCTTTCTTCTCTATTTTCTTCATTGATAGCAAGTCCCATTGCAACTCTCATAAAAAATGCTTGCGGTAATTCAAACCTCTTTCCTTGTTCATGGATAAAGTATCTGTCATACAAAGTTTGCAAACCCAAATATGTAAAAGCTAAGTCTTTAGAAGGATTGATATTTTTCGCTATTAGATCCATGTCATAATTCAATAATTCTTTATCTATTAATTCCAATTCTACAGCTTTCGTTATGTATGCTTTAAAATACTCTGGGTATGATTTAGACATTTCTTTTAATGTTGGAGAATTATCTTTGAAATTTAGAAATGTTAATCCTTCCTCATATAAACTGCTCAAAAGAAGCCTTGCTACAACGTATGAATAGTTTGGATCTTTTTCAATTAGAGGGCGAATTGATATTAAAATCGAGCTAGATAAATCCTCTTTTTTTATACCATCATAAATATTTTTATCAATCAGATCGAAAACGGCCTCGGAAGAAACATCTTCAACTCCTGAGCAAGCTTCATCTATAATTAACCTGAGTTTGACAATATCTAAGTCTTGAGAAGTCCCGTCTTCGTTGATAACAGCTTTAGTGATAGGTAAATCATCCACACTTTCGATCTGATTAGAGCTTCTTGCCTGGCTTCTTTCTTCTCTATAGAGCACATATGATCTAGCGACATCTTGATAACCTGCGCGCATGATAGCCAATTCAACTTGATCTTGTATATCTTCTATGTGTATCACTCCGCCTTCAGGAAATCTTCTCTTTATGGCCATATCAACTTTTGCGGCTAGTGATTCAACCTCATTGTGTATTCTTGTGGATGCTGCTGCACTACTTCCTTCTACACTTAAAAAAGCTTTGGTCATTGCAACTACGATTTTATCTAAATCAAAAGATGTGACTTTTCCATTTCTACGCATGACTCTATATTTGCCTGGTATTGGTGGCAGGCTAACGTTATCAGTGATTATTTGTTTCTCGGCCTTATTTGAGAGGCTATTATTCTGTAATTCTTCTGTCATTTTTTGTTTTTATCCTGTTGATGAAGATTAAATTATAGCACTAATTATTGTGGTTGTAATAAATTTAAAACACAATATCTTGTGTTTTTTTTGTTTACAAGTTGTGGATAAGATGTTTATAAAGTGTATAAGTTTTAGGCTATATTCTAATATAGATTTAAAGAATGAGAGTAGCTATACCCAATAAGGATATAAAGCCAACGATATCTGTGATTGTAGTTAATATTACACCGCCAGCCAGAGCAGGATCAATTTTTAATCTAGCTAAAATCAAAGGAAGACTGACGCCACTAATTGCCCCGATGATCAGATTAATTAATAAAGCAGCTGCGATAACGATACCTAAGAAAACACTCTCAAACCAAAGATAAACCGCAAGCGCCACAACCGATGACCATAAGATCCCATTCAATACTCCAATAGATGCCTCTTTGAGAATCAATAATCTTGAGTTTGATGACCCGATTTGATCCAAAGCCTGAGATCTAATAACCAGCGCCAAACTCTGCATACCAGCAATGCCGCCCATACTAGCTACAATAGGCATAAGTATTGCAAGCGCAACCACTTTTTCAATCGTCGCTTCAAAAATACCAATGGCGGCGGCTGCCAAAATAGCAGTTAAGAGGTTAGCCCCTAACCATAAGGACCTTCTTTTTGTACTCTGAATTATAGGCGCAAAGATATCATCGTCTTTATTTAGACCTGCCATGTTAAGCACGGAATCATCAGCCTCTTCACGAATCACATCTACTACATCATCAACTGTTATTCTTCCAAGTAAGATTCCATCCCTGTCAACCACAGCGGCTGAGACTAAATCTGCATTTTCAAATATCCTTGCAACCTCATGCTGAGTTGCATCAGGCTCTATGATGTTGTTATCTTTTGTCATAATTTCAGATATTAAGGTTCCAGTATTTGTGACTAATAAATCTTGAATTGAAACAAAACCAAAATACTTATTCATGATATCTGTAACAAATACAATATCGGTCTGTTCTGGTAATTTTTTTAGACTTCTTAAATACTTCAATAAAACTTCAACGGTTACATTTGATCTAACATTAATAGTATCAATATTCATCAGCCCCCCTGCTGTATCATCTGGGAATGATAATACCTTAGAGAGTCTATCTTGATTTTGCTTATCTAAACTTTTTACAGTTTTACTTACTAAATTTTTAGGCAAGGATTGAATGATATCTGCAAGATCATCAGTATCTAAATTTTTAGCTATGACTGCTAAACCTTCTGGGCCACCTTCATCAATTAGCTCATCTAACAAATTACTTCTTACCTCTTCAGTAAGCTCGGCTAGGGTTTCACCTTTATTATCATTAGATACTAAACTCCATATAAGGTCTCTCCTGTTTCTTGGAGAACCCTCAATAACATCTGCAATTTCTGAAGGATAAAGTGCATTTAAAAGATTTCTAGCTTTAATAATTGCACCGCTATCTAAAACTTCAGATAGTTCATCAAGCGTTAGGTTATTACTTATATTTTTTTCTGCATCCATGCATATATTATCTACCTAAAAATATGACATGCCAAATTTTATTTGAACTATGAAGCTAATAAAATGTTTTTACTAGAATTCAGATAGCAGAAAAGTTTGAGTAACGGGAAGATTAGTACACATACTTATTATCACTCAAACCTTTCACTTTCTAGACTAATGAAACTAGAAGTCGTGTCTTAGGCCGATCATTGTGGATTCGATATCTTTAGCTACACCATCACCCGAACCGGCATCACTTGACGAGTGACCTACATAGATTCTTGATGTTTTTGATAGTTTATATTGCATACCAATATTGTAACCATCTCTATCATAGGTTGGACCTTGAGATGCATCAGTCTCAGCATAAGAATATTGAAGTGTCATTGGACCAGATTTATAAGTAATACCATACCAGTCTACTTCACCATCATTATTTCCGCCGGTAAACATTTTACTGTCTAGACCTACGTCTTCATGCATGTACCATACTTTGATTTTGCTACCGCTAGCCATTTTGAAATTTTGAGTTAAGGTAACTTTCGCATTGTAGTCTTGACCAGAAGAGTGCGAATCATCTGTGTTTCTAGCATAAACTATGTCAAATCCTGGCATAATAAAGTTCTTGTATTCAAGTCCAAAACCAACATCTTTGTTTGTTACACTATTATTTGTATTCTCACCTACACCATAAATAAATGCACCCTTAAAGTCTCCGCTTTTAAGCTCATAGTAAATGGATTCTCTCCAATATGAACTATGAGACATTGAGCCTTGTGAAATCATTCTAGTATCACGAGCTTGCGCAATTGTGTCGTGTAAGATGTCATGTTTTGCAAAAGATTTATACGGAGACTCCATTGAGCCAAATTTAAATTGTCCCATTGGGGTTAAGAAACCTACCCAACCTTGCTTGAGAGCAAAAG
>JAYNVZ010000004.1:18949-25519 GCA_038101125.1 Gammaproteobacteria bacterium | reverse complement strand
TAGCTGCATCACTACAATCTGTACTATCACCAGTGGCATGACCATCACCAATATCAATTGCGTATTCAACTTTATAGTTAACTGCATATCCGTTACCAATAGATGATTTACCCTTTAATCCAACTCTACCCATCCCTTCATCATCTCGTAGTGATGATATTTTGCTGTTATTAGAAGTTGAGTTATCTGAGCTATCATACTGGACCCATAATCTACCATAAAAGGTAGCGCTTGAGCCTTTCTTCCCAGATTTAGTTGCAGCGTGTACTTTCTCTGATGTGATCATCCCGCCACTAAAACCAGCGAGTGGTAAAGCTACTAAACCTAAAAAGAAATATATATATAATTTATTCATATAACCTCATTAATTTTTAAAGTTTTTAAATTCAGTCTTCCCTGAACTTTAGTGATATTGTACCTTTACTAAAGGCATATATATCTTAAAGTTATATTAAAGATTTTGTTAAGAAATATTGCAGATTTATTACAACTATTTAGTAAGCCTAATTCTCACTATCAAGTGAGTAACCTGAAGAACGTATTGTTCTTATTACCTTGCATTCTTCTGTTGTACTCAGTGCTTTACGAAGTCTTCTTATATGAACATCAATAGTACGATCTGTGATATAAACATTTGTTCCCCAAACAGCATCTAGTATTTGCTGCCTGGTATAAACTCTTCCTGGATTCTGCATAAAAAATTCAAGTATTCTATATTCTCTTGGTCCAAGTTTAGTCTCTTTATCACAACAATAAACTCGATGCATATCTGTATCCATAACAATGTTTGCATAAGATAATTTGGAGCTAGTTGTACGCTCAGAAGTTCTTCTTAATAGTGCTTTTATTCTCGCAATTAATTCTTTGGGACTAAAAGGTTTAACTAAATAATCATCTGCTCCTGTATCAAAACCAGATATCAAATCATCTTCTTCGCCTTTTGCTGTTAGCATTATTACTGGAATCCTCTGAAGCTCTTTATTTGATCTGATAAATTTACAAATCTCGATACCTGAAATATCAGGAAGCATCCAATCTAATAAAATTAAATCAGGTTTGACTTTCTGAATCTTCATCATACCTTCGTATCCATTCATAGAATGTTCGAATTTATATCCAGCAGATGTAATATTATATTCTAGTAAAGATACTAAAGACTCTTCGTCTTCAATTGAAAAAATAGTTTTCACTAATCTGGTTCGCCTTTTGGACGCGGTGTGGATAGAGTTTCGCCAACAATTGCATAGTATACTTCTTCAGCGATGTTAGTTATGTGATCTCCGGCCCTTTCAATAGTTTTTATCGTGAATAGTAATTTTGTATCCATTAAGGTTTTAATCTTATTAGGTTTATTACGGATATCCTCGATGATATGATTATAAGTAACCGTATAGTGTTTATCTATTAATGCATCAGCATTTCTAACTTCAACTGCTTTATCTTTGTTTTTTGAAACATATGCATCTATCACTTTTTTTAGCTGCCCTTGAACCATAACTATCATCCTTAGGATTTCATTTTTGATCTCTGCTGGAGGTATGTCTTCTAGTGCCTGTATTCTCAAAGAGACATTTTTGCAATAATCACCAAGCCTTTCTAGGTCTGTTGAGATTTTAAGAGCAGCCAAGCCTTCTCTTAGATCAATAGCCATTGGGGATCTCAGGGTTATAAATGTAATTACCTGATCTCTAATTTTTCCATCAAACGCGTCTAGCTTAGGTTCATTATCCAAAACATCTTCGACTGTAGAAGCTGAACCTGTATCGACAATGTGATGAAGCAACTTATACTGCTCTTCAACTAAAGTGGCCATTTTAATTATTGATCTTCTAATTGATGCGATATCATCATCGAAAGAAGACACTATATGGTCATTGTATTCTTTCATCTTCTGCTCCTATGTCTATAAAGTATATCAAATAACATCATTTTTAACCAATTCTACCCGTAATGTAATCTTGTGTTTTGGCATGTTCAGGATTAGAAAAAATATTTTTTGTCAGACCTGTTTCTATTAATTCACCCATGTGCATGTAGGCAGTTCTATTTGATACTCTTGCTGCTTGCTGCATTGAATGTGTAACTATTACAATTGTATATCTTTCTTTTAACTCTTCGATCAATTCTTCTATCTTTGCCGTTGCGATAGGGTCTAATGCAGAACATGGTTCATCCATTAAAATTATTTCTGGGTTAACTGCTAATGCCCTAGCTATACATAATCTCTGTTGCTGTCCACCAGAAAGTCCAGTGCCAGGTTCAAACAATCTATCCTTAACTTCATTAAATAGACCTGCTTTTTGAAGACTAGATACTACAATTTCATCTAAATCTTCTTTTGTATTAAACATGCCATGCAAGCGTGGTCCATAAGCAATATTATCATATAAAGATTTAGGAAAAGGGTTTGGCTTTTGAAATACCATCCCGATTCGTGTTCTCAGGCTAACAGGATCAGTTGATGGGTCATTTATATCTTGGCCATCTATCATGATTTGTCCTGAGTACTTACATATATCAACAAGATCATTCATGCGATTAAAGCATTTAATTAATGTGGACTTTCCACAACCGGACGGTCCAATCAATGATGTAACTTCATTAGCATAAATATTTAAATTTATATCAAATAAGGCTTGTTTTTTTCCATAAAAAACATTTAGATTCTTTGCTGATATTTTAAGTTCCTGTGTCATATAAGCTCCATGTTACCATTTTTTCTCTAATTTTTTTCTTAGATAAACGGCCGTAATGTTTAAAAAAAATAAAAATAAAAGTAATACCATAATTGCTGCTGATGTTCTCTCAACAAATGCTCTTTCTGGGCTATCTTGCCAGAGAAATATTTGAACAGGTAAAGCCGTTGCAGCATCCATAGGGCTACTAGGTATATCAACAATAAATGCAACCATACCAATCATTAATAATGGAGCTGTTTCTCCTATCGCCCTAGCCATTCCTATAATCGTCCCTGTTAAAATACCTGGCATAGCAAGAGGAAGTGTAAAATTAAAGATTGTTTGAATTTTACTAGACCCAAGGCCAATAGATGCTTCTTCTATAGATGGGGGAACAGATTTAATAGCTGAGCGTGAAGCTATAACAATTGTTGGCAGAGTCATTAAACCCAGCGTTAAACCTCCCACAAGAGAAGCTGATCGCGGTAAATCAAAAAAATTTAGAAATATTGCTAAACCAAGTAAACCAAAAACGATGGAGGGCACTGCTGCCAGATTATTAATATTAGTTTCTATAAGGTCTGAAAATCTATTTTTAGATGCTAGTTTTTCAAGATATACAGCAGTCAGTATTCCGAGTGGGAAAGAAGTGATAAAAGCGATCAATATTGCATAAAAAGAACCATAGATCGCACCTAAAATACCAGCTAGCTCTGGATCTCTACTATCAGATGACCCTAACAGATATTTGTTGTATTTTAATTCTATAAGGTTCATATTTTTAAACATATCAATGTAGATCATTTGAGAAGATTGAATTCTACCAGCACTATTTCCTTTTCGTTTAACTGTGCCCTTAAAATACATGTCTACATCGTCAGACGCCAGAAAATAATAATATCCATCAATTTTTTTTCCATCATAATTATCAAGCATCTCTTCAAATTCATAATATGCACCGTTACTAAATAGAGAATAAAGATTCTTCTTTTCTTTTCTGGTTTTAGCATCAGGAAACATTACTCGTAAATTTCGTTTAAGTTCTCTCCTCGGGTCTAAATTAGAAACATCCGAGTTAGCTTCAATTTGAATCTTTACTCCGATATATGTTTGGTTGAATGCGGTAATACCCGTTGAGAAAATTTTAAAAAGAAGAATCATCAATAAAAAAATTGCAGTCGCTACAGCCAAAATTCCATAGAACTTAAACCTTTTTTCACTT
This sequence comes from Gammaproteobacteria bacterium, assembly GCA_038101125.1. Classification (GTDB taxonomy): domain Bacteria; phylum Pseudomonadota; class Gammaproteobacteria. The sequence goes on along the minus strand of JAYNVZ010000004.1, from coordinate 21,619 downwards.
TGATTTCTTTTAATAATACTATTCATATTGCTCTCTATATTTATTCACTATTGTTAAAGATATAATATTTAAAATTAATGTTAAAAAAAATAAAACAAAAGCTAGTGCAAAAGCAGATAGTGTTTTGGCGCTATTAAATTCTTGATCTCCTGTTAGTAGCCCCACTATCTGGACGGTAACAGTTGTTACAGCATCAAATGGGTTTGCCGTTAACTTAGCAGCGAAACCTGCAGCCATTACAACTATCATAGTTTCACCAATGGCTCTTGAGAAAGCCAATAAGAAACTGCCTGCGATACCATGAAATGATGCTGGGATAATAACTTTGTTGGTTGTTTCAGATAAAGTTGCTCCCATCGCTAAAGAACCCTCTTTTAATGACTGGGGGACTGCAGAAAGAGCATCATCAGTTAATGATGCTACAAACGGTATTATCATAATACCTAATACAGACCCTGCTATTAGAGCACTTTCGGAACTAAAATTATCGATATCAAAAAATATACCCATTTCACGAAAAAAAGGGCCTACTGTTATTACTGCAAAAAACCCATAAACCACAGTTGGAATTCCTGCTAATACTTCAATAATAGGTTTAGCTAATGAACGGACTCTTGTTGAAGCATATTGAGATAAATAAATTGCAGAAAATAATCCTATTGGTCCAGCAACTAACATAGCAATAAATGATATTAATAAAGTTCCTGTAAACACAGGCAATGCTCCAAAACTTCCTGAAGACCCCACCTGATCTTCTCTTATTGACATTTGAGGACTCCAATGAGTGCCGAACAAGAATTCAGTTACAGCTACAGATTCAAAAAATCTCATAGTTTCAAACAATAATGATAATACTATTCCAATCGTAATGACTATGGCAAATACAGAAGCATATTTCATAATCCTTATTACCATAGTTTCTACTAGATCACGTGCTTTAAAATCTGCAGCTATCAATTTTAAAGAATACCTGGAAACCATAAGAGTCAAAAGTATTATGACGATACCTTTCAAAACTAAGTTCATATGCATGGTAGATTCATAATAATTTACTGCTGACATGAAATTCACATGGTCCATGATTTTTTGATCAACACCTCCAACAAAGTTAATGACTCCTGAGATATAAAAATCTGCTAGAGCTGGATCTGTTATATCTTTAAAATATTCCCTTAGATTAATAGAAAATATACTGGACTCTATCCATGACCATAAGATAAGAAGAATAACAGCAGGAAAAATTGTTATGAGAGCAGAATGCAGACCATGATAATAGGGCTGTGAGTGGACAGTTACATTTTTCAAAGAGCTCAATGCTAGAGCCTTTTTTCTTCCAATAAAAAAACTATAAGCTGTTAAACCAATAAGCGATAATATTATAAATTCTATGTTCATAGTAATAATCTTATGACTTATCATAGCTACTGAATGTTAAGATTATGTTACATAAAAGTTTATTTTGTGTTTTTCTATGAAAAATATGGATGATATCACCCAAGTTGATTTGAGTGATATTCATATATAATTGAATTAATTAAAACTTTAGATTTGCTAGATTCTTACTATCACTTTGATATTTAGTCCTTGCGTCTTGTGGCAAAGGAATCAAACCTTTATCTAATAAATATCCTTCATCACCAATGGCATTGTCATTCATGAATTCCGCCATATATTCTTCAATACCTGGAATAGAGCCAATATGTGCTTTTTTTACATAAAAGAATAGTGAACGAGACACCTTATAATCCCCAGATGCTATAGATTCAAAAGTTGGTTCTATTCCATCAACTGTTGATCCTTTAACGGAATCTGTATTTTGATCTAGAAAACTGAATCCAAAAACTCCTAATGCATTCGGGTTATTGAGGAGTTTCTGAATGATTAAATTATCATTCTCTCCAGTCTCTATGTAAGCACCATCTTCTCTAACTGTGTAACATAGCTTTTTCCATGCGCTTTTATCTTTTTTCCTAAATTTTTTAATCCATGGGATCATTTTACATCCGCCACCTAGACCTAATTCTGCAAATGCATCACGGGTACCAGACGTTGGGGGTGGACCGTAAACTTCTATTCTTATATCAGGTAGCGATGAATTCACATCTTTCCAAGTTTTAGACTCGTTATCGCAAGTTACTCCATCTTGAACTCCGCATGGGACTTTTGCAGCCAAGGCCATGTAGAGGTCTTTTCTCGATATTGTAAAATTAGGCCCATTTTTTGCATTGGCAATTACAATGCCATCATATCCGATTTTATGTTCAATGATTTCATTAATTCCATTTTTTGCACATAGTTCAACTTCAGACTTTTTTATACGACGTGATGCATTTGTAACATCAGGTGTAGATGGGCCTCTGCCAGAACAAAATAACTTCAAGCCTCCTCCAGAACCAGTTGACTCTATAATAGGCGTTTTAAATCCATTATCTTGTCTGCCAAAAGTTTCTGCGACGACAGTTGCAAATGGGTAAACAGTTGAGGAACCTACAACACGAATTGTGTCTCTTGAATGAGCAGGCATTGATATCATAACAATGATTACCAATAACAGCTGATATTTTTTCATTTCTTACTCCTTAATAATATTTACTTTACTTATTAAAATATTTTGGCATTAAGACATGATGACTCTTTTATTACAGATTTATGAATATTGCTATTAACTAT
>JAYNVZ010000004.1:12578-18939 GCA_038101125.1 Gammaproteobacteria bacterium | reverse complement strand
TGCTGCCTTTGCCCAATTCACTTGTTACTTCTAATTTTCCTTCATGCCTATTTAAAATATGCTTAACTATGGACAATCCTAGCCCTGAACTATGTCGCTTATAGTCAAGACTGCTAGTACATCTAAAGAACCTCTCGGTTACCCTGACAAGATCTTGCTCACTTATACCAACCCCCTCATCAGTTATTTCGACAACTTGGTAATTAGTATCTTGTTTCACAGAAACGGAAACAACTTTGCCATCATCAGTGTAAGTAACTGCATTATCGAGAAGATTTTCAAAAACCTCAAGTAACTGATCATGGTTGCCTCGAACAATCAATTTATCATTTTTATCAAATTCAGAATTAATGGTAATTTTTTTCTTTTTAGCTATAACTTCTACTACATCTACAGCTGCATCGAGGCATTGTAATAAATCAACCTTATCACTTGGTGCTTGAAATTCGGATTCTTCAACCCTTGTCAGAGATAACAAGTCATTGACTAGTCTTTGCATTCTTTCAGCTTCACTTCTAATAATTTGATAAAACTCTTTTTTCTTTTCTTCATCATCTTTGGCAGGACCTTCAATCGTTTCTAAAAAACCCAAGATAGAGGCTAATGGTGTTCTAAGCTCATGACTTACATTTGAGACAAAGTCTGTTTTTAATCTTTCAGCAATGTATTGATTCGTTTTATCCATCAACATTACCAATATAGATGGATCATCAGGATCATTTATATAAAAAAGTTGTGCGGTGAGATGTTTTTGAACAACACTAAAGACTGTCAAATCAACTGAGATATAATTGCTTGTAACGTTAAGTTTTTCTATCGCATTATCAAATTCTGCTGACCTTAATACTAAAGATATATTTTTTCCATTAGGGGAACTTCCTAGAAAATCATAAAATGATTTATTTGACGATAAAACATTAAAAGAACTATCAAGGATCATCAAAGGCTCTTTATTATTTTTAAAAAAAGAAGATTTTGTTAGTATTGATTTTTGATTCAGTTTAATAGGTTTAGAAAGATTCTTCTCTTTAACTACTATCTCTTCATTATCACGTGATCTCTCATAAATATAAAAACATATAATATAAAAAAGAACTAAAGAAGATATACTCAGCAAGGAGTATCCAGCTTGACTAATCAAGATAACTGTCGGTGCTGTTATTATGATGAAAAGTTTAAACATATTTATAACCGATAAGTTGTTGACTAAATAATGCCATGTTATGATCTCTATTCATATACTAACATAAATTATGAGTGAAATTTTAATCCACAAATCAGCAGACTATATCGAAGAAGACAGAGACTATTATTACTCTGATACTAGAGATAAACATGGGATGATCCAGCCAAGCGATGACATGGTTAGCGTTACATGTGATTCTAAAATATTTAAATCAAACCCCACAAATCAGGAGATCTGCTCGATATATTATCCATTTGAAAAAGAGTCATTTCATAGAATATACCTAGGCATTAGCTTTCCATTATTTGCTAATAATTGGGGTGCTGCATTTCTCAGACATCTGATGTATCTAATAGAGCCAGATGGAGGAGTAATCCTCCCAGTTTATGCTGAGCGACAAGGTGTTGAAAAAAACTACTGGTCACGAAGTTCTCTTGAGGTAATTTTTCAAAGCAGACAAAAATGGTGGGGTATGAGTAATATTTGGGCTGAAAATGATGGTGTGATGTCCATGAGAATTGGTAAAAAACAACCCCCTAAAAAAAATAGCGCTTTAAATTATTTTTTAGAAAATATGAGTAAAGATCAAATTGATGAGTCACCAGATAATCATTATAAAAATCTATCAGAACAACATGAAAATGGTATTAACAGTGCAATTATCGAACAGGTTATTATAAATACATATGGAAGAAAAAAACCGATATCACTATGCAACATACATGGTAACCCTCTATTATCCTCTGAACTACTAATGAGTGATTATATTAATATTCAACAAGCAACTCAGGTAGTCAATGATGATCAAAATATTAAAGACTTTAATAAATATTTAGTACAAGGTTTTGATTCAAAACTTAAAGTAATATCTCATAGCGAAGAATTCTTAAACCTTCACACCAGTTTTGATGTGATTTGTATGATTAATATAAGCTAAACAAAGAAGGCTGTCTGATAATCAAAGATACTATTTTTAATGATGAAAAATTTATAAATAAAATTAAATCAGAGTTGGATGGTGTTGATCATGAGCAATACTCATCGATTGTAGCAACAAAGCATAACAAGAATACTAATATTGCTCATTACTCAGATATTATATTCTCAGAACTTCAGTCAGAAAATGAAAACCGAAATAATACTTTTAATATCTTACAGAAAAAATGAATATTGAAGCATTCCTAAACTCTCTAAGCGGTTTCATTTGGGGTCCATTCACACTATCACTACTATTTTTAGTCGGACTTTATCTGATGATAGGTTTAAAGGCTTATCCACTTAGAAATTTAAATAAAGGCTTGGAGTATTTATTTAAAAAATCTACTCTTAGCAATAAACGAAAAAGAAGGACAGGCGGAGATATATCATCTTTTGAATCGTTGATGACTGCATTATCTGCAACTGTTGGTACTGGTAATATTGCTGGCGTTGCTACAGCAATAGTTTTAGGAGGTCCTGGCGCAATATTCTGGATGTGGTTGACCGCGCTTGTCGGTATGGCAACTAAATATGCAGAAGCATTTTTAGCTATTGTTTATAGAGAGAAAAATACAAAAGGTAATCATGTTGGTGGACCGATGTATTACATAAAAAACGGACTAGGGCAAAAATATAATTTACTTGCTTATGCGTTTGCCTTTTTTGGAATGATAGCTGCCTTTGGAATTGGTAATGGCGTCCAATCTAATTCGGTTGCACAAGTTATATCAATGGAACTAGATATTTCCAGAGCTATGGTTGGATTTATAATTGCTATATTGGTTATGCTGGTAATTATAGGAGGTATTCAAAGCATTGGCAGAACAGCTGCAAAATTAGTGCCCGCGATGTCTCTAATATATATTTTGGGTGGATTATACATAATCGTATCTAATTTTGAGTTGGTCCCTACTATTTTTTGGCTGATCATAGATTCTGCATTTAACACTACGGCTGCATCGGGTGGTTTTGCGGGAGCAACTGTATGGGCTGCTATAAGATATGGAGTATCAAGGGGTGTTTTTTCTAATGAAGCTGGCCTAGGGAGTTCACCAATTGCACATGCAGCAGCAAAAACAAATGACCCTAAACATCAAGGATCTATCTCTATGTTGGAGCCATTAATTGATACTCTTCTGGTATGTACAATTACAGCTTTTGTTATTCTTATAAGTCAGAGTTGGTATATAGGTTACAACGGTGCATCTTTTGAAAACCTACTGGCCAATGGTAAATATATTGTAATTTTTGGTTTAGTTCTTTTTGCATTTAGCACCATAATTGGATGGAGTTACTATGGTGAAAAATGTGCTGAGTTCTTGTTTGGAGAAAAAGTAATATTATACTATAGAATACTTTGGGTAGTGGTAATTCCTATTGGTGCTGCTGTAGAATTAAATTTGGTATGGCTGGTTGCAGATATAATGAATGGTCTAATGGCCTTGCCAAATCTTATAGCACTATTGTTGTTAAGCCCTATAGTATTCAAACAAACAATGAAGATAAAAAATAACATTAGTACATAGCAATGGTAGATAAGAGAATAAATCAGCATATTATATCCGCTCTCAATGAGGATCAGTATCAAAATGATTTAACATCAAAATTATCCAAGAATATAGAAGTACAAGCCTCAATCATTTCAAAAGAATCTTTTTATATATATGGCTTAAATTGGATGAAAGCTGTATTTAAAAAAGTTGATAAGAATCTGAAAATAGACCTAAAGGCTAGAGACGGTGAATATATGAATAACAAAAAGATAATTGCTAAAATATCTGGAAAAAGCAGATCTATATTATCAGCCGAAAGAACTGCTTTGAATTATCTTCAAACAATGTCTGGTGTATATGATAAATGTATAAGATATAAAAAGAAGATTATTCATAAGCCAAATATTAAAATTCTTCATACAAGAAAAACTATTCCTCTAATGCGTTTACCTTTAAGCGAAGCTTGTTCTGCTGCTGGTTGTAACCCTCATAGATATTCATTATCAGATGGAATTTTATTGAAAGAAAATCATCTAAGAGTTATAGATAATCTAGAAGAATTCATTCTCAAGGCAAATAAGAAAAAACAGAAAGTTATCATAGAGGCAAAGTCCCCCTCTTTTGCAAAGAAGATCTCAAAACTTAAAATAGAAAGAATCCTTTTGGATAATTTTACACCAAAACAGATAAAGGATTACTTAAAATCTTACAAGAAACAAAAAATAGAAGTATCTGGGTCTATAAATATTAATAACATAAAAAAATATGCAATTGATGGGGTGAATTTTATATCTATTGGCTCCCTTACTAAAAATATAATTTCTAAAGATATATCGCTTTTGATTGAATAACTTTATAGTTTTTTCTAACTAATATATAATAATACGATGAACAAATCCTTCGATGTCCAAACGTTTTTAAAAAACTTTTTATCTAAAGAAGAATCATCAGGTTTTCTACTTCTAATATTTGCAGCATTTGCTTTAATAATTGTCAATAGTCCGCTTCAATCATTATACTATGATCTTAAGTATCTCCCACTGTCTATTGATATAGGCGAATTTACATTATCTAAATCTGTTGAACACTGGGTCAATGATGGATTGATGGCAATATTCTTTTTCGTGATTGGTTTAGAGTTAAAAAGAGAGATGTTGGAAGGTGAATTATCGAGTTTTTCTAAAATAATCTCTCCGGGCATAGCTGCAATAGGAGGTATGTTGATACCTGCATTAATTTATATATTTATTAATTATGATTTAGAGCAAAATTTAGTTGGTTGGGCGATACCTACTGCAACTGATATTGCATTTTCTTTAGCTATACTACTCATTATCGGCAAGAGAGTTCCTATAGGTTTAAAGATATTTTTATTATCTCTAGCAATTATCGATGATTTAGGCGCTGTTCTTATTATTGCATTCTTTTATTCATCTGATTTACAGATGATTTATTTGCTTTATGGTGCTATGTTTTTTATCACACTCATAATGATTAACTTGCTTGATGTCCAAAGAAAAATAATTTATGTTATTTTGGGAATATTTTTATGGTACTGCATTTTAAAATCTGGTGTCCATGGAACGCTTGCGGGAGTAATTCTTGCAACAACTATACCCAACAGTTCAAGAAAAGATAATGAGCTCTCAATGTTAAAAGATCTTGAACATCCAGTTCATAATTATGTAGGGATATTCATTTTGCCGCTTTTTGCTTTTTTTAATAGCGACATTAACTTTCAAGCTTTATCTTTTGATAGCTTTATGAGTCCAATCTCTACTGGAATAATGCTTGGTTTATTACTAGGCAAACCAATTGGTATTACATTATTTACATACTTATCTATTAAGCTAAAAATATGTACCCTGCCTGATGGTATAAAAATGATAGATATACTTGGTATATCTTTTCTGTGTGGTATTGGATTCACAATGAGTTTGTTTATTAATAATTTAGCATTTAGCTCAATAGAATTAATTGATGCGAGCAAATTAGGTATTTTCGTTGGATCTATAATCGCTGCAGTTATTGGTTATAATATCTTAAAGAAAAGGTTTGGATAGTAATATACACAATTTGATATGCAGATCTAGATTACGTTCCACCAATGGTTATATTATCTATTAGCATCGATCCAGTTCTAATTCTATTTCTATTATCCACATCATCTCCGAGAGATACTATATTCTCAAACATCTGTAGTAAATTAGAAGCTACTGTAATTTCAGTGACTGGATACTGTATCTCACCATTTTTAATTAGATAGCCAAAAGCGCCACGTGAATAATCTCCAGTTAATGAATTAGCACCGCTTCCCATCATATCTGTTATGTAGAGACCATCAGTCATATTTTTTAATAAATCTGTTTCAGGTTTTTTAGATGAAACAATTATGTTGGTCAATACTCCATTGCCAGTACATTTTGATTTTAGTTTTCTAGCAGCATATGTATCGAGTAAATAAGTTTTTAATATGCCATCTTTTATAATATCTTTTTTTTGAGTTAATACTCCCTCAGAGTCATAAGGCCGTGTTGCGGATCCATTTGGTAAGCTTGGATCCTCTTGTATGTTTACAAAATCTGGAAATATTTTTTTATCTATCTTGTCTATGAGAAAACTAGATTTTTTATATATTGAAGATCCATTAATAGCTGATAAAAAACTACTTATTAAAGATGAAGTCATTTCCGGAGAAAACAGT
>JAYNVZ010000004.1:0-12568 GCA_038101125.1 Gammaproteobacteria bacterium | reverse complement strand
CCTAGTTTTTATGGTCTTTGCGCCAAGTCTAGCAATTACACGTTCTGCAGCTTTTTCACCTATATGATTAGATGATTCCAATGCATCAAAATCTCTCGTTGAAGAATACCAATAATCTCTCTCCATCAACTTATTTTGCTCAGCAAGAGCTATACATGATAGAGAATAATCTGTTGAATCAAACGTTCCAAAGGCACCATTACTATTTAGAATCATATGGGTGTTATCTGAAAAGGTAAAAGAGGATCCTTCAGAATTCGTGACTCTTTTGTCCTTCTGAAAAGCACTGCTTTCACAATCTTTCGTTAAATCAATGATGTTTTTGATATCTAGCGTTTTAGGATAATAAATACCCATGTCTTCCCATTTTTGTGTTGTATATTGACTATCTGGCAATCCCTGACAATCATCTGCTTGAGTGTTAATAGATATATTCTGAGCTTTTTCTATTGCCTGTTGAATACTTTTTTCAGATAAGTCGTTAGTAGAAGCGCTCCCTTTTTGGTAGTCTTTATATACGGAAACATTTAGTGCCATGTCTTGATGATATTCTATATTTTCTACTTCGCTGGATCTTGAAGTGACAGAATAGCCATCTGATAAACTCATATTAAATTCATAATCAAATTTACTATCTAGTTTATTTATAATTTTTTGAAGTTTATTTTTATAGTCTGAAATACTGTTATCCTTATTCTTCAAACCTGGGTGCCTCCAACAGTTATCTCATCAATTTTCAGCGTAGGTTGCCCAACACCTACGGGTACACTTTGTCCATCTTTACCACAAGTACCGACTCCATCATCGAGCTTCAAATCATTTCCAACCATTGAGACTTTTTTTAAGACTTCTGGACCATTACCAATCAGAGTCATGCCTTTTATAGGCTCTTGTATTTTACCTTTTTTTATAGTGTAAGCTTCTGAGGCTGTAAAGACGAACTGACCATTAGTGATGTCAACCTGACCACCCGAAAAATTAACCGCATAAATCCCGTCTTGGACTGATTCGATAATCTCTTTAGGATTATATTCACCTGGCAACATAAAAGTATTGGTCATTCTTGGCATCGGTAGACATGCATAACTTTCTCTTCTACCATTGCCTGTTGGATCAACATTCATAAGCTTTGAATTAATTTTATCTTGCATGTAACCTTTTAAAATACCATTTTCAATTAATGTATTACACTTAGTCTCACAACCTTCATCGTCTATTGATAAAGAACCTCTTCTCTTTGAGATTGTTCCGTCATCGACTATGGTACATTGATTAGAAGCCACCTGTTTGCCAATTAAATCCGAAAATGCAGAGGTTTTTTTTCTATTAAAATCACCTTCTAGACCATGTCCAATAGCTTCATGTAATAAAACCCCAGGCCATCCAGGTCCAAGGACTACTGTCATCGCACCTGCTTTACCATCTACAGCCTCTAGATTAACAGCTGCCTGCCTAAGAGCTTCATCTGCAAATTCATAACCAAATTTTTTCCCTATAATCTCTTCATATGCATATCTGCCTCCACCACCGGCGGAGCCTCTTTCTCTTCTATCTCCAACTTTTAAAATTACCATGACACTAAATCTTACTAAAGGCCTATCATCAAAAGCTTTAATGCCATCAGTATTAAGGATTAAAATTGAATCGTAGACACCAGCTAGACTCACAATCACTTGATCAACCCTGTTATCTTTGCTACGTATATATTTATCAATATCCTTTAAAAACTCAACTTTTGCATTATCTTCTTTGTAGCTTAATGGAGAAATTGGCTCATATAATCTACGAATCTCTTTTTCAGTACCTATTTTTATTTCTTTGTCTTGCCCGCTATTAACAATACATTTAGATGTATTAGCTGCAGAGAGTAAATTTTCATATTGGAAATTATTGCTATAAGAAAAACCTGTCTTATCGCCGGAAACTGACCTTATACCAACACCACTATCAATATTAGAAGAACCATTTTTAACTATACCGTCTTCTAATTGCCAGCTTTCTGAATTAGTATACTGAAAATATAAATCTGCAAAGTCTATATTAGTCGGACAGGCAGCTGATAAAACATTTTCTAATTTACCATCTGATAAATCGTAACTACTAATTATATGATCTTTTATAAAATTCATTTTTTACCTATAAGATTAATATGTTCTAAAACTGGAAACTTTTCTCTGATAGAATTCAGTTTATTTAAATTAATTTCTGATTCTATAAACCCCGATCCAGATGGCAACCTTGATGAAATCTGACCCCATGGATTAACAATCATACTATTGCCATGGGTCTGTCTTCCGCTAATGTGATATCCATCTTGACAAGATGTTACAACATAACATAGATTCTCTATGGCTCTCGCTTTAACTAAAGTTTCCCAATGGACTTTTCCAGTTTGCTCCGTGAATGCTGATGGTATCACAAGTATTTCTACATTGGATTCCTTTTGTAATCTAAAAAGCTCAGGAAACCTTAGGTCATAACAAATCGCCAAGCCTACTCTACCTATGGGTGTTTCTATAACTTTTAAATCATTGCCACTATTGAAGACTTCAGATTCATTATATGACTCACTAGAATTAGGCAATTCAACATCAAACAAGTGTATCTTGTCATATCTGCTAACTACCTCCCCCATGTCATTAAAAACAAAAGTAGTAGACGTTACCTTTTTTGGGTTATCAGTCTTGATAGGAATTGTTCCTGCAATTATCCATATCTTATGATCTTTCGCTTGTTGAGAAATAAAATCTTGAATTGGGCCACTTCCAACAGTTTCGCCATGGGTAAGAAATTCAGAATCATCCTCTGGCATCAATGCAAAATTTTCAGGCAAAACTACAAGCTTAGCGCTAGTTTTTGAGATCTGTTCAAAATATTTGCCAACCTCTAATAAATTGGCTTGCACATTCGGCCCTGATGATAATTGTATAGATGCTACTTTTGTCATTATTTTTCTCGTGTATGAACATTAAGAATATATTAATTTGTAATAGGTTTAAATGGTTCTATTACTTTTATTTCAGGGTTATCCCATGATCCTTGTATGGAATACTCTACGGCTGCAAGCTGATTTGTATCTATGCCGATTTGCTCTAAGAATTTATCATAAAATATTGACGCTAGTGCACCCACAGGGCCACCTAAAAGTGTTCCAGAAATGAGACTCATTGAAGATAAATCTGGTATATAAACTAATAACTGATCATGAGTTTTATGTTTCAAATCAGAAGAACCATTCACCCTCATCTCTCCAAAAGATCCTTTCAGCACTAGGTTGTTGGCTTTGGCTTTTGAATTCAAAAATATAAATTCTCCATTCATGTCGTCAAATGCTAAACCGCTTGAAAAAAAATCACTAAAATCTAGTGATAACCTTTTTTGTAAAGAGGAAATACTAAATAACCCAAGCAGCTGACCAATAGCTCTTGATTGTTTACTGACTTGAAGAAATTCTCCATCTATTAAATCAAGGGTTATCTTGCCATCGAAGGTATTTAACGAAAAAAAGTCTGGCGACCCTTCCCATTGTCCAATTAACTGGGAAGATAATGATCCATTTTTAATCAAGTCTTTATAGCCCAGTGCATTGAGTGACCTACCAAAATTATTACTCTTAAATTCAGCATCAAACAGGGTAATTTGACCATCTTTATTATTTAACCACCTTCCATTACCAGTCATTACTAGATCACTATTAGCAAAATCTAACTGATCAATTAACATACCATTACTTAATGGTGACGTCCTGATTTTAAAATCATCAAAATAATAATTATTGATCTTTACTCTCTTCATACTAATATCCAGATACGGATATACAGCAGGATCAGCTATGCCTTGGAATTTATTTAAATCAAAATATTTTAATCTGGCAGTAAGTCTATCATCTGAAGAAATTTTATCTGGAAGCATAAGGGTTCCTGACAGATATGGAGAATTGACCATAGCATATAAATTTGATTCAGCTTTTGATAATTCAATATCATATGAATCATATTTGATATTAATACTATTTCTTCTATTCTTTTCTATAGCATAAGATAGTTGAAAATTTCGAGCGTCATCCGAAGATTTATTAAAAGGACTAATAATATTAAATGCCATTCCCTCTAAACTAGAACTTAATTTCATTGATACTTTTTTATTCTTTAATTCATAGGTAAACTCAATATTTGCTTTGGATTCTCCTGCAAATGAATCAATTAAATTATGCTTAACAAATCTTTTTATAAACAAGTCAGAAAGTAATCCGCTACTATTAGCTATATATCTTATTTGTTTATCAGATATATCAGTATCTAGAGAAAATAAAAACTTGGTATCATTTACAAATATTTCTGAGTTAGAAGATTGATAATATTTATCGAAGAAGTTTATGTGTATTTTTTTCGCATTAAAAGTAATATCAGCAGAATTATTGCTTACTAGTAGATCTGATAGCAACAGAGTGCCATAAGCATGAGTTTTATTATTCTTCTGATAAACTCTATAATCAATATTATAATTTGCATTGATATCAGTTTTTTTAACTTTGTCGCTCATATTAAAGTTATGCGGAAGTTGAGAAAAAATATTATCAATATTACCTTTAATTTTAACTTGATAATTGGCCCATTCAGGTGAAAAAGATCCTAGAATTTTTGCAGTATGTGAATCATCTAATTGTAAATTACTCGAACTCATTAAAATTTTGCCATTTATATATTTGAGATATATATCACCATTTACCTTGCTTATAGGGAACTTAGTAGATTGGTGCAGAACATCAACATCTTGACTGTTTAATTTGAGATAGCCTTTTTGGTAATCGCCTTTTATTTTTCCTGATATATTCGATAGCATGAAAGTTTTGTTTTGAAATCTAGTTTCGTCAAATGAGAACATATACTTCAATAGCGTCTTATCATGTATATTATTCAAATGTATATTATTTATATGCCCATATATAATTTGATCTATAGAATCTCTAACTAGTTTTAGTGAAGACATCGTGAATAGCCTTAGTAAGGATTTTAAATCGTTAACATATAAAGAATTAATTGATAAACTTGATAGGACTTCATCTTTCCTAGTTAACTTAATATAGTTCTCTTTATACTTATTATCCTTAGTACCAAAAGACATATTTGTAAGTTTAATTTGATCTTGATTATTTGCATTATTATAAGATACTTGAGAGTTAAACTTATCAAATATGATACGATCTTTAGTTAAATTATTAGATAATATAGACTGAGCAACTCCAAAGTTTCCATGAACATTAATGATATTATTATCAGATATTTCTGCCCAAAATATATAATTAAGTTTATCGAATGTTGCGCTCATATTTTTATAAAAGTGTATAGGGTCATTTATCTTAATATTTACACCTTGACTATAAACTTTTCCATTTATCTTATTATTATGAATAGAGAAACTTGATGCTAAATGAATTATTTCTTCTGAAGACCGATGATTAAATGTAGTAAATAGTTCAATATCATCATTCTGTTTAAGAATAACCATATTAATATTTATTAGTTCATGAGAATGTGAGTTAATCTTATCATATACCCTAATGTTAGAATCACTAATCCTATACTTTATGCTATTAGCATTGAACTTATTTACATCTTTGCTTGTACTTAAAAAATTATAGTCTTTTATAAATATCCCATTGTTATCAAAGACTAAATCTATGTTTGATTTCACTAGATTTACCTCTTCAGATATGATTCTCATTTCTGATAAAGACTTAAAAAGATTAATTTTTATTATTAATTTTTCACTGTCCAGGTAATGCTGTTTTGCTTTTTCATTATGTAGCGATACTTCTTCAAATATTAAACTTGGATCTAAGCCAGTCCATTGAACTGATAGTTTCTTGAAATCATAGGTTAGTGAGGAACTTTTTTGAATTGAATTTATAATATCATTTTTATAAAGCTTCGAGACTATATTCGAATTCTCTGTAAGGAATATTATAGAAAATGATATAAGTAATATTAAAGATATAAAATATACCAGATATGATATTAATCTTTCCATAAACTATTTATATGTAAAATTATCAGAATCAATACTTTCATCCCATAGTTTTTCGAGTGAATAAAAATCTCTAGTTTCTGGATGCATAACATGGATAAGTAAATCACCATAATCCAGCAATATCCATTCAGATTTAGTATATCCCTCTACACCCAATGGTTTGATTTTATTTTTTTTAAGTTTTGTAACCAAATTATCTGCGATAGCTTTTACATGCCTAGTTGAGCGACCTGATGCTATAAACATCAAATCAGTGACAGATGATTTATGTTTAACATCAATCATCAAAATACTTTCTGCTTTGTTATCTTCTAATATATTTTTAATAGATTTTTTGAGAGCTTCCATATATTAATAAATCTTCCGTTTTTGCAACCATTGGTCTAATCTCAATGGGATTAAGTTAGATACATTCTGATTTTTTTGCAACCTACTTCTTATTTCTGTTGATGATATATTTATCAAAGGCTTATCCTGTAGATAAATTTTACCATATGAATTGCTATGAAATATAGCTCGATCTGAACAAATAAGTGGTTTTAGCTCACTATTGATCAAAGAATCATTGGTTTTAGTCATTCTTGCTAGCACAATAATATTACATAGCAATATTATATTGTTAAAGTCTTTCCATTTATTCAATGTTGGTAAAATATCTGAGCCTATGATGAGATAAATATTCGCCGCCTCATATTCCTCTATAACTGATTCAATAGTATCAATAGTATAAGAAATACCTTTTCGCATTATTTCCCGATTATCTGCTATGTATGCTGGATTATTTAGACTAATATTAAGCATTTCTAGTCGATCAATATGTGACGCACAGATTTTTTTTTCAGAGTTTGAAATATTTGTAGGTATAAAATGAATATAATCTAAATCATGCTCTTTAGAAACCTGATCAATTGACTTAATGTGACCATTATGCAAAGGATCAAATGCACCGCCATAAATACCAATACGTTTCATAGACATTTTTTTAACTTCTAACTTTCCCTTTGCTAGTAACAATGTATTTAAGATTTGTCAGACCATCTAAACCAACAGGACCTCTAGCATGTAACTTATCAGTACTAATACCAATTTCAGCTCCTAAACCATATTCATATCCATCAGCAAATCTAGTTGATGTATTTATCATAACTGAACTTGAATTTACTAGTCTTTTAAACTGATTTATGGTGTCTTTGTCATCAGACACAATAGCATCAGTATGCAGTGAACCATATTTTGTTATATGGGCGATAGCTTCATTGAGCGACTCAACTATTTTAATCGATATTATTGGAGACAAATACTCCTCGCTCCAATCTTTTTCTTGTGCTAACTTTGCAGCAGAATATAATTTCTTGATATTTCTACATCCACGTATCTCAACATTATTCTCAGAATATGCGCTAAGAATTTTTCTAAGACATTTTTTTGAAAAACTTTTATGAACTAAAAGGGTTTCCATTGCATTGCACACACCATATCTTTGCATTTTAGAATTTACACTTATCTGAAAAGCCATTTCTAGATTAGCTTTATTATCAATATATACATGACAGTTTCCATCAAGATGCTTAATCATAGGAATTTTTGAAGTTGACATTACTTTCTCTATTAAACTCTTTCCTCCCCTTGGAATAATTACATCAACATACTCATTCATCGATAATAAATGATCAATTGCGTTCCTATCTATGGTTTCTATTAATTGGACAGCATGTAGATCTATGTCATTATCTTTTAGTGCTTTTTTTATGCACCTCATTAGAACTTTGTTACTATTAATTGACTCTGATCCACCTCTCAATATGACACTGTTGCCAGATTTAATACATAAACCTGCGGCATCAATCGTTACGTTTGGTCTAGACTCATAAATCATACCAATGACTCCTAATGGAACTCTCATTTGGCTAATGTATATACCATTTTTTTGTTTAGTAGGTTTAGATGTCCGATATAGTGTGTCTGGTATGGAGATAATTTTCTTGAGTCCGTCTCGCATAGAATCAATTCTCTCTTTATTTAAAATTAGTCGATCGACCATACTGTCTTTAATACCTTTTTGTTTTGCATTATCTAAATCTATTTTGTTAGCATCAAGTATTTTTTTTGTATCACTTTTAAGATTACGTGAGATTGATCTCAGGGTATTATTTTTCTGTTTAGAACTGTATGTTCCAGATTTATTCGATGACAATAGCGCCTGCTTACTAAGAGTTAATATATATTTTTTAATATTCATTTATACGACCTCATTATTAGATTGATGAAGTAATGGTTTCTTCATTATAAAAGCAATAACCAATACTTCGAGGTCATGCCATACATTAGAATTGTTAATACCTAACTTAATTGACTTGTCTATAGCATAACAACTTTGTAATAAATCCATCAAGTATTCTTTATTATAATTCTTAGAAAATCTTTCATAAATATTTTTTTTAAAACTAGGTATATATGGCGGAGGACTTAGTTTACATACTAAAGAATGAATTTTTTTAATCTCACTATTAATTAAAAAAAGAATATATACCTCTGGTGATTTAATAGATTTGAGATAACCAAGAATCTTTAGTGATTTATGAATATTACAATCCACTATTGAATCAATCAAATCAAACTCTGAATACTTATATTCCTTTTGAATAAAATCAAAATAAATACCAACATCACTTATATCAAGTAATGACATTTTATATAACTCTTGAGATATTGCAGATGTGTTTCCCTCATTTTTATCAATCAGCTTTTTAAATAGTTCTTCGGTATATGTTATATTATTTTTTTTGAATTTCATCTTCATCCATTCAACCAGATTTGATCCAGTCAATTCATGTATTTCTATAACACAACCATCAAAGTCTATTTTAGAGTATATCTTTGTCTTTTTAAAAGATGGAGATTGAGGGCTTAATTTTATGAGAATAACCAGATCAGGGGTAGATTTTCTTTCAAGTAAATATTCAGTGAGACTTTTTGGTATAGTATTTGAGATAACATTGAACAAAATGAACTTATTTTCTGCAAACAAAGAATAATTTTCAAAATCATCTTTTATTATTTCTAAACTGAAATCTGAATCAACAATAATCTTTTTAACCATATATTCCTTTTTTCTATAATATTGTTCAATCTTAGATTGAACTTCATTTTGCAAATGATATGGTTTTCCTAAAATCAAATATATTCCATATTCAGAGATTCTGGGAGAACTTATAAATTTTTTATATGTAATTTTCATATGATATATTGCTCAGATTCTATACAATATATCATGGATAGTAAAAAAGCTCATTGTGAAATTGGATTTATTGGTCTTGGTATCATGGGCAAGCCTATGGTTAAGAATTTACTCAAGTCAGGATATAAGGTTTCTTTTTATGCTAGAAGAAAAAAAATTATTGATGAAATATCAACTATTGGTGGCACTTATATTAATAATATTTCAGACTTACCAAAAATATGTAAAATAATTATACTTAATCTTCCTAGGTCCAATGATGTACAAAATGTTGTCTTAGGAAATGAAGGTCTTTATGAAAATATTCTGCGTAATACAATTCTGATTGATATGAGTACAATTTCACCAGATGTTACTTTAGAGATATCTAATAAACTTAAATTAAAAAAATCATACTTGATAGATGCCCCTGTTTCTGGAGGAGAGATTGGTGCTATTAATGGGAATTTATCGATAATGGTTGGTGGCCAAAAAAAAATATTCAAAAAGATTTTGCCAATATTATCAGTTTTAGGTAAAAACATAACATATATAGGCAAAAGTGGTTCAGGCCAAATAACTAAAGCATGTAATCAAATATTAGTTGCGGGTACAATGGTTGCTGTCAGTGAGGTATTACTTGTAGCTAGAAAGTCTGGATGTAACCTGAACCTAATCAGAGATGCTTTAATGGGAGGTTTTGCAAATAGTAAAATCTTAGAAGTGCATGGCTATAGAATGATTAATGGTGATTATAAACCCGGATTTAAGTCTAAATTACATCTAAAAGATTTAGATATTGCATTGAAGATAGCTAAGAATTTAGATATAAATCTTAAAGGCACTAAATATAGTAGAAAGCTAATGCATCAGTCAGTGATTGACAAAAAACAAGACAAAGATTCATCTGTAATACATGAAATAATTAAAAAGATTAATAAATAAAGTGTTTAATAATTGTACTGTAAATTATATAATTATGTCATGGAACATAAATATTCAGATTTATTGAAAAGAAATAATATTATGCCTACTAAGCAACGCTTAGAGATTGCTGACATTATCTTCAAAAAACATCAGCATTTCACCGCAAATGAGTTGATTGATCGTATAAAGACTTCTGATTTACCCATATCTCAAGCTACTATATATAACACTTTGTGTACTTTTGAATCTAAAGGCTTACTTAAAATGATCGATATACAGAATAATTGCAAGTTTTATGATACGAATTTAGAGTCGCATCATCATGTGTATAATATCAGCACTAATAAGCTTACAGATATTGCCGTTGACAAGGTAGAGTTTTCTAGATTACCAGAAATACCTAAAAATGTTGTTCTAGAACAAACAGAAGTGCTCATCAAAGTCAGAAACAAATAACTAGCCAAGATCTTTCGCTAAAGAAGATGCGGCGTCTCTTTGTAATTTCACTTCATGATTATACTCTTTATGATCTATTCCGATAATTATATCGTCTAATTCTTTAAATGATTTTTTATCTGTATCACTTAATTGAAACCTTAAAAAATGAACGGCAGATGTTTTTTCTTCTCTTGATCTCTCTAAGTCTTCATCTGAAATAGCGAATATCTTTTTAGAGTTATTTATAGATATCCAGACTCTATTTTCTAGATCACATAGCTTGTTTAACATGATTTTTCTTTCATTTACATCAGTATACATAATCAGCATGGTTGCTTTGAGATTATTGCCATCAGGAATGAGTGACTGATAGGCGTCTATTTCATCTTGGATATCATTTTCTTTAAATATTTTTTCAATCCTTAACATCTCTTGAACTTGATATTTTATAGTTTCATAATCCTCAAATAATAATAGGACATTGTCACCTACCTTTACGGATCTATTTTTCTTATGCAATAATAAGTTTTGCTTTATTTCTTCTCTGGATTTATCATATTCTTCCAATGATAGTAAATCTGATATTATTAACTTTTTCATATTAGTATCTCCTTATCTATATGCCATATGCTTTTTTCATTAGAGAAATAGGATGGTTTGGCATAACCTTATTTCCCATTGCGTTCACAATATGATGAGCAGCTAGAGTGCAATCACTCGTAAAGTGTTGCGCTTCATTCTTTTGATACTCCTTGACGATAGGTCTTGCAATTTTAATAGCAATATCATGAGTCTCTTTTTTAACACCATATGTTCCATCATGACCTGAACATCTTTCTAATGCCTCAACATCTGTACCAGGAATAAGCTCAAGAATTTTTTTTGTGACCTGACCTATATTTTGAACTCTCTGATGGCAGGCAACTTGGTAAAATACAGATCCAATATTATTTTTGAAATTGGTATTAAGTTTATTTTGCTCATGAAGTAAAAGTAAATATTCAAAGGGATCACAAAGCGCTTTAGATATAGATTTAATATCATTATTGTCAGGGAATAATAATGGCAGCTCTTGCTTGAACATCAGTACGCATGAGGGAACCGGAGCAATAATCCTATAACCATCATCAACATACTTTTTAAATTTTTTAATATTGTGTTGCATCATCTTTTCTACAGTTTTTAAATCACCTAACTCTAGTTTAGGCATTCCGCAACATTTATCATCTTTAATTAGCTCTACATGTATACTGTTATGTTTTAAAACATCCACTAAATCATCAATAACAATTGGCTCATTATAATTGTGATAACATGTCGTAAAAATAGCAACTTTATCAACAGATTTATTATTGTTAACTATTAAATTATGCTTAGTTTTTGAAGTAATGCTTGAAAATTTAGGCAGTTTTGCATTTCTATGAATATTAAGTATCTTTTCGAGAGCAATCCTAAAAATCTTGGTGCTATTGAAAAAATTAACTATTGGCGCAATAATTTTTCGTGAGCCTAGTTTTCCAAGTAAATCTGTTGATGTTAAGAGCTTATCTCTAAATGATGTTTTTGATTTATGAAATTTTATAGCCTTTCCTCTT
This sequence comes from Gammaproteobacteria bacterium, assembly GCA_038101125.1. Classification (GTDB taxonomy): domain Bacteria; phylum Pseudomonadota; class Gammaproteobacteria. The sequence continues at coordinate 361 of JAYNVZ010000004.1, read as the reverse complement.
AACATCAGATGAGGAAAATCAATTTCCCATTCATGTGGAGGAACATATGGGCATTTAGTTAAAAAGCATAGATCACATAAATAGCAATGATCTATAACATCGCCAAATTGCTCATAGGATACGCCATCAACTTCAAAAGTTTTTGACTCATCTATTAGATCAAATAATGTTGGAAAAGAATTACATAAACTAACACATCTTCTGCAACCATGACAGGCATCTGCAACTCTTCTTAATTCTTTTTCAAATAGATCTTCATTGAGGTAATCAGCATTTTTCCAATCTATATCAAAACGTGTAGGCTTCTGTAAACCACCTTCCATAATTATTCTCCATACTTATCGCTCGTTAGCTCCACTAG
>JAYNVZ010000003.1:322-58080 GCA_038101125.1 Gammaproteobacteria bacterium | reverse complement strand
GTCTAACGCATATGCCAACTCAATGAGTTGTGTTTCCATTAGGGTCTCCTAATTAATAGTTTTTATTAACTAAAGAGCCTCTTCACCTTTTTCGCCAGTTCTAACACGAATAGCTTCTTGAAGTTCAAGAACAAAGATCTTTCCATCTCCAATTTTACCTGTGCTTGCTGTTTTCAGAATTGTATCAATTGTGTTATCTACAAATCCATCACTAACAGCAATCTCAAGTTTAATTTTTGGTAAAAAATCTACAACATATTCAGCACCACGATAAAGTTCCGTATGGCCCTTTTGTCTGCCAAATCCTTTAACCTCGGTAGCCGTAATACCTTGCACACCAATTGCGGATAATGCTTCTCTTACTTCATCGAGCTTAAAAGGCTTGATTACTGCTATAACTAATTTCATTGATAAATATCTCCTATAAAAACTTAATTGTAACTTAAAAATTTGTTAGAAACTATAGCCTAACGTAAAGACTCCAAATGTTGTATCTACAGAGCTAGCTCCTCGTGAACCTTGCGTGATATCATCATCATTTCTTCCTACTTGAAGACCAACATCAACTCCTGCAACTGTTGTAGCATAATCAAGAGTATAAACATTACCTTTCAAAGTATCGCCACCCCAGAAACCAGCTGTGAATGTCATTGGCAAACCAACAACTGCTAGGTCTAGTGCAATAGATGTGAAATCATAAGAATCATCAGTAGCGGTCTTATATTTACCATCTGCATAGTCTATAGAAACAGGACCCATGGCAATACCAAAGTTTAATTCTTCATAATCTGAATCAAAATTATCAGTATAGTAATATCCTGTAGCGCCAACATACATATCCATGCCCATTGCACTGAATGCATAGCCGCCATAATAATCATGTTCAAGACCAGTATCTACATCAGCCCACCAAGTACCAAGGTAAAATCCACCAGACTCATAATCAGCTCCAAAACTAACGGCTGAATTTGACTGATGTACACCTCTGTACCAGTAATCTGACATATAGCCAACATTGTAACTTATAGATGAGGCTTCATCATCAGCAACAGCTGATTCAGATGCTACAGCTAAAGGGACAAAAAAACTGACCGCCATAAAGACAGGTAAGAAATTTCTCATTAGTGTTTTCATAATTTTCTCCTTTTATATATTTATTTTTAAGTTTTAAGTTCGACATTTATCAACGAAAAAAGTCAAGCTTCACACTACCCAATGCATAAACTATGCCAACAACTAAAAACCCCAAGAATGCTTTGTTTTGGGGATGTATGTAATAATTAATCGCTATGATATAATTATTCTAGAATAAAGTAATATGTTTAATAAAGTGCATTAACTGCACAAAACAGGTGCATAATGGATTCAAAGAAAATTTTAGATTTAGTTGGTAAAATCGAAAAACTTATACCCTCGAATGATTCTGATTCACGAAAGGAATTAAAAAATGGTTTAAAAACACTTATAGAAGACTACTTACACTCAATGAACTTAGTAACACGCGAAGAGTTTGATATTCAAAAGAAAGTTCTTTTAAAAACTAGATTAAAAATAGAAGAATTAGAAAAGAAATTAGATAGCTAATTAAGACTGGATATCAAATAATCCACCGCTGACTTAACTTCATCGTCAGATAATGTTGATATTCCACCTTTTGCTGGCATCACGCCAATCCCATTTATTGCACTAGAATATAAAGTATCTTTGCCTTTAGCTACTCTTTCTGACCACTGGCTTTTATTACCAGTCATAGGTGCTCCAGCAGCTCCACTTGCATGACATGACATGCATGCTGCATTATAAACCTCTTGACCAGATAATTTCTTAGACGCAACCATAACTGGTTTTTGAGCTTGTTTTACTGAAGGGTTGCTTGCTAGATTAACTCTTCCTGACGGTTGGGTTCTTTCATCTGTTAAGCTTTGGAGTTCTACTTTATAATTATCGTCTCCACTGGATGAATAGCCTGCAAATACATTTGATAAAATCGCTATAAATATAGCCAAAACTATTATAATGACTGACAAGATTGAAAAGATCTTATAAAATTCAGCGTCTGATACTTTATGTTCCATAATTGTATAATATCCATGTTTTATTTCTTGTGTAGATTATACTAAAAGAAATAATTAATTCATCATATATTTGCGTCTGTAGCTCAGTTGGATAGAGCATTAGCTTCCGAAGCTAAAGGTCAGAAGTTCGAATCTTCTCAGGCGCTTAACCTATCCTCTCAGCTGCTAATATTGTATTCTCTATAAGGGCGCATACAGTCATTGGACCTACGCCTCCAGGCACAGGTGTTATGGCAGATGCTTTTAATGAAGCTGAATCAAAATCAACATCACCACATAACTTACCATCTATATTATGTATGCCCACATCAATTACGATACTATCTTTAGGAATTTGATCACCATTAATAAATTTTGGTATACCAACCGCAACTATTACAACATCTGCATCAGATAGTTTTGCATTAAGATCTTTTGTGCGTGAATGACACATGGTTACAGTAGCATTTTGCTGTAGACATAATATAGCAACAGGTTTGCCTACAATATTAGATCTCCCAACTACAGTGACATTTTTCCCGCTCAAGTCTGTTCCAGTAGATGCAAGCATTTGCATTATTCCTTTTGGTGTACAAGATACCAAGGTATCTTCACCAAGGAATAATTTACCAACATTCGTAGGTGTAAAACCATCCACATCTTTTGATGGATCTATTCTATTTAAAACTTTAGCAACAGATATATGGTCTGGTAGTGGTAACTGAACTATAACACCATGGATATTCTTGTCTTTATTAATAATATCAATCTGATCAAGAATTTCTGATTCAGTTACTGATGATTCAAAACGCATTACATCTGATTCAATTCCTGCCTTCACAGCAAACTTTTCTTTTTGTGCAACATAACTTGCTGATGCTTTCATGTCACCTACCAAGACTACTACAAGCTTAGGTTTAATATTTTTTTTATTCAACTCAATAACTTTATTTTTTAGATCTGTTGTTAGAATATTTTCCGCAACTTCTCTTCCGCTTATTACTTTTGCTACCATTGTGTATCTCCTTTAAAAGTCAATTGACTCTCTCTTTTTCTATTAATAATTGCACAACATCATAAAGTTCATCATATGAACTCACAAACGATCCACTTGTTTTATATTTTCCATTTATGATTAATGTTGGGACAGAGGTAATTTGATACTGATTAGCTAGCCTCGAGCCTTTCTTTACCCTTAAATCTGTTCCAAAAGAATCAAAATATTCAACAAAACTCTTTGCATTGTAACCTTGATCCTTTATATATTCTTCTAACTTTTCTTTCGTATCAAGTCTATTGCCATTGATGTGTATCTCGGTGAAGATCTTCTCATGTAAATTATCATCTAATTTCATCTGTTGTAATGCATAATAAGCTTTAGCATGAACCTCCCATGTGTCTCTTAGTGCTACAGGAACTTTGATCAACATTGTGTCTTTGTCTAAGTTCGTTTCAATCCGATCCATTGTAGGTTCTAGGTTATAACAATGTGGACATCCATACCAAAAGAATTCATAGATAATAATTTTATCGTTTTCGGTCTGTTTTTGATTGGAAATTTGAATGTATTTTTGAGATGCCTCTATTAAATCACCTAAGTTGCTAAAGATCAGTATTAGCGCCAATGGCATAAGTCTAAAAAATTTCATCAGTATAGCCCTTGAATATAATCAGATACAGCTTTTAGCTCTTCATCAGTCATACGATGAACAATATTTCTCATCATTTTGTTTGGATCATTAGTCCTTATTCCGCTTTGAAAATTTTTCAGTTGTGAATATAAATAATCAGCATGCTGGCCAGATAAAGAAGGAATTTTAGCTGGACCATTTCCTTTGCCGGTAGGACCATGACAAGCTATACAAGCCTGAATTTTATATTCCATATTTCCACCCCTGTATATGTTCTGACCAAGAGTTAGGTATTTATCAGAGGAAGTCCCAATTGCATTATTCAACGATGCATAATAAGCCGACAAATCCGCAATGTCGTCATCTGACAAAGTTAATGATATACCATACATAATTGAATTATTTCTATTTCCATTAGCACCTTGCTTGAATTCATAGAGCTGTTTTGATAAGTAACCAGCATGTTGACCTGCTAAATTTGGCCATACTGGGCTTGGGCTTATGCCCTCCTGACCATGACATGCGACACATGCTACACTCTTTTCCTTGCCTTTTATTAAATCCGCTGCTTGAACGCTTACAGATAATACCATTAAGAATGCAGTTGTTATATAAAGTGATAATTTATTCATAGCTCAAAAAGCATTATATAGCATCATCATAATACTTCAAATGCCAATCTATATTTAATGGGCTTTGTCCCAGTTATCACCGACACCGATATCTACAAGCAAAGGCACATCAAGCCTAAAACAATCTGTCATCAACTGAGATATTTTACTATTTGCCTCTTCAACAAAGCTTTTGTTAACCTCAAACACAAGCTCATCATGAACTTGCATAATAATTTTTACTGGAGCATTATCTTTTTCTACCCATTTAGCAATATCTATCATTGCTACCTTGAGGATATCTGCTGCAGTCCCCTGTATAGGAGCATTGATAGCTGTGCGTTCAGCAGCGCTTCGTATTTGGAAATTACTATGAGTAATATTAGGAAGATGAATCCTACGACCAAGCATAGTGGAAACAAAACCAGTTTTCTTGGCATCTTTTTTTATTTTATCCATAAAATCTCTAACACCTTCATACTTAGTGAAGTATTTTTCTATGTAATCCTTAGCATCATTATTGTTAATTTTTAGCTGCTTACTTAAGCCAAATGATGATATTCCATAAATTAATCCGAAATTAATAGCTTTAGCAGCTCTTCTTTCATCTTGACTAGGAGTTTTATTTTTTAAAGAAAAGACCTCAATAGCAGTTGCCGAATGGATATCTTCTCCATTTAAAAAGCTATTGATAAGTGACTTATCTTTTGAGATATGAGCCATTACTCTCAGCTCAATTTGTGAATAATCAGCAGATAGTATTTTATTTTCTTTTGTAGTTATAAATGTTTTTCTTATTTTTTTTCCATCATCAGTTTTAATTGGTATGTTTTGTAAGTTTGGATTTGACGAAGAAAGTCTTCCAGTAATAGTGACAGTTTGGTTATATGAAGTGTGTAATCTGTGAGTTTTATCATTTATCTGGGTGCCAAGCTTATCAGTATATGTATTTTTAAGCTTTGATAGATTTCTATATTGTAAAATTAACTTAGGTAAGTCATGCAGTAAAGATAATTCCTGCATGACATCTTCGTTAGTCGAAGGCTGCCCTTTAGGTGTTTTTTTTATAATTGGAAGTTTTAGTTGATTATAAAAAATATCCTGGAGTTGTTTTGGTGAGCCTATATTAAACTCCTGATCAGCCAATTTATAGACATCTTTTTCTATTGATGCAATTCTTTTGCCAAGATCTATACTTTGCTTTTGCAAGCTTTTATGATCTATCATCACTCCATTTTGTTCAATTTGAGAAATGACATTTAACAGAGGTAACTCAACATTATTATATAAAGCAAACTGTTCTTTTAGTTTGCTTAACTTTTCTATAAAATAATTATAAAGCCTTAGTGTTATGTCTGCATCTTCACAAGCATAATTTTTTGCTTCACTTATATCTATTTCAGAAAATACTTTCTGTTTTGAACCCGAGCCTACGACATCACCATATTTTATTTTCTCATAATTAAGGTATTTTTTTGCTAAGCTATCTAAGTCATGTTTACCAGATGAATTGTATATATAAGATAAAAGCATGGTATCTTCAGTTTTACATTTGAATGTTATTTTATATTTAGCTAGAACATTGATATCATATTTAATATTTTGCCCAATAACTGTTAGTTCTTTTTTCCCAAAAAGTTCATTTAGCATCGTAAATATTTTATCTTCTTTGACATTAATATTATTATTTTCAGCATGACTGAATGGTATATAATAACCTTCTCCTTCTGATGTTGAAAAAGAAAAGCCTACAAGTTTAGCAGAAATTGGGTCTAGTGATGTTGTCTCAGTATCAAATGAAAATATTTTCTTTTTTACTAGCTTCAGGAAAAGTTTATCAAAATCAAGCTCCTTATCTATGACCTTGTATGACTTTTTTAAATTAGTATTTGTCATAACTTTCTCAATACCTAAACTATCGGAAAGACTTTTGAGCTGATACTTTGAAGTTAAATCTGATAATGTTGATCCATCTCTCTTAGAGATAGTATATTTTTCTGGATCTAGGTCGATGTCTACATCTTTTTTTAACTCTATGAGCTTCTTGGCAATAGCAATAGAATCCTTAGATTTGGATAGATTCTCTGACACTTTCCCCTTAATGTTATCTATATTTTGTATGATTGATTCCAAGTTATCATATTTATCCAATAATGAGACAGCTGTTTTTGGGCCAACTTTATCTACACCAGGGATGTTATCTGATGCATCTCCAACTAAAACTAAATAATCAAATATTTTTTCTGGGGTCACGCCAAATTTTTTTATCACACCATTGGTATCTAATATTTTTTCGTCCATACTATTAACAAGAGTAACTCTGCTATTTACTAACTGAGCTAGATCTTTATCTCCAGAAGATATTAGTACTTTTATATTATCTTTGTAATTTTGACTTGCCAGTGTAGCAATCACATCATCTGCTTCTACATCTGGAACTTGTAAAATTTTTATACCAAGGCTTTTGATCAAATCAATTATTGGAGGTACCTGTTGTGATAATTCTACAGGCATGGACGATCTATTTGCTTTATATTGATCATATATTTCGTGCCTAAAGTTTTTTCCTTTAGCATCGAATATCACACATAGATATGATGGATTGTAGGTTCTTAAAAGCTTAGAGATCATATTAGAGACACCATAAATAGCACCAGTATGCTCACCATCACTATTTTTCAAGTGTGGTAAAGCGTAATATGCTCTGTATAAATAAGATGAACCATCAACTAAAACGAAATTTTTTGCATTTTTATCAACCAAAATGATCTAACCTATGTTAAGTTTATTCATTCAAAAGTTATAACTTAAAATAAATAAAATAGCTATGTCTGTATATACAAAAATTAACGAAGAAGAGTTAAAGAATCACTTGAATCAATATTCAATAGGGTCTCCAATCAGTCTTACTGGTATATCTGATGGTATTGAAAATACTAATTATTTATTAAAAACAGATCTAAAGGAATATATATTTACAATTTTTGAGAACATAGATGGTAGTAATATTATGAATTATCTCATGTTCATGAATCACCTAAGCGAGAGAGGTCTTTTATGCCCAAATGTTATGAAGTCGAAAAAAGGTGAGTTGTTTATTGAAATAAAAAATAAACCATCAGCAATAATTGAAAAATTATCCGGAAAATCAATAATATCCACAGATAACACGCAATGCTCGATGATCGGCAGTTTGCTTGCTAAATTTCATAATTGTGGCTCAGATTTTAATATTGATCTAAAAAATACAAGAGACATAGAATGGTGTACTCAATCATTCAAAAAATTATCTAGTGTCATCACTGTAAACCAAAGTAAAATAATCTCTAGGGCAATAGAGATGCAAAAAGATCTGATTTCACAGGATCTCCCTATTGGCACAATACATGCTGATTTATTTAGGGATAATGTTCTGTTTCATAATGATAAAGTATCAGGGATGATAGATTTTTATTATTCATGTAAAGGTTATTTAATTTATGACCTCGCAGTTGTTGTTAATGATTGGTGCTCTGATCTTAGCGGGAAACTTATAATTGATAAATACAAAAATATGATGATTTCTTATTCTGGGCAAAGGAACATAAATGTCAATGAGTTTAAATACTGGCAACATGCATTAGTTGCTGGAGCATTAAGATTTTATTTGTCTAGACTATTAGACCTACATTATCCTAAGATAGGAGAAATAACCCATATTAAAGACCCTGGTGTATTTGAAAACATATTAATAGATCGTTTAAATAATAAATATGAAACAGTTTCAGATACTAATTGACAAACTTACTGATAATATTACTGACGGATTATTATATATATTAATCGCACTAATACTTCTGGTTTTTTCTACGGTCTTTTTTAGATATGTTTTTAATATGAGTTATATTATTATCCAGGAAATCATAATGTATCTGCATGCTCTTATTTTTATGTTTGGAATAAGTTATGCGTTGAAAGAAAACTCTCATGTTAAAATTGATGTTCTCTATAATACTCTTAATAAGAGAATCCAAAGAGTCATATCAATAGCAGGACTAGTTTTTTTTATACTTCCCACAGCTTTATTTATCATATATATAAGTATTGATATGGTCACACAATCATGGGTGATACTCGAGGGTTCAAGCGAGGCGGGAGGTCTAAATCTTGTTTTTATTTTAAAGTCATTAATACCTATATCCGGGATTTTAATTTTTCTACAAGGTATATCTGAATTGATTAAACATATTAGAGTTTCAAGATCGTGAGTATTGAAATCTTTGCGCTAATATTTATTTTGTTTACTTTTGTTTTCTTATTATCAGGAATACCTGCAGGTTTTGTTTTATCCGGTAATGCACTTTTGTTTGCACTTCTTGGATCTCAGATAGGGTTTTTTGATACTGCGTTTCTGCAGGCAATTCCAAACAGAATATTTGGAATTATGTCTAACCAGAATCTTCTAGCTGTACCACTTTTTATTTTTATGGGACTGATTCTTGAAAAATCAAAAATAGCTGAAGAATTATTAGAATCTATGAATAAGTTATATAGTAATACCAATGGTGGGCTAGCTATTTCAGTTGTGTTGGTTGGGGTGTTGATGGGAGCAAGTACTGGAATTGTGGGAGCCAGCGTAGTAACTCTGGGTTTATTATCTTTGCCAGTAATGTTAAAGAATAATTATCCAAAAAGTCTATCCTGTGGTGTGATATGTGCGTCTGGAACTCTAGGTCAAATAATACCACCTTCATTAGTACTAATATTGCTTGCGGATGTTATTTCTTCTGCTTATCAACAAGCTCAGTTGAATATGGGAATCTTTTCACCTGAAACTGTAACAATATCAGATTTATTTGCTGGTGCTTTATTACCAGGATTATTACTACCTATGATTTACATATTTTATATTAAATCATTAAAAATAAATTCAGTAACTATCCTGCACAAAAAAGATATTCCTATATCCGATGTAGACATAGTTAGATCTCTTATAGCTCCAATTTTTTTAATTATTATTGTGTTAGGCTCAATAATCTTCGGTATTGCAACACCATCAGAAGCAGCTTCGTTAGGTGCAGTTGGAGCCATATTATTATCCTTATTAAAAAATAAACTTAAATTATCAATCATTAAGATTACTTCACTAGAGACAATTAAGTTAACGAGCATGGTATTTCTAATTTTAATTGGCGCAACATTTTTCTCACTAGTATTTAGAGGATTAGAGGGAGAGGAGTTGATACATAATTTGTTATCTTATGGACCAGAGAATAAATATCTATCTTTGATAATTACTTTAGCAATAATGTTTCTTTTGGGTTTTATCCTAGATTTCATAGAAATTATATTCATAATAATACCTCTTTTTGGACCAGTACTATTCACCTATGGATTTGATCCAGTTTGGATAGCAATTATGATAGCAATGGTATTGCAAACATCTTTCTTAACACCTCCATTTGGTTTCTCGCTCTTTTATCTTAGAGGTGTTGCTCCTAAAGAAATTTCTACTCAAGATATATATAAAGGTGTAATGCCTTTTATAATAATTCAAATTATTGCAATAGTTATAGTATTCTTGATACCTGAGATAGCTACCATACTTCCTAGGCTTATCTGATATCTAGATATGCTTTATCCGAGATTTTTGTCCATGGACTTACAGCACTGCTAAACTTAGTATAAGAATTGTAAACCTCTTGTGTTATAGCATCAGATTTACTGATTTCTGCTAATATTTCTTTTGAAAGATTTTTTAATTTCAATAGAACCTCATCAGGAAACTTTAGTATTTCGATTTTCTTTGATTTTAAAAATTGTAATGCTAAATTATTTTTAGCTGTATAGTCACTTAGCATATCAATATTTGCTGCTTTACAAGCGACATCAACGATAAGTTGTAAATCCCTCGGTAATGAATTGTATGCTTTTTTATTAATAATACATTCAATTGTAGGGCCAGGTTCATGCCAGCCAGGGTAATAATAATATTTAGCAGCTTTATGTAATCCAAAAGCTCTATCATTATAAGGCCCTACCCATTCTGTTGCATCTATAACTCCAGTTTGTAGTGCAGTGAAAATTTCAGACCCTGCTAGAGTAACTGGAACACCTCCTGCTCTCGATAAAACTTCACCACCTAGACCAGGTATCCTCATTTTTAATCCCTTTAGATCATTTACAGAATTGATTTGTTTATTAAACCAACCACCCATTTGAACGCCTGTATTACCAGCAGGCCTTGGTATGAGATTAAATCCGTTGTATAGTTTTTCCCATAGCTCAATGCCACCACCATAATATAGCCATGCATTCATTTCTTGAGAATTCATACCAAAAGGAACTGAAGAGAAAAATTGACAAGCCGCGCTTTTACCCTTCCAGTAATATGCTCCTGAATGACCGAGTTCTGCACCACCATTTGAGACAAAATCAAAAACCTCTAAAGGTGGTATTAACTCATTAGCCCCAAAAACTTTCACTTTAATACGATTATTTGATAATTTATTAATCAGATTTGCTAAATTTTCTGCCCCTACGCCTAAACCAGGAAAATTTTTAGGCCATGAAGTTACCATCTTCCATTTGTATTGATTTTTTTCAGTTGCACTATTGGCTGACGATATTAGCAAAGAACTTACAGTTAATGAACCGCCAATCGATTTTAGGAACTTTCTTCTTTTCATATCAAAAAACTCTACATATTAAAATCAAGCTGGGCATAAGACATAACTAGCCACTTTTTACCATAGCTTTCAAAATTTATATGAATCTTCAAGCTATCTCCCTTACCAGTATAACTAAGTATTACACCATTCCCAAATTTAAGATGTCGTACTCGCTGGCCTATTTTTATATAGACTGAATTGTCCTCTTGAGAGAAATGTTCAGTATGTATCTCTTGAGAATATTCATCATCAAACTTTTGATCGCCAATCTTATACTTTTTGTTAGACTTAAAAGGTCTTGTGTTAATTGATTTAATGGGCTCTAGAAGGTCATCATCTATTTCACCTATAAATCTTGAAGGTATTAAAAAATTATTATTGCCATGCATATATCTCATATTTGCATGAGTTATATAAAGAGTTTGCATTGCTCTGGTGATTGCAACATAACAAAGCCTGCGTTCTTCTTCGAGGAAGTCTTTATTAAGGTTTCTATTTTCATTAGGAAATATACCCTCATCCATACCAGTCAAAAAAACAATTGGAAATTCCAAACCTTTAGCAGAATGAATCGTCATTAGCTGAACTGGGTCTTCATGTGTTTTTGATTGAAAATCGCCAGCTTCTAGAGCAGCATTATCCAAAAATTCCGATAGCACATCCTCACTATCAATATTATTTTGATAGAATCTTTCTGCAGTAGATAATAATTCTTCTAAGTTTTCTTGTTTAGATAGCGATTCTTCATTTTTTTTTGACTCATAATACTTTGTTAAGTTAGAGAGACTTATAGCCTTCTCAATAAGATTTTTCAAATCTAAGTCTTTGACATTGATGATCAACTCATTAATTATACTGATATAACTATTAAGCGCATTAAGTGCTCTCGTACTAGTAATATTAGTTTTATTGATTTGATTTATTGTGTCCCACATTGATAATTCATTTTCTTTGGCATAATTTCTGATGACTTGTATAGTTTTTTCACCTAACCCTCGAGGAGGGTTATTAACTGTTCTTTCAAAAGCTGAATCATCAGAAGTATTAACTGTAATCCTAAGATATGCAATAACATCTTTGACTTCTGCTCTTTCAAAGAACCTGAAGCCTCCAAATATTCTATATGGAATACTTCGAGAATTTAATTCCTCCTCTAATCTACGAGAGAGAAAGTTCGATCGATACAGTAAGGCTATATCTGATCTTTTCCCACCACTAGATATATGCTCTTGAATTTTTTCAACAATGAAATTAGATTCGTCATCACCATTATAAGCCTCATAGAGATATACTGGATTACCTTTGGCTGAGTTAGTCCAAAGATTTTTACCAAGTCTCTCTTTATTATAAGATATCAAGTTATTTGCTACAGATAATATCTCATTAGTAGATCTATAATTCTGTTCTAACTTGAATATTTCAACATTATTGAACTCATCTTCGAAAAATTTTATGTTTTTACTTCTAGCTCCTCTCCAGCCATAAATAGACTGGTCATCATCTCCAACAGCATATAAAGAACCATCTGTACCATTTAATAGTTTTAATAGGTTAAACTGAAGGGTATTTGTATCTTGAAACTCATCAACCATAATATTTTTAAACCTTTTATTGTAGTATTCAAGAATTTTTATATTTCTCTTTAACATTTCATAGGTTAATAATATTAGATCCGCAAAGTCTACAGAATTTGTTTGTCTACATGCTTCATCATATTCTTTATAAATATCCCTATATTTATCGTCATCATTATTTATGTTATTAAACCTCTTGCCTTTATCTTTTTGGGTATTTATGAAAGATTGCAATGCCTTAGGATCATATAAATTCTCATCTAAGTTTTTAGCTTTTATAATTCTTTTGATTATTCTTAATTGGTCCTGAGAGTCCAATATTGTGAAGTGCTCATTAATACCAGCTTCCTTCCAATGTATCTTTAATAATCTCCTGCATATACCATGAAAAGTTCCAAACCATAGTCCCTGAGATGAAATCCTTAGTAATTTCTCCAGCCTCTGTTTCATTTCGTTTGATGCTTTATTTGTAAATGTCAAAGCAAGTATATTGCTTGGTCTAATATTGTACTTATTTATTAACTCAGCAACTCTGCAAGTTAAAACTCTAGTTTTCCCACTGCCGGCACCAGCCAATATTAGTTTGTTACCTAAAGAACACTGGACTGCTGCAATTTGTTGATCATTAAGATCGCTGTATATGTCAGTATCAACCATTATTTTTTTCTAGGCCTCATTATAATGATCAATATAGAAAAGAATGAGATATATAAATAAATTGGCTGATAAAGAATATTATTAATTGTGAGATAAGTTAGAGTGATAGCAAACAATGTAAATATTAAAATTGCAGACATCCAATAATTTCTTCTTGTACTCTTAAATATTGAATTTTCAATATGCTCTAGTTTTTTTAAATTTCTATCTAAGTTAAGCTGATCATTATTCAACAAGTTAATGACTTTGCGCATAGCGCCTGGTAATTCAGGCAACAAATCAACTATATCAGAATAATTATTTTTTAAATTCTTCAAAGCTGCAGAAAAGCCTTTTTGTTTATTCATCCATTTTTCAAGAATTGGTTTAGATGTTTTCCATAAGTCTAACTCAGGATAAAACTCTCTACCTAATCCTTCGGTATACAACAGAGCTTTTTGCATTAGGATTAATTGAGGCTGGACTTCTAGCTTAAATTTCCTGGCTGTATCAAATAATCCAAGTATTATATCGCTCAAAGAGACATCTTTTATGGATTTATCTAGCATAGATTCACAGTTATCTCTTATAGCTTTTTCTAACAAAGAAATATTTGTATCTTTTGGAACCCATTCACACTCAACATGCAATCTTGCAACTTTTGCATAGTCACGATTAAAAAAAGCAACAAAGTTTTCAGCTAAATACCTTTTATCAAATGTACTCAGTGATCCCATAATTCCAAAGTCAACTAAAACAAACTTAACATCATTTCCAATTTTATCAACGAATATATTTCCTGGATGCATATCTGCATGAAAGAAATTATGTTCAAATACTTGTATGAAAAAACTTTCTACTGCATTAGTTGCCAGTTTTTGAAAATCAATACCTTTTCTAATTAGCTCTTCTCTATCGTTTATAGGTGTTGCATAAGTCCTCTCCATAACTAAAATATTTCTAGTTACATAATTCCAATATATTTCCGGTATATAAATTAGTTTAGAATTCTTAAAATTATCTCTAATTTTTTTCGCATTTGTTGATTCTTTTATTAAATCAGTTTCATCATAGATAAGAAGTTCATAATCATTAACAACTTCTATCAGATGCATTCTTTTAAAATCATCAGACAAAGATGTTAAAAATTCAGCAATCCTTTTCATCAATAATAAGTCCTTCTCAATAGCTTTATGAATTCCTGGTCTAACTACTTTTACAATCACATCCTTCCCATTTTTTAATTGAGCAGAATGAACTTGAGCTATTGAAGCTGATGCCAAAGGTTCAGCAGTAAAATTATTAAATATATTAGATATTTTATCTCCAAGTTCATTTTCAATAATCTGCATAGATATGTCTTTTGGAAATGGTTTAACATTATCCTGTAACTTAGATAGCTCTAATGCAATATCATCCGATAGTAAATCCTTCCTTGTTGATATTACTTGGCCTAATTTCACAAATATCGGACCAAGCTCCTCAAACATCATTCTAATTTTAAGAGGTATATTTTCAATACGTCTTGTTCTGAACCAGTTCCATGGAAGCATATAAAAATAAAACTTGCATCTTCCGCTTCCACAGTTAACCAACATTTTATCTACATCATACTTGATGAAAAGACGTGCGATTTGTAAGATTCTAAGAATATTATTTAACATCTTTGTATTTTTGATATAGTTTATCTGTTCTACTTTTGAGGCTGTCTACTTCATCCAAAAACTGATTTACATCGGACTTTGATGGTAAAACTGTTAAATCATCAGTTAAAAAGTCAACTAAATCAGAGGTTGATGAGGAGAAGATATCATTAAAAAATACAGTAATGCTTTTAAATCCCTTTTCAATATCTTTTGTTTTTTCTTTGCCTATTAGGTGTATTAATATTTCTTTTATCTTCTCTGAACTGCTCAAAAAGTTATTAAATTTATTTGCTGTATCAATGTCACCATTTATTATGATTTTGCTGGAAAATTTATCAGAGCCTTTTGATAAAATAAATAAGGCTAAGGTTGCTGGCGTTGTAATTAACTCTACATCAAAATCCCCTTCTTCATCTAATACGATTATAGTGTTATCAGATATATGTAATATTATGGAATAGTTAATATCTTTCAAATTAATTTTAATTTTTTTATTATTTATCTCTGATAAGAAATTATCAGGTATAGATTTATTAAACATATCACTCTGCAATACTTTATTAATATATTTAATTGCTGGCGATTTATTCTTCAACATTTATAACCTACATGTATCGTAACCATATTACCAGGAAGGTATTCATATCGGACACTTTCAAATCCAGCATTCTCTAACATATCACTTACTTCCGATGGACTAAAAAATGATGTTATAGATTCAGCTAAATATTTATAACTTTCATAATCATTAGCTACAAGCTTGCCTATTTTTGGTATTACTAAATGAGTATACTTTTCAAAAATATTTTTTAATATATTGTTTGTAGGAGTAGTAAATTCCATAATCACTAAACGTCCACCCGGAGTAATTGATTCATGTATATTTTTTAATGCACTCTTATGATCTGTAAAATTCCTGAATCCAAAAGCTATCGTCGCTAGTGAATAATTATCTTTATTAAGCTCAGCTTCTTCTATAGAGCTGTTATTAAATTTTATGTTTTTAATGAAGCCATTATCTATTAACCTATCTTTACATAATTGAAGCATTTCACTATTTTCATCTAAACAGGTTAATTTTATATTATCTCTTTTTTTTAAAAATTTTAGGGCAATATCTCCGGTGCCTGTTGCAATATCAAGAATCTCTTCATTATCTTGTGCTTTTGAAACCATATACATTTTTTCTTTCCAGATTCTGTGTAAGCCTAGAGACATAGCATCATTCATTAAATCGTACTTATTTGAAACCGAACTAAATATACCAGACACTAATTTAGGCTTTTCTTTTATATCAACCTTTTTTGATCCAAAATTTACTTTATTATCCATTTTAACTTCTTTTCCTTTCTACATTTAAAATATTACTATTTTTCTTAAGTTTTTTAATTAGTTTATTTAATTCTTTAACTCCATTAATTGATATCACAAATACCATTATATTATGACCTGTAGTCTTTGTATCGTCATAAGTTACACTTTCTATATTAGAGTCATTTTGAGCAATCTGTGCGGAAATCATTGCTAATACACCTCTAACATTCTCAACTTCAACCTTAATTGATGCGCTAAAAGTATCATCAACATTATCAGCCCATGACAAATCTAGAGTCTCATCACTAGATTTTTTCATATGATTTAAGCTCCTACATT
The DNA here is from genome assembly GCA_038101125.1 of Gammaproteobacteria bacterium. Classification (GTDB taxonomy): domain Bacteria; phylum Pseudomonadota; class Gammaproteobacteria. The sequence continues at coordinate 41,625 of JAYNVZ010000003.1, read as the reverse complement.
TTAGTCTATGCACTACAACTCCTTTTTCTTGACTGATATGGCCAAGTATTGGGTCGCCAGGTATGGGATAACAACATTTAGCATATGATACAACTAAGCCTTCAGTGCCTCTAATTTGTATGTCAGTATTAGATGCACTATTTTCTTTTAATGGCATATCGGTAGGGGCAATTCTCATTGCCACCAATTTTGCTATACTATTCCCTAAGCCAATCTCAGCATAAAGGTCATCAATTGTCTCACATGAATATTCTTGCAGCACAATGTTCAAGGTTTTCTTGGGTATATCATTTAGTTGTATATCAAAGTCTTTTAGTGAGTAATCTAATAGTTTTTTGCCTAATGCTATTGCATCATTCTTCTTAATCGACTTTAAATAGGCTCTTATAGAATGCCTGGCTTTTTCTGTTACAACAAAATTTAACCAGCCTGGGTCAGGTATAAATTTTTTATTAACCAGTATTTCAACTCTTTGCCCATTTTTTAAAATAGTGCTAGGTGATGCTGGTAAATCATCAACTTTAGAAGACGCATAGTTATTACCTAGGTCAGTATGAACTGCATATGCATAATCTATTATTGTTGATCTTTTTGGTAAATCTAAGATATTGCCCTTAGGAGTAAAGACATAAACCTTACCAGGATGTAAATCAGCTTTTATACTTTTCAAATATTCTTTAGGATTACCTGAATCTTTTTGTATACTTAATAAATTGGTGATCCATTGTTGTTCCTTCGTATAATTTTTTAGTGATGGGATATTTTTAGATTTATAAAACCAATGTGACGCAATACCAGACTCTGCAAGAATATTCATATCTTTTGTCCTAATTTGAATCTCTATAGGTAATCCATGTGGACCAATTATAGAGGTATGCAATGATTGATATCCATTTGACTTTGGAATTGCTATGTAATCTTTGAAACGACCAGGGACAGGAGTATATAGGTTATGAATTATACCAAGAGATCTATAACAGTCATCTACTGTATTAGAAATCACTCTAACTCCAAAAAGATCATTAATTTGAGAAAATTTAAATTCTTTCAGCTTCATTTTTTTATACAAACCATATACATGCTTTTCCCTTGCGACAACACTTGTATTTAAACCTTCATCTTGTAATTTTTTTTCAATTAGATTTTTAATCTTTTCCATCAGTTCTTTTCTATTGCCCCTGGATTTTTGAATCATGCTTCGCAGGGTTGCATATCTGAATGGATAGACAGTTTCAAATGCTAGATCTTCTAATTCTTTATTCAATGAGTGAATGCCTAAACGTAAGGCAATTGGAGCGAATATCTCCAATGTTTCTTTACCAATTTTTTTTCTTTTTTGACTATCTAACGCATCTATCGTCTCTAAGTTATGTTTCCTATCTGCAAGTTTAATTAATATTACCCTTATGTCCTGACTCATCGCCAATATCATTTTTCTGAGGTTAGCTGCATCTGCTTCTTCCTTGGTAGAGAAAGATAATTTATCAAGCTTACTTACCCCATCAACAAGTTCAGCAACTTTAACACCAAAACTTTTTTTTAAATTTTCTTTTCCTATTTCAGTATCTTCAATCACATCATGTAATATAGCCGCCATGATAGACTCATGATCCAATTGAAAGTCTGCAAGAAGAGATGCAGCCGATAGAGGGTGGTGTATATATGCTTCTCCAGACTTTCTAACTTGTCCTTTGTGAGCATCGCAAGCTAGATTGAAAGACTTTTCAATTTTTTTTACTTGATAAGGGTTCAAGTATTTACTAATTTTTTTTTTAAAATCTAAATACTTCTTACTCGATATGTTAAATTCTCGAGAATTCTTTATTGTGCTTGTTTTGTCCATTAGTAATAATGGTGTTGTTTATTCGATAACTTTATCTTTAGATGCATCAGCCTCATCAACATCATCATTTGGCTTAACATCATCATTAATAGCAGGGCTGGCGTCTAATTTAGTATCATTGGAGATATCTTGTTGATTGGTTGAAGATGCAAGTGATTCAGTAGAAGGCATTTCTTCAAGTTGTTGAGATAACTCTGTGATTACCTCTTCTTCGCTAATACCATCACCAAATAGTTGACTTTCAATTTTCTCTTTATTGCTGATCTCAAAATAGTCCATACCAATCTTGCCAGCGGAGATTTCTCTTAGTGCGATAACTGTAGGTTTATCTTTTGATTCAACAAGTGGATCAGCTCCTGAAGCTAAGTCTTTAGCTCTTTTACCTGCAAGAGCACATATATCAAATGCGTTATCAAGTTGTTCCAAGCAGTCTTCAATTGTAATTCTAGCCATTTTTGTTCCTTATATGATCAAATCATTGTATCAGATAAAACTTTTTAAACAATGCGGTTGATGATTTTATTGAGATAATTAGCCCAGCTATTTAATTGCCTATGATTAATTCGATTTAATAAAATGATTCCCTTTAATAGATTAAGAGCATCATCATAATTATCATTGATAACCATATAATCTGCATATTTGGCATATTTCATCTCATGTGAGGAGGATGCCATTCTTTTGTTAATTACTTCCTCGGTATCTTCTCCTCGTTTCAATAATCTCTCTTTAAGGGTTTCTATGCTAGGAGGAGTGATGTATACAGATATTGCATGAGGTAATTCTCGTTTAACAGCTAGCATCCCTTTATAGTCGATTTCCAAGACTACATCCGAACCATGAGATGTTATTGTATTTACTGACTCCAATGTAGATCCATACATATTTCCATATACGTCTTGATACTCGAGAAAATCATTATTGCTAATTTTTTCTTCAAAATTTTCTCTACTTACAAAAAAGTAATCCTTTCCATCAACTTCAGATTCCCTTACTTTTCTTGTGGTATAAGACACAGATGGCTTTATAAATGTAAGAGAATTGCAGAGTCCCTTTACTAAACTAGTTTTACCTGCACCCGAGGGTGCGCTTATGATGTAGATAGTAGACATAATAAATAATTAATAATTATCCATACTGATAAAATTGAATTATAATACAAAGATAATAATATGAGGAGATAATATTATGGGTGATCCTTGGAAGTCTATTAGTCCGGAAGGTGTAAGAGCGTTTACTTATGGTGTTTTAACAGCACTACTTGTTTGGTTATGGACGGAAGATTACCTTTTGATGATCAACAATACGCTTGTGATGCTTGGTTTATCAAGTTTACTAGCTACATCTATAGTAATAAGCACAGTCATCTCGCTTTTAATCATTCTTATTTTATATGGTTTACACGGTAAATTACCAACTACGCTGATGTTACAACATATGACCTGGGTAAAGAATCCTGATAGATTTTTGTTCTTTTTTTATATATGGATTAATTTAATAGCTGCTGGCTTATTGAATGTTCTGGACCTCAATAGGTTTTATCAGTTTGTGCTCTTATTCGCCGTATTCTTGTTACCTTCCCTTATTTTAGGCCTAAGGATACAGAAAAAAGGCGGGAATATTTAAGTTATTACTTGAAGCTCTTTGGCAGGATGTCAATTCCGAATTTTTTCCCTAGCTTCACCAAGAAGGCTATTGCAACTAGTCCACCTGGCAATGCAAATACACCAAGTAAGCCAGCATTCTTGATCAAATCTGCAAATTGGCTATTTGCTTTATTAATGGCATCTTTGTCAAGTTCTTCCCCAGCCATATATTTTCTGTAAATCTCCAACATCTCAGATGTTTCTCTGGATTCTGTATTTAGTATCTCTTTAATGGTTTCTAGTCCCTCAAGAGCTTTTTTTTTATTATGAGCAAACTTATTCAAGAATTTTTTGTATATAGCTAAATCTTCAATATTCATATTTTTTACTTTCAAATTTGATTCAATCTGTCTAAAATTAATGTATATTCTATTTTAACAGTAAATAGCTAGCACAAATAGGTAATGATCAAAATATGTCTAAGAATAATAATATCTCAATATCAATAGATACGAGCTACTTGCAACAGGAATCTGATCCTGATAATAATAAATTTTATTTTCTGTATACAGTTTCTATAAAAAATAAAGGTGATATGGGGGCTAAACTTCTATCTAGGCATTGGATAATAGAAGATGCTAATGGTAAAGTCCAAAATGTTAAAGGTGAAGGCGTAGTGGGGGATCAACCTTATATCAACCCAGGTGATGAGTATCAGTATACCAGTGGAACAGTCTTGGAAACTTCATTAGGAACCATGAAAGGTACATATCAAATGATCAATGATTCTGAAAAATATTTTGATGCTGAGATACCAGAATTTGTTTTAACAATTCCAAGAGTCATTCATTAATCTTATTATATATTTTTGCTGAATATCTAATATTACTTTTTGAACATTCAAAACTCTGATCATATATTATTGACCAGTTATCTAAACTAAACTCAGGAAACCATGTGTCCCCATTAAACTCCCCTTGAACATATGTAATATATAATTTCTTAGCAAAAGGAAAAGCAAGCTGATAGATTTCAGATCCACCTATGATAAATAGTTCTTCATGACTAGAATAATCTTGAAATATACTTCGCAGATCATGATAAATAATAATACCATCATGAGTATACTTTTTATTTGTGGTTAAGACGATATTATCTCTTCCATCTAAAATTTTTCCTATAGACTCATGAGTCTTCCTGCCCATTATAATTGGCTTTCCCATAGTTAAATCTCTAAATCTCTTTAATTCGCTTGGAATATGCCATGGTATTCTGTCTTTTTTACCAATTAAATTATTTTTATCCATTGCTACAATTATTGATATTATTGGTGTCATACAGATACAGGAGCTTTGATATGCTCATCTGGATTATAATCTATTAGAGAGAAATCTTCATATTTATAATCAAAGATGGAATTTACATTTTTATTTATTATGACTGTGGGCAACTTCTTAGGCGTTCTCTTAAGCTGCTCATTTACCTGGTCTTTATGGTTTAAATATATGTGAGCATCACCAAACGTGTGAACGAAGTCACCATAATCAAGCCCTGCTTGATTCGCTACCATCATAGTAAGCAGAGCATAAGATGCTATGTTAAAAGGTACTCCAAGAAATATATCTGCACTACGTTGATACAATTGACATGATAATTTATTATCATGAATGTAAAACTGAAATAGAATATGACATGGTGGTAAGTTCATCTTATCAAGTTCTCCAACATTCCAAGCTGAAACAATATGTCTTCGTGAGTTTGGATTTTTTTTGATGCTCTCTATCAATAAATGTATCTGATCAATTTGCTCACCATTAGAATTTTCCCATGAACGCCATTGACTCCCATATATTGGCCCCAACTCACCATTTTCGTCTGCCCATTCATCCCATATCTTAATATCATTTTTTTGTAGGTAATCTATATTAGTGCTGCCTTTTAAAAACCATAAAAGTTCATGTACAACTGATTTGAAGTGAATTTTTTTTGTAGTTAATAAAGGGAAACCATCTGATAAGTTGAATCTCATTTGATATCCAAACATTGATATAGTGCCCGTACCTGTTCTATCAGATTTAATGCTTCCGTTCGCTAAAACTTCTTTTAGTAAATCATGATATTGTTTCATACTATATTCTACCTTTTTTTGAATAATAATAAATTAAGATTCCAACAAAAAACATCGGTACACATAAAATCATACCTGTTGTTAACCATGTTGAATAAATATAGCCAATGTGAAGATCCGGTACTCTAACAAACTCTACACAGAATCTAAATATAGAATAAAAAATTAAAAATATTGCAGTTAGGGTGCCTGTGGGTGGTCGATTGATCTTGAAAAACAATAATAGTAAATATAATACTATCCCTTCTAAAAAAGCCTCATACAACATTGATGGATGCCTTGGTACCGAGTCTACTAGTGGAAAAATAACTCCCCAATTAGAATTAGTGGGAGAGCCATATAACTCTGAATTAATAAAATTTCCAATTCTTCCTAAAAATAAACCAATTGGTATAAATGGAACTAGAAAATCAGATAACTTAAAGAATTTTATTTTGTTGTTAATACTCAAAAATATAAGACCAACAAAAACACCTATCAAAGCTCCATGAAATGACATTCCACCTTCCCAGATATAAAAAACTTTATTAAGGTTTTCTAAATAATAATCAAAATTATAGAAAATTACATATCCGAGTCTACCGCCAATAATAACCGACAATATCGAGATAAAAACTAATTGATCAATAAAACTAACATTAAATTCATACGTGGTGTTATGAACAACCTCTCTCTTCACCAAATAATCAATTAGTAGAAATGAAATAGCATACATAGCTCCATACCAATATAAGTCTATCGGTCCTACTGAAACTATTATTGGATGTATATTATGTGTATATATCATTTAAAATTGAATTATTATAGTAATTATAATAGCCTATGAAACTGTAGTATAGAATCAAATAATGAATAGATTAAAAAAAGAAAAAAGTGATTACCTTCTTCAACATGCTGATAATCCAGTAGACTGGTACCCTTGGTCTGATGAAGCATTCCTAATAGCAGAACAAGAAGACAAACCTGTCATGTTATCAATAGGCTATTCTGCATGTCACTGGTGTCATGTAATGGCACATGAATCTTTCGAAGATGATGCTACAGCAGAAATAATGAATAAAAACTTTATTAATATAAAGCTTGATAAAGAAGAAAGACCAGATCTAGATAAGATTTATCAGATGTCTCAAACTATAATTACTGGCAAAACAGGAGGGTGGCCTCTTACTGTCTTTATGACGCCAAAGAAGTTTCCATTTTTTGCTGGGACATACTTCCCAAATACTGAAAGACATGGATTACCATCTTTCAAAGATATTTTGATTAGAGTAAATGATTTTTATATAGATCAAAAAAGAGACATAGAATTACAAAATGTCCAAATTAAAAATATTTTTAATAATTTAAATAAATTAAAGGAATCAAAAAACATCATCAATGATAACCTGATGGAAAAAGTTAAAAATGAATTATTAGCCTCTATGGATAAGGTTCATGGTGGTTTTGGGTCGGCGCCAAAGTTTCCCCATATCAACAATTTAGAATTTCTTATTAAGACATTAAAAAAACAAGACAAGGATGTGTTGGATGCTATAAACTTAACACTCTCTAGAATGTGCTGCTCTGGTATTTTTGATCATTTAAAAGGTGGGTTTTTCAGATACTCCGTTGATGAACTATGGATGATCCCACATTTTGAAAAAATGTTGTACGATAATGGCCCTATGATTAGCATATTAGCCAATGCATTTAGGAAAACAGGTAATAAAATGTATCTTAATAAACTATCACAGACATGTGACTGGCTCTTGGCTGAAATGCAAAGTAATGATGGAGGTTATTATTCAACTATTGATGCTGATTCTGAAGGGATAGAGGGTAAATTCTATGTTTGGTCAGATGATGATTTAAAGAATATACTAAATAAGGAAGAAATTGATGTTTTTAAAAAAATGTTCGTTGTATATGATAGGCCAAATTTTGATGGCAAATATCACTTACATGTGACCAAAACTAATGAAAGTTACTATCTTGAAAATATAGATATAGCAAACAAGATATGCAAGAAATTACTTCAGAAAAGAGATGAAAGGATCAGGCCAGGAACAGATAAAAAAGTACTCGTCTCATGGAATGCATTAGTGATTGAGGGAATGATAAATGCGTATAAGGTGACTGAAAATAAAGATTATTTGGTTTCAGCAAAAAAATCATTTGATTTTATAAAAAATAATATGTGGCAAGATGGTAAATTATATGCATGTTATCATGACAAAGCATGCTTCAATGCATATCTTGATGATTATGCATTTCTCTCAAGAGCTTGCTTGGAAATACTCAAAATTGAGTGGGATGATTCAAATTTTGAGTATTTAATTAAAATAACTGATGTTTTAGTTAAAGATTTTCAAGATATTGAAAATGGAGGTTTTTACTTTACTTCAGATAATCATGAAGAGCTCATATATAGACCAAAATCATATATGGACGAGTCACTTCCATCAGGCAATAGTATAACGATAGGTGTTCTCATGGAACTTTATGAGCTAACAGGAAATATTAAGTATTTTGATGCTGTTGAGAATGGAATCAAGTCAGCACATGATTCTTTAAATAGGTCTAGTTCATCGCATTCAAGCCTTTTATTAGCTGCCCCTAAGACGCATAATTCTAAAAGGTTAATCATAATCAGGTGTGAAGAAAGCGACCTTAAATATAATCAGAATCTAATTAATAAACTTCAAACTTTAAATGACAATATATATTTTATACCTAATAATATTACTTTAATGGTAGATAGTTTGTCTGATAAAAAACCAAAAGGTAAATTTAGAGCATATGTGTGTCAGAATAATGTATGTTCAGCACCAATAGAAAGTATAGATAAATTTATTGAGTTCATGAAATAATGAAAATAATTCTTTTAACTATTCGTTTTCCACTATTAATTATACATATATTAGCTGGATTAATAATTTTACTTTTCTATCCTACAAATATATCAAACTTGAAAACTATTCATCACAAAATCAGCCAATATTGGATGAAAGTTTTAATGAAGTTGTTTGGTCTAAAAATTATCTCGGACGGTAAAATATCCATGCAAGCAAATGCTTTTGTTTCTAATCATATTAGTTTTCTAGATATTATAGTTTTAAATTCAATTATTCCATCAAACTTTGTAGCTAAATCTGAGATTAAATCATGGCCAATAATAGGTCATTTAGCTGGCAAAACAGGGACTATTTTTATAAAAAGAGGTGATACAGATGATAATGACAGCGTAATAAATACTATGAAAGACTATATGAAAAAAGATAAAAATATTATTTTTTTCCCAGAGGGGCGAATCGGTGATGGCATTAATGTAAGAAAGTTTCATAGTAAGTTATTCAATTCTATTGCAAAATCTAATAGTAACCTTCAATCTATATTCATTAGATACCCTGTAGATTATCCTCAGAATATGGCTTCAGATAACGATGTATGTTGGGCTGATAAAACCCAAACTCTTCTAAAAATAACACTGAGGTGCTTGGGAAGAAAAAACACTAAAGTTTTACTATATTTTGGACAACTTATTAATACTAGAGATAAAGAGGCATATGAGTTAGCAAAAGAATCTGCTAACTCTGTGTCGAAATCTTATGGCCAACTATAGAGATTTAGATCATGCCTCTCTTATCGCCTTCAGCTCCTATTTCAACATCTACTGTGATGTCAGTGCTTGGAACCCATTGGCATGCAATAACCATCCCATTGTCCATTTCTTCTTTATGAAGTAGTGCAGTAGGGTCACATGGGCTAGATGGATATGCTCCTTCTCCCTCTACAATAGTTGCTCTGCACGATCCACAACTACCAACTTTGCATGAGTGAGGCCATTTAACATCTGCAGCAAAAGCAGCTTTCATTAATAATTGACCTGGCTCGCACTTAAAAGTTTCACCAGTACCTTTTACAGTAACTGTAACTGGCTCCTTTTTCTTAAATAATCCAAATACCATGATTCTCTCTCCTTAAGGTTACTATTGACCAAATTTTTCCCAATATAGCACAAATATTATGAACTGTAATCAGTATAAGTTAATTTTCTAGAAACTTATTATCATTAATATATTTATAGAGAATAATAGACAATAATAAACTTCTTAGGCCAAAAAAAATCAGGAAAGATAACCATAAACCTTGATTATCCCCTCCTAATAGTATTGTTTCTAATACAAAGAATGATATAGCAGATATGACCATAACATTTCTTAGTAATTTTACTTTGATAGCCCCAATAAAGACTCCATCAAGCCAGAATGCAATAGTGGCAAATACAAAAATTAGATATATGTACAACATATAAGTGTTGGAAAGGATATTAACAGTCTCGCTATTAGTAATAAACGCAATTATATCCTGACTAAAAAATATAAAAAATATTATATAAAGGAACATTAAGTAAATTGATAGCCTGCCTGTTGAAAATATTGAGCTATTAAGAAAATTTTTATTTTTCTTCCCAATAGAGTTTCCGACAAGAACTTCAGCTGAATGTGCGAAACCATCTATGCCATGGGAGAAAATAAAAAAGAAATTTAATAATATCGTATTTGCTGCTAATACTTCATTACCATAACTAGCGCCTACACTCATGAAGTATACAAATATAGTCATAAGAAGAAATGACCTAATAAACATATCAGAGTTAATCATTAGTTTGCTTTTAATTTTTCCCCAATCAAAAATATCACTCAAACCAATAGAGACTCTAGAAAATATTTTTTCTGTCTTAAAAGCATAAAGAATAAAAAGGATTACAGAATATTCTGCTATTAGTGATGCAATTGCTACACCCTCAATACTAAATCCTAAATAAAAAATAAATATATAATCTAATAAAATATTAATAATATTAACTGTAATGCTGATGCCCATGGCAATTTTTGTTTGCTGACGACCAATGTAATAACCTATTAATATATCTCTATAAAATATAGCTGGGACAGACCAAATCCTATAATCTAGGTAAATTTTAGCACCTTGACTAACTTCAAAAGAAGGATCCATAAGCATTAACGAAAAAAATACTATTTCTTCTCTAAACAAAATTATAATTATAGAAATTGACGATGCTATGAGGGTTAGATGTGCTAATGATAACAATAGTTTTAAGTCTGATTTACTGCCGCTATGTTGAGATACAAACCCAGTAGTAAGAGACTTAATAAAACCAAAACTAAACAATATATAACTAATTATAATAGTGCCTACACCAATTGCACCGATGTATATAATAGACCCAAGATGACCCATCATAACGTTATCAACAAAACCAACTAAGGGAATTGTTATGTTAGATATAATTAAAGGTATGGCTATCTTTAGAGTATTACGATCTATAGAAGATATTTTTAGCAACTACATTGCCTAAGTTATTTCGATCATATCAAAGTCTTCTTTGCCAGCTCCACAATCAGGACAAGCCCAGTTTTCCGACACATCTTCCCATTTTGTCCCTGGCTCAATACCATCATCTGGCCATCCTTTTGCCTCATCATAAATTAGCCCACAAATTAAACATAGATATCTTTTCATAATATTTCAGTAGTTTCTCATAATTCTTTGATAAACCCAATTAATTTGTTATAAATATTTATGGAAAATAATAAAGCACTCAATGGTCTGTATCCAATTACTCCAAGTATTTACAAATCTGATATTGATTATCTATATCATATAAAATTAGTTGTTGAATCAGGCGTTAATATTATTCAATTCAGATCTAAGAATTTATCATTTAGAAGAAAAGCTTATTTAATAAAATCTATATCATTATTATGCATTATGAATGATGTTAAACTAATAATTAATGATGATCCTTACATGGCTAAAATGTTTGATGTAAGCGGATTACACATAGGCTCAAAGGACATGGATCTTAGGTCTGCAAGAAGGTATTTTGGTAAAAATTTTATAATAGGGAAATCTTGTTATGATTCAATTGAACTAGCAAAGTATTCTATGGATAACGATGCAAGTTATGTATCTTTTGGATCAATGTACCCTACAACCTCAAAAGAGTCGTCTAAGTTAATCAAACACTCTATTTTGACAGAAGCAAAAAAAGTAATTAAAATTCCAATTTGTGTTATTGGTGGAATCAATAAATCCAATGTGAGTAGTCTGCTTAAGTATAAACCCGACATGATAAGCATGATTTCTGGGGTTTTTGATAATAAGGAAATAAAGAGAGAAATCGAAAATATTAAGAGTATAATTTTATAATGAAAAACTCAAAAAAGTTATTTTTACAAGCAAATAAATATATCCCTGGCGGCGTAAACTCTCCAGTAAGAGCATTTTCATCTGTAAATTCTTCTCCATTTTTCGTAAAAAGAGCAAAAGGCCAGTATCTATTTGATGAAGATGGTAATAAATATATTGATTTTATTGGTTCATGGGGAGCACAAATCCTTGGACACTCAGATGATAGGATTTTGAAAGTTTTAAATAAAACGATGAAAGATGGTATTACTTATGGAGCACCTTGCCAAAATGAGGTTTTGATAGCTAAAAAAGTTTGTCAGATTTATAAATCAATAGAAAAAATTAGGATGGTAAATTCTGGTACAGAGGCCACTATGAGTGCTATAAGACTTGCAAGGGGATACACAGGCAAAGATAAAATCATAAAGTTTAATGGTTGTTATCATGGACATGGAGACTCCTTCTTGATTAAAGCCGGTTCTGGTGCATCAACATTTGGAACTCCGGATTCATTGGGGGTTACCAAGGCTAATGCAAGAAATACTATATCCATAGAATACAATAATATAGATGCGGTAAACAACGCAATCAAAGGTGGAAATATAGCTTCAATTATTATTGAGCCTATAGCAGGAAATATGAATTTTATCAGAGCTAGGAAAAGTTTTTTAGAATATTTGAGAAAGGTTTGTACTAAAAATAATATCGTACTCATCTTTGATGAGGTAATGACAGGGTTTAGGGTCTCAAAAGCTGGTGCTCAACATATATATAATGTAATGCCTGATTTAACTACTTTAGGTAAAGTGCTTGGGGGTGGGTTACCAGTTGGTGCATTTGGCGGTAAAAGAGAAATTATGAATTACATAGCACCGCTTGGTAGTGTGTATCAAGCTGGAACTTTATCTGGTAATCCATTAGCTATGGCAGCAGGTTTAAAAACTCTTGAAATAATATCAAAAAAAAATTACTTTCGTGACCTATCTAAAAAAACACAATATTTTGTTTCAAGATTCAATGATATATGCAGCAAGTATAAGCTAGATATGTCTGCAGATTCAGAGGGTGGAATGTTTGGCATATATTTGACTAAATCAAAACTCGAGAATCTAAAGGATATTGACAAATCACCTAAACATATTTTTTTAGACTTTTTTAACTATATGTTAGATCATGGTGTATTTTTTGCACCATCAATGTATGAAGCTGGGTTTATTTCTTCTAGTCATTTAAAAAGGGATTTAGACTATACAATAAAAATGTTTGAAAACTGGGCGAAGCAGAAATAGTATTATCTTACTAAAATCAATTGTATATCAGCAACATTAGTACCCGATGGGCCGGTTATGTATAATGAGTTTATTTCTTTTAGGTAGTTATATGAATCATTGTTACTTAGAAAGTTATTAATATCACTATTTGACTCCATCATACACTTAACAGATACATTATCAATAATGCCACCAGCGGCATTTGTTGGGCCATCAATACCATCTGTGCCAACTGACAGTAACAGCCATTCTCTTTGAGTATTAATTTTTTTATTATTAGCTAGAAAAGATAAGGCTAATTCTTGATTTCTGCCTCCTTTGCCAGAACCTTGCATACTTACGACTGTTTCTCCACCGGATATTATTGCTAAAGGTTTATCACAAGTGTTGTTAACATGCTCGTTAATTTGGTCTATTAAAAAAAATGCTTCCTCTTTTGCTTCTCCAATTATGTCTCTTTGGATTAATACTGGATTATAACCATGCTTTTTTGCAAATGTTGCTAGTTGATCTCTATATAATCTATTGCTTGAAATAATTTTATTTTCACAATTAATAATATCCTTGGGTGATTCTTCAATTTCACCACTAACACCTTTATGAATATGATCAAGAATAGATACAGGAGTTTTCCCTAGTAAGTTATAATTATTAAGAATATTCTCAGCATCTTTATATGTTGTTTTATCACGTGTTGTAGGACCACTCGCAATTGAACTTATATCATCGTTAATAACATCAGAAATAATTAAAGAATAACATGATGATGGTTCAGCAAACTTAGTTAACCTGCCTCCCTTGATATCAGACATATGTTTTCTGACAGTATTCATTTCATTAATTGACGCTCCTGATTTCAAAAGTAAATCTGTAAGTGTAATTTTATCTTCAAGACTGATGGATGAAGGTGGTTTAGATAACAATGCTGAAGCTCCACCACTAATAAGAAAAATAATTAAGTCTTTATCACTAGAAGAAGAAATATAATTTATTACTTTATCTCCAGCCGCAACACTTTTCTCAGTTGGCACAGGATGGGAAGAAAAATGCAGATCAACACTATGTTCTATGGTTTCTTGAGAATCATTAGAAATAACAATTGGTTTTTCGTGTATCTGAGTTTCTGGAAATTGATCTTTCAAGTAGTCCAATAATCCCGACATCATAGATATGGATGCTTTCCCAAATGCAACAGGATAAATTTTATCAAAATGAGGTTTGACTATACTATTAGATGACAAATAGTCATACACCGTTCTAGATGGATCTAGTTTAGCAATACTCGATGAATATATTTTTTTAGCATCTTCTCTAAGCGACATTAATTTCAGCTCAGACTACTTTGTTTGGCAACTCAGTCCCTGCAAAAAAAGCTAGAGTGTTATCTATTGCTGTATTACCCATCGCAATTCTAGTTTCTAATGTTGCACTACCCAAATGTGGGAAAGAAACAACATTTTCCATAGTCTTAAGTTCATTTGGTAAGTTAGGTTCTGTTTCAAAGACATCAAGTGCAGCACCAGCTATTTCTTTATTTACTAATGCGTTCACTAAGGCTTTTTCATCTATGATGTCACCTCTAGCAGTATTGATAATAAAAGCTGATTTTTTCATTAATTTAAATCTTTCATCATTCATAAGATGAAATGTTTCTTTTGTAGCAGGACAGTTAATTGAGACAAAGTCACATTCTTTGCAGACGTCCTCTATTGTATCAAGTTTAGTTGCATTAAACTTCTTAGTCACATCAGCTGGAATATCATATGGATCCCAATATTGAATGTCCATGTCAAAACCAAAATGAGCACGCTTAGCAACAGCTTGTCCTATTCTTCCAAAACCAATCACACCTAATTTCTTACCGGTAACTTTAGTACCTAGTAGATGAGTCGGTCTCCAACCAGTCCAATTATCTGATCTTAGCTCTCTTTCTCCTTGGCCAACTCTTCTCGCTACCATCAATAACAACGACATGGCGATGTCTGCGGTGCAATCTGTTAATACGCTTGGAGTATTTGATACGGTAATACCTTGTTCCTTTGCGGCGTTGATATCTATATGATTAAAACCTACTCCAAAATTCCCAATCATGTTCGCTCTACGATTTTCAACAGATAATATATCAGCAGTGATTTTATCTGTCACTGTTGGCATTAATACATCACAGTTTTGGAGAGCTGATTTGAGTTCTTCAGCTGTAAATGGGTTATCTGATTCATTTAACTGAACATCAAATAATTCCTTAAGTCTTTTCTCATTTTCCTCTGGCCACTTTCTTGTGACTATTGCTACTGGTTTAGTCATAATTATTTCCCCGCTGGATTATCTAGCCAATACTTAGAGGCAGCTGCAATACCGCTTCCAAGTTCAACTTTAATGCCATTGGACATCATAGACATCTCAGCACCAGCTATAGCGCTACAAAGCATTAATTCATTTAGATCACCAAGATGGCCTATTCTAAATACTTTACCTGCTACTTTAGCAAGACCTGCGCCAAGCGCTAAATTATATGTATGAAATGCTGTACTAATAACAGGCACTGCATCAGCTCCTTCAGGAACAACTATCGCACTAACGGTATCTGAGTGCCACTTTGGCTCTTTAGCGCATAATTTCATGCCCCATCCATCTAAAATTGCTCTTCTTGTTCCCTCTGCAAGGCGATGATGTCTTTTCCATACATTTTCAAGACCTTCATCAAGCAACATATCAATTGCAACCCTCATTCCTCTTAGTAAGTTAACCGGAGGAGTATACGGCGTGTATCCTGTTTCTAGTTTAGCCAGCATATCCTTTACATCGAAATAACATGTTGGGTAAGTTGAAGATTCCATGGCAGCAATTGCTTTTTGGCTCAAGCCTAAAATACCAATTCCAGCAGGTAGCATCAAACCTTTCTGTGATCCACTAACTACACAATCAACACCCCAGTCATCCATCCTGAATTCATAACTTGCAACTGAGCTAACACCATCAACCATTAATAATGCAGGATGATTTAAATCATCTAAAACTTTTCTTATGGCAAGAACATCACTTCTTACACCTGTTGCGGTCTCATTTTGACATACTAAAACAGCTTTTATTTTATGATCTTTATCATTTGATAACTCTCTATGATAGCTTTCAGGGTTCGCTCCAGTTCCCCACTCTTCTTCCATTGTAATCGCTTTAAATTGAAGTCTTTCGCACATATCTAGCCATAACATACTAAATTGGCCAAAACTGGCTCCTAGCACAGTATCGCCAATATTAAGTGTACTTTGAAGCGCAGCTTCCCAACAACCTGTGCCAGATGAAGGAAAGAAAACAACTTTTCCTTTTTCTGTTAAAACTATTTTTTTCATATCCTCCATTAATGGACCTATTAAATCTGGAATTGTAGGATTCCTATGATCTTCCATTGGACAGTGAATTGCTTGTTGCACAGCAGCCGGCACATTAGATGGCCCTGGCACGTATAAATGATGATTTCCTGACATGTGTTTTTCCTTATTATATTAAAATGAATTATCTAAAAATTTAATTTCATATAGTATGCCACAATTGTGGATATTTTAAACTATAATATATAAATTTTAGGCGATCTTAAAAATGAGTATTTATCTTCTTTATGTTATATGTGGATCCTTAGGTGGGTTTCTAGGAGGGCTTTTAGGTCTAGGTGGTGGTATTATTTTTGTGCCTATGCTGTTTTTCATATTTAATAATTACGATATTAACTCAGCACATATGATGCAAAGTGCTGTCAGTACCTCTCTTGCATGTGTTGTTATTTCAAGCATGTCAGCTGCTATAAAACATAACAAAAATAAATTAGTAAACTGGGGTATTTTTTATAAAATGCTACCAGGCATAACAATAGGATCTTTATTAGGAGTAATACTGATTACTGTATTGTCTAACGACACCATAAAACTATATTATGGTTTATTGCTGATCCTGATATCTATATACTTAATTTTTGAAAAAGAAGATAAAAAAAATAAAATAGTTTCAAAAAAAGAATATAAATTAATTAATATATTTTCAGTTTTTACCAGCTCAATTAGTACTATGCTGGGTGTAGGAGGTGGCACTTTAACAACTCCATACTTCAAATATCATGGAGAAAGCATGAAGAAAAGTATAGCAACTGCAGCTGCATGTGGTGTTCCGATTGCGTTATTAGGAATAGTTATTACATTTATGATAAGTAAAGTTACAAATATTTTTAGTGTTACAATATTCAATTTTATAAATTTTGATGCATTTATAATTATATCCATAAGCACATTGATTTTTTCTTATATTGGCGCTGGGGTTACCTTCATAACAAATACATCGATGCTAATGAATTTCTTTTCACTAATGCTGCTAATAACTGGGTTTACAATATTGATCTTTTGATTCTGATTTTAATACATCAAGACCTGTTGCAATTTTAATAACCTTATCTTTAAGAAATTTATTCTTGTTGAAAATTAGTAAAGATTTAGATCTGACTATATTTGGTGTCCTTCCACTAGTAAAAAACTGCATAAGGAAATTAATTGTTCTAAAAAATCTACTATTATTTATAATGCAAGATCTTTCATATGAGCTTAAAGCGTCATCTATAGAATCTTCCGCTTTAATATATTTTTGTAGAAAATAAATATCTTGTATGCCCATATTCAAGCCAAGTCCTGCCATTGGGTGTATTGAGTGAGCTGCGCCACCAATCAAAACGAAGTTATCTAAAATATATTTTGTAGAATTAAAGCCAGTTAAAGGGAAAGTTACAGGTGGAGAAATATCAGCAATTTCACCAACTCTACCCTTAAAGTTCTTGTTAAGTAAATTAATGATCTGAGTATTACTGTACCCTTGAAGCTCGTCTACGAAAGAACTATTTGCTGACCAAATTAGATTATATTGATTATTCGAGATTGGCAACATACCCTGAATTTGATTTTTATCAAATCTTTGTAGAGCAGTGTTTTCATTAATATTCTTTTTCAAAATCAAATTTAGAACTAGAGCTTTTTGGTCATATACGATGTTATTATATTGGCAAGGATGATGATTAAGGAAATCTCTCGTCACATGATCTGATTTGATGTTAAAAATAGTATTGATATTGTCAATTTTATCGGAATCTTCTGAGTCCAACTTGAATATATTTTTTTTTGCACTTAAGTGATTATCGAGTGATTCAATAATATCTAAATCTTTTACAATATAACCTAACTTATCAAAAGCTACATCTCTTGATCGAAATAAAATATCTTCGCTTAGCGCCTCATGCCAAGTAAGGATTTCATCATATCCTATAATACTATTTTTTTGAATATCATCCCATAGCCTATATTTCAAAAACATGAACTTAGACAGAAGGTTAATTGAAAAATACCTAGCCTGTTTTTTATCTAAACTTTTAGATTTTTTATTTATTACTAAATAAACATTAAAGAAATCAGACAATACTACAGCGGTTAGTTTTCCAATAATCCCATCCCCATAAATAACAATATTTTTCATTATTTAGTGCCTATAGACAAATATGGATAACCTTCAAGGCCAAGTATCTTCTCTAAAAATTTAGTTTTTAAGACAGGAGATGATTTTACTAAATTATACGTAGTAAATGTAATTATCTTTGACAACAACATATTATTGGCAAATATATTAGTTGCATAATCAACATTTGAAAAAGCTGACTTTCTGTCAAAATTAATTAAACTAGATACATTAGATAAATCTGAATCCGCCTGAATACAGTTTAATAAGGTTTCCAAATTCCTGAGCGCTAAGTTGAAACCTTGCGCTCCTACTGGATGGAGTAACTGAGAAGAATTCCCGAGTAACAAAATATTATCTTTAATTATATTATTCGCTCTTGAAGTGATCAAAGAATATTTACTGACAAACTCAAAGTTACTAATATTTTTTATGTATTTTTTAAAAATAGTACAGATCAAATCCTCGTTAGGCTTACTGTCATTAAAATACTTTTCTTCGTATTTATCATCAAGGCTAAGAACTATACTTAAATAGTCCTTCTCATATGGTATGGCCGCAAATATACCGTATCTATTAAATATTTGTATAGCAGTATTTTCTTCAAAATCTGCTTTTACATTGTATATATATGACGATTGAGAATAATCAATAATCTCAGAATCTATATTCAAAATATTTTTTATTCTTGAATCTGCGCCATCAGAAACTATCAAATAATTGGTTTCTATAGTTTTTCCAGATTCTATTTTTGAGCTAATACAATTATTTTTGGAACTTTCTATCTCAATATCTTTTATATAATTATTTTCAATAATATCTACTTTAGGCGATTGTGTTAAAGCATTTAAAAATGTTGATAATAGGGATCTTCGATCAACCACATAACCTAGATTATTTAAACCAATATCAGTAGACTCAAAGGATAATCTATTTAAACTACTAAAACTCTTTAACTTAAGTTTTTTAATTGGGTAGGCATATTTTTCTACTTGATCCCATAAACCAAATTTTTTAAGAATTAAGAAAGATCTATAATTAAGTGACAGTGGGGCATAGTTTTTAAAGGTACTGCTTTTTGATAAGTTATTTTTTTCGATCAAACAGCAGCTATAACCATGTTTTGCCAATTGTAATGCTGTTAAGGCCCCGACAAGCCCTGCACCACTAATTAAAAAATCATACTTTTTATTCATTTCGTATTATTCATGATATTCTCTATATCACATATCTCTTTTGGGGCCATTGAAGTTAGAACATCAGGCCCATTTTTTGTAATTAGTATGTCATCTTCAATCCTTATGCCAATGTTGTGGAATCTTTTATCTACATCTTTGTTTGCTTTTATATAC
Organism: Gammaproteobacteria bacterium; assembly: GCA_038101125.1. GTDB lineage: Bacteria > Pseudomonadota > Gammaproteobacteria. The sequence continues at coordinate 21,763 of JAYNVZ010000003.1, read as the reverse complement.
AAACCAGGCTCCACTGTAAAAATCATACCTGGTTTAAGCTTTACAGGTTTACCATCAGATACATATTCAAGAGGGTCATGGACATCTAGGCCCATCCAATGACCGGTATTATGCATGTAGAATTTTTTGTAAAGTTCATTTTTAACTATAGACTTATAATCACCTCGAAGTAAACCAAGGTCAATTAGCCCTTTGGTTAATGTTCTAACTGCGGCTTTGTGAATGTCTTGAAGTGTATTCCCAACCAAGCATTTTGAGATCGCATTTTTTTGTGCTCTTAATACCAAAGAATATATCAGCTTCTGATCTTGGGTGAATCTGCCATTAATGGGAATTGTCCTTGTTATATCAGATGCATAATATTCGAATTCACAAGCTGCATCAGTCAACAGTAAATCTCCATTTTTTAATTTAGAAGAGTTATCAATGTAATGTAAAATACATGCATTTTTACCCCCAGCAACTATGGAAGTGTATGCTTCAGTAGCATTATTGGATCCAAAATCATATAAAAGCTGTGATTCTATTTGTTTCTCCGAAACGTTAGGTTTACATTTTCTCATTAAATTTATATGGGCATCAGCAGAAATCTTGCAAGCTTTTTTAATTATAGCTATTTCTTCATTGCTCTTTATTAATCTTAATTTATGAATAATTTTATTAATAGAATAATGATTGGATGGGAGTTCTGCGCCTTTTCGATAATTATTTTCAATTTTCTGTAAGCAACCATCGACTAGAGTCAGTAAATCTGATTGCTTTGATAGTGAATGATAAATTGATTTAGATTTTTTGAGATAGCCGTATAACTCAAGTTCTAAATTTTCAATATATCCACACTTATCAAACCCATAAATATTTTGGATTTTTCTGCTAGTCAGTAGTTCCCCAGACCAAACGCTATCATGTTTATTTGGTTGTTTAGAAAAAAAATGGGCCACAGAGTTAGATCTGTTCTTGTATATTAATAATACAGAGTCGGGCTTTTCAAAACCCGTTAAATAATAGAAATTACTACATTGCCTATATCTATAAGCCGAATCATTGTTCCTTATTTGAATAGGAGAAGAACTAATTATGGCAGTTGAGTTTGGTTCCATATATTTTGCGAGAAGCAGTCTTCTTTTTTTAAATACTGAATTTTTACTCATTGGTGTAAGCCTCCTCATTAGATTCATTATAAATATGAGATATAGATGCAATAACATAATCGCTAATTTCTTGATAGCTCTTCTCTAATACTTGATTATCATCATCTAAGTCATAATCAGTACTGACCTTCGTTATCTCTGAAAAATCATGCAATATTTCTTGAAGTGTTAAAGTATTTTTTAAAAGTTTATTAGTGCATAGATAATTTATACTGACGATATAGCTTCTAATCCAGTCAGATAAAGATAGTAGTCTTGCTGATAAATCTGGTTCGTCATTAAAAAATAAGATTGAAACATCAGTTTTAATATTTTCTCTAATATTATCAATATTGCTTTCAATAAGATCAATATCAAGATTAAGTGATTTTTCTAAAGAGTCAGAATTAAAATATGTGATCAAACCTTCTTTATAAGAGTTAAAGTCACAGTTTGATGAAGCAAATCCAGTTAAATAGCCGAGTGCTTCAACAATGGTAAAAGAACTATCAATAGAAGATAGATGTGTTTCAAGTTTATTTTCTAAATTATTCATTGTTTCTTTTAAAATAGTTGATAGATTATCTATTATAGAAACATTATAATATATGTCTCTAAATAAATGATTTTTAATGGTAGATTATGACAAAAATAGGCGAACAACTGCAAGATCTAAGAGCATCTATTGATAATATCAAAGAGAATATGAAAAAGATTAAAATTGAAAACTCACTGCTGCAGAAACAACAGGAGTATCTGGTATCGGAAAAAGCAGAACTTGTTAAAAAAAATGAGGCTGCAAAAGAACAGATAGAAGCTATCCTAGAACGCATAAAGAATATTGGTTAATATAATGGATCAAGAACAAATAACAATATCGGTGATGGATCAAGAATACAAAATTAAATGTAATAAATCTGAAATTGATCTTCTTCAGAAATCTGCAGCATATTTGGACATAAAAATGTCAGAGATTAAAAAGAATGTACCGTCAATGTCTAAAGATAAAGTAGCTGTCATGACAGCACTGAATATTGTTAGCTCTTTTCTTAAACAGGAAGATGATTTAAAAGAATTTGCTAATGTATCAGACGAAATAAATGATTTACAACAATCACTACTAGAGATTGGTGGCGAAAGATGAAGTTTTGGCTCATGAAAAATGAACCTGAAGACTACAATATCGATGATCTAAAAAGAGATAAGACTGAACCTTGGGATGGCATTAGGAATTATCAAGTAAGGAACATGATTAGAGATGACATGAAGATTGGAGATCAAGCTTTTTTTTACCATTCAAATTGTGAAGTCCCTGGTATATATGGATTAATGACAATCAACTCTAAGCCTTATCCAGATCATACGGCATTTGATAAAAAAGCTAAGTATTATGATGTTAAGAGCAAAAAAGAGAGCCCAACATGGTTAATGGTAGATGTTAAATATAAGCGAAAACTAAAAAAAATAATAACATTAAGTGAATTAAAGTCTCATAAAAAATTAAAAGATATGAGAGTTGTTCAAAAAGGTAATAGACTATCAATTACAGAAGTACAAAAGAAAGATTGGGATTATATTTTAAAATTAGAAGAGAAATAAAATAAAAAATCATAAATATATTTGTTAAAAGCAAAAATAAAATCAAAATACTATAAAAAAACTTTAAAAAAAAAATAAAAACAATGAAAAATAACTTGTTTTATTCAATTTAACTAAATAAACTGAAAAAGAATACCAAACACTGCGGAGGAAACAGCCATGGTAGCAAAGAAAAAAGCAAAGGTTGCTAAGAGAAAAACTAAAGTAACCAAAAAGAAAGCGAGTAAGAAAAAAGTTGCTAAGAAAAAGGTAACAACTACTCGTCGTAAAGCAGCTAAGAAGAAAGCTAAGAAAAAAGTAGCTAAGAAAAAAACTACTAAGAAGAAAGCTAAGAAGAAAGTTGCTAAAAAGAAGAAAAAAGTAACTAAAAAGAAAGCTAAGAAGAAAGTTGCTAAAAAGAAGAAAAAAACAACAAAACGTAGAAGATAATTCTATTATTGTTGAAGATTTGAGCTAATTATTTTTGATTAGCTCTCTGAACCACTAAAAGGCTCCATATGGGGCCTTTTTTTAACTCAGAAACAAATGGTATGCTTTATTGCTAGTTTCTTCAAAAAACTCGTAATTAAGGGTCTTTAAGTGTCTAAGTAATCTACTTAAATCTTTTGGCTCAACCTGAATACCTATCAGCACTCTTCCAAAGTCGGACCCATGATTTCTATAGTGAAACAGACTTATATTCCAGTTACTGCCAACTGCATTTAAGAAAATAAATAGCTCACCAGGTTTCTCTGGAAAAATAAATCTAAAAATCATTTCATTAGAAGCGCTATTCGATACACCTCCAACCATATATCTTATATGTAGCTTGGCTACTTCATTATCAGTTAGGTCAATAACTTTATATTTATTTGTTTTGAGATTAGACAAGATTTTATTTTTATCTTTAATCCCATTTGATAACTTAATCCCAACAAATACATGAGCTTTTTTTTGATCTGAATACCTATAGTTAAACTCAGTTATTGATTTTTTACCAATTAAAGAACAAAACTTCTTAAAGCTACCAGGTTTTTCAGGGATAGTGACTCCAAGAAGCATTTCATTTAATTCCCCAATTTCAGATCTTTCAGAAACATGCCTTAACCTATCAAAATTCATATTAGCGCCGCAAAAAATAGCAACAAAAACTTTATTTTGAATATTATGTGATTTAATAAATTTTTTAATACCTGAAATTGACAAGGCTCCAGCAGGTTCTGCTATCGTTCTTGTCTCATCGTATAAATCTTTAATTCCAGCGCAAATTTCATCAGTGGTAACCACCATTGATTTAAAAACTTTATCCTTTGTGAGATCAAATGTCTGACGGCCTATTTGTTTTACTGCTACACCATCAGCAAATATACCTATATTATTAAGCTTGACTCTTTTTCTAGATTTGAAAGCTTGATTAAAACAGTCAGAATCGTTTGGCTCAACTGAAATAATCTTTGTTTTTGGACTTTCATGACTCATATACGCAGTTATACCTGCTATTAAACCTCCGCCACCAACTGGTACAAAGATATAATCAGGTTTACACTCTAACTGATCAATAATCTCCTGTGCGATTGTGCCTTGACCAGCTATCACATCAAGATCATCATATGGATGGATGAAATCAATTTTTTCTTTTTTTGCTTTTTGCTTAGCAAAATCATATGCGTCATCATATGTATCACCATGGAGTATTACATTTGCCTTAAGAGATTTTACAGCATCTATTTTAATTTTAGGCGTTGTTGTAGGCATAACAATAATAGCATTTATTGCTAATTTTTGCGCGGACATAGCAACTCCCTGTGCATGATTGCCTGCTGATGCCGCAATTACAGTGCCTATATTTTTATTTTTTTTTAATTTAGAGATTTTATGGTATGCACCTCTGAGTTTGAAAGAAAAAACAGGCTGGAGATCATCTCTCTTGATAAAAATCTCATTATTTAGCTTCTTTGATAAATTAGTAGCAAAATCTAGAGGTGTTTTTGTCGCAACATCATATACATTAGATGTTTTGATTTTATTATAAACTGATTTTAGTTTCTTTTCTGTCATATGACGCCTATGTATAATGTATAATAACAGCATATATTAATATAACTTAGTGGAAAATAGCAATTATGAACCAGGACCAAAAAAAAAATAAAGTTGCGGAAGCTGCTTTAGATTATATTGAGAGTGGACAAATCATTGGAATAGGCTCTGGAACTACTGTCCATGCGTTAATAAATAAACTTGAAACTGTAAAATCAAAAATAGAAGCTGTAGTCTCATCATCAGAACTAACCACTAAAATGGTAAAAGAAAAAAAAATAAGAGTAATAGAATTAAGAGAATCAGGTATGCTGCCGCTTTATATTGATGGCGCAGATGAGTCTAATGATAAAAGACAGCTAATCAAAGGTGGTGGCGGTGCCTTGACGCGAGAGAAAATAATTGCAAATTCTAGTGAGAAGTTTTTATGTTTAATCGATGACAGTAAATATGTTAAAACGCTGGGTAGCTTCCCATTACCAATAGAAGTTATCAAGATGTCACAGAGTATGGTGGCACTTGAAATGATAAAATTGGGTGGTAGACCGGTATATAGAAATGATTTTATTACTGATAACGGCAATATAATTCTAGATGTTCATGGACTAGAAATACTGGAACCTATGGCGCTAGAGCAGAAAATTAATAATATACCTGGGGTAGTAACTAACGGTTTATTTGCAATGAGAGGCGCCGATAACCTATTAATATCAGGTGATGATGGAATCAAAAATATGTAATTATCTTTTAGAGAATTGAGTAGCTTTTCTAGCTTTTCTTAAACCAACTTTCTTTCTTTCTACCTTTCTTGCATCTCTTGTTACGAAGCCTTCTCTTCTTAAGATGGGGAGTAGGTCGCTTTGATATTTTATAAGAGCTCTAGTTAACCCATGTACAATTGCTCCAACTTGGCCGCTTGGCCCACCGCCAGCAACATTAATTTTCAAATCAATCTTGCCTTCTAATTGAGACTTCTGTAGTGGAGCTAATAGATATGATTTCAACGCTTTAGATTGCACAAAATTATCTACATCACGCGAGTTGATAGTTATAGCACCAGTTCCCTCATTCAAGTACACTCTTGCACTTGATGTTTTTCTTCTTCCTGTTCCGTAGGCTTTATACATATTAAATCTCTAGTTTTTTTGGTTTTTGAGCATGATGATCATGATGTTCATCATTATATACTTTTAGCTTTTTGATCATGCTTCTTCCGAGCGGGTTCTTTGGGAGCATCCCTTTGACCGCATTCATTACCACGAAAGATGGATTTTTTTCCATAACTGAAGCTAAGTTAGGTTTTTTCATATTACCTATATATCCGGTATGCTTATAATAGACCTTATCTTCCATTTTATTGCCGGTAACATTTAAGTTCTTGGCATTAATAACAACTACATAATCACCATGATCTTCATGAGGAGCATATGCTGGCTTATGTTTTCCTTTGAGCATACTTGCAACTTTTGAAGCAAGTCTGCCTAATACGGCTTTTTCAGCATCTATTATGTACCAATCTTTATTATTCATATGTTTATCCATTTCAACAGTATCCATGATTTTACGCATATCACCGCTTGTATACAAGAAATTTATAAAAAAACTTATTTATTGGTTAGATGATAGATGTTTAAATAAAACATATGGAAATTAAACATTATTCGCCCTTAGATAATTTGATAGAAGAAATAGAGTATGCTGTTGACTGTATATACAATAAAGGGAATATGCCTGAAAAATCTAGTATAAATAAAGTAAATTTGTCTAAAGATGAATCAAAGGCATCTGAGAGGGTAATGCGAATAAATCATATGGGCGAAATATGTGCACAAGGGTTATACAGAGGACAAGCAGCTCATACAAAAGATCAAAATCTAAAGATGAAATTATATGATATATGTAATGAAGAAAATGAGCATTTAAAACTATGCAACTTGAGGCTGAAAGAATTAAATGGTAGCTCAAGTATTTTGAACCCCCTGTGGTATCTATCGTCTTATGTTCTTGGTTCAGTGGCCGGTATAAAAGAAAATGATTGGAAATTAGGTTTTATTGAAGAGACTGAAAAACAAGTATCAGATCATCTAAAAGAATCTGTGAAACAGCTTCCCGCAAATGATATTAGAAGTAAAGAATTTCTGGAAAAAATATCCAAGGATGAAGAAAAACATCGTGATACAGTGAAAAGAATTGGGTCAAATGAAATTCCAAATTCAATAAAGACCGGTATGAATATATCTTCTAAAATTATGAAAAAGCTAACATCGATATTTTAGCTATTTTTCGAAGATTTTTTGTCAAAAGTATTAAGATCTATTGAACTATCACTGTAACTAGATAATAGAAAGCTTCTTAGTTCTTCGATTTTATCTATAGGGAAAAAATTATGTTCTGATTGATATTTCTGAACCATGCTATCTTTCTCTAGAAGAAATGTATGATGCTCTGTATTCAAAGATTGGGTAACAGAAGAAATCTCATATTTATCAAAATTCTCAAAACCCCAAGTATTTGTATCATATAGAATATCTTTATAAGAGTTTCCATATTTCGCACCTCTTCTAATAAAATCAACTGAAACTAAATCAGGAAAAATATTATGATTATTTTTATTTAAGACTATGTCTTTAAGTGCATTATATACATTAGAATCTGAACAAGATGAAATATGATATTCTAACCTTACAATAGCAAAATGTTCAAAAATATCTTCTATATATGTATGAAAAGTTATGTGGCTTTCCTTTAAATGCAAGGTAGCAGAGTTGTATAACTTAAGATCTGCTTGAATTAATAATGATCCACTATCTCCAAAAGGTTCAAAATTGTGTGATGACTCATGAAGTATCTCAGTTTGTATGGTTTGTGATATTTTTCTAGAAATATCCAGCAAGTCTGTCGAATTATATTTTTTTGATATTTTATTTTGGCAGCTAGCAATGTCCTGTTCATCGCTATAATAGAAGCAATCATAGGTATTTACTATTAAAGTTGTACTGACGTTACTAATTTTTTTTATCATTATTTGTTAAGTGACGGATGCCATAGAAACTGCAATATATTTTTGTCGGGATCATAACAATAAAAACTCCTTGATCCGTCACGATGATCTTGTGGTTTTTTATATATTTCAATATCAAGTGCTAGTACTTTATCATACCATTCATCTACATGATTCTTATCAGTCAACATAATGCCAAAATGATCTAGCCTATTATCACTAGATTCGAGATTAAGATTTTTATCTTCATGTAGAGCCAGATTATCTTTTCCGTTAGATAAATAAGCATTAGAATCATCAGGCTGCCAATCAATCTCCATACCGACTATGTTAGTATAGAAGGACAAGCATTCTCTGAAATACTTAACCTTTAATGCCAAATGTTTTATACCTAATGTTTTTTTCATATCAACCAACTAATTTTTTTAATAATGATCTTGGATTATTACTCTTTATAAGACTCTCGCCAATTAAAAACGAGTTAATATTTTTACTATTTAACATTTTGATAGTACCCAAATCCTTTATGCCACTTTCGCTAATAACTATAACGTCATCATCTTTTATAAAATCACTTAGATCTATACTTGTTTCAATGGAAACATCAAATGTCTTAAGGTTTCTGTTATTAATTCCTATAATTTTACAATTAGATTCTAACGCAATATCTAATTCTTTTCTATCATGAACTTCTACTAGAATTTCTATGTTCAGCTCACGACTGATTTCAACAAGCTCATTAAATTGTACCTTAGATAAACAAGCTACGATTAATAATATACAGTCTGCACCAATTAGCTTGGATTGAATAATTTGCGATTCATCTAATATAAAATCTTTTCTCAGAATAGGGATGTTCACATTCTCTTTAGCTGTCATCAAATCACTTATATCGCCATGAAAGTATTTTTGATCAGTAAGAACAGATATACATGCAGCCCCAGATTCTTCATAAAGCTTAGCGAAGTTTGCAATATCCAGATTTTCATTTAAAGCACCTTTGCTAGGTGAATGTTTTTTTAATTCTGCAATTATTGCATTTTTACCTAAATTTATTTTATTCTTTAAAGAGCTATAGAAATCTCGCTTGTTGAACTCCATAGATAATAGATCGTCAATGCTGTGTTTTTGACTACTCTTTAGTAATTTAATTTCATCTGTCTTATCAAGGATAATTTTATCAAGCATCTTTAAATAAATTGGTATATTTTATTAAGTTTTTTAACTTATTATAGACTTTCTTTGTTTCTAACGCATCCTTACATAAATCGAGGGCATCTGCTATCGTATTTGATTTACCAGAAATATATATAAGCGCAGCTGCATTTATCAAAGAAATATCTCTGGCTGCTCCAGGCTCATTATCTATTACTTTATTTAGTACATCTAAACTCTCTTCAGTATTACTCACTATTATTTCCGACATTTTATAATCTGAATCGAAGTAATCTTTAGGGTCCAAAGTATAATTATTTATTTTATCTCCATTTATTTCAGTAATATTTGTCTCATCAAAAATACTTATCTCATCTAAACCATCATTTGAATGGACAATCATAGCTTTTTCAACATCCAGATTCACCAGGGTTTCTGCCATCATTGGCATCAGCTTTTTTGAATACACACCTATGAGTTGCTTTCTAGCACCAGCAGGATTTGTTAAGGGTCCTAACAAATTAAATATAGTTTTATCTGGAGATATGGTTTTTCTTGACTCTGCCACATGTTTCATAGACAAATGATGTAATGGTGCATACATAAATCCAAAATTATTTTTTTCTAAACAGAGTGAAACCTGTTCAGGGGACAAATTAATATTTATACCTGATGCTTCTAAAATATCAGCACTACCAGAGCTACTAGTTACTGCTTTGTTCCCATGTTTAGCAACATAGACTCCAACTGATGCCGCTATTAATGAAGCTGTTGTTGATATATTGAAAGTGCCATGCCCATCGCCACCAGTACCACAGTTATCAATTACTTCTCTATTGAAAGCAACCTTATTAGATGCTTCTCTCATGGAAATAGCAAAGCCTGTCAGCTCTTCTGAGCCAAAACCATTCTTGTTTAATAACATCAAAAACTCTGTTAAAACAGAACTTGGAATTTTTCCTGTGAAGACAGAATCGATAAATCTCTTTGACTCGCCCCTTGTTAGACTCTCATTATTTTTTAATTTTTCTAGTAACTCAATATACAATTTTATATTTCCAAAAAGTTTTTTAATAACTGATGACCTGATGTAGTTAGTATAGACTCTGGATGAAACTGTAAGCCATATGTTGGATATTCTTTATGTTCTATGCCCATAATTTCAATATCATTATCTTCTTCCGTCCAAGCAGTTATATTTAAGCAGTTAGGCAAGGATGGCCTCTCTATAACCAAAGAATGATATCGGGTTGCATTAAAGGGGTTAGAAATATCAGTATACATTCTAGAATCATTATGTTTTATGGGAGATATTTTACCATGCATAATTTTTTTAGCTGAAATAATATTACCACCAAAAGCTTGCCCTATGCTCTGATGTCCAAGACATACTCCCAGTATTGGAGTGGATTTATAAAAGTTTTTAACTACATCAATGGATATTCCAGCTTCATTCGGAGTACAAGGTCCTGGCGAAATAATTATTTTATCTGGTTTCAAATCTATAATCTTGTCTATAGTTATTTGATCATTTCTAAAAACTATAAGATTTTCACCTAATTCTCCAAAGTACTGGACTATGTTATATGTAAATGAGTCATAATTATCAATCATTAGTATCATATATTTTTTTCCTTAAATTCTTGTATGCTTGTATTATTGCTTTGCCCTTGTTCATGGTTTCTTCCCACTCCAATTCTGCAACAGAATCATTTACTATTCCAGCTCCACATTGAATGTATAGTTTATCATTTTTAATTACAGATGTTCTTATCGCTATGGCCGTATCCATGTTACCGTTCCACCCTAAATATCCCACCGCACCAGCATATATACCTCGTCTGATATCTTCTTGCTCATAGATAATCTCTATAGCTCTTATTTTGGGTGCTCCAGAGACAGTCCCTGCAGGGAAAGTTGATTTTAAAACATCAATCATACCAAGATTATTTGATAGCTCCCCTGTTACATTTGAAACCATATGCATCACATGAGAGTATTTTTCAATAATCATTGTATCGGTTAATTTTATTGACCCAATTTTTGAAACTTTACCAGCATCATTTCTTCCTAAATCAATAAGCATTAGATGCTCTGCTTTCTCTTTTGGATCATTCAGTAACTCCTCTTCAAAAAGACTATCCTGATTATCATTAATGCCTCGAGGTCTTGTTCCCGCTATAGGTCTAACTGTAATTAAACCATCTTCAAGCCTCACTAAGATTTCTGGTGATGAGCCGACTATATAATAATCACCCATGTTTAAATAATACATATATGGAGATGGATTGAGTTCTCGCAATTCACGATAGAAACTTATTGGCTTTCCCTGAAAATCAAGGGACATTCTCTGAGATAGAACCACTTGCATAGCATCGCCGTTAACAATATACCTTTTGATTTTATCTATAGATTTAATAAATTTTTTTTTCTCAAAATGATGATGAATTTTAATATCGACATCCTGGGTAGAGGGATCATTTGTAGAACCTGTTGACTCAAAGTTAATCAGATATTCTTTAAGACCTTCAATCTTTTCTGAACATGATTTATAGCTTTCTATAGAATTATCAGCATATACAAGTATGTGGATCAAATTATTAATTTTGTCAAAGATTAGAATCTCCCTAGATACCATCAAACAAATATCTGGTGTCTTCATGAGATCATCTTGAAGTTTGAAATTTAATGTTGGCTCAAAGTATTGAATTGTATCAAAACCAAAAAATCCTACCAAGCCTCCTTGAAAGTTAGGTAGGCCAGGATCTTGTATGGCTTTAAAACCAGCCTGAAATTCTTCAATCCAGCTAATTGGATCATTACTCTCCAAAGAATTTATTTTATCATCATTCTTATAATGATTAATTGTATTATGATGTATTTCAATATATTCATCCGATGGCAAACCAATTATTGTATAACGACTCCAATCTTTATTACCCTCTAGAGACTCAAAAAGATACGTTTTTGGTTTATCAGATAACAACTCATAAACATCAATTGGATCAATATTACTATTTTTGATTGATAATGATAATGGTATTAAATTATACCCTTGATTAATATAGTCTATAAACTCTTTCTCTGTCATTGATACTAGATTTTATGAGACTTGACTCAAAAGATCTCTCATTGATTTTATTGTTTTTTCATAATCTTTAGAATTAAAAATTGATGATCCTGCAACAAATGTATCGGCACCTGCTGAGGCAACTTTGGCAATATTATCCAAATTAATACCTCCATCAACCTCTAATCTTATGTCTTTACCAGTTTTATCAATTAATTCTCTTACTAAAGAAATCTTGTTGTATGTTCCCTCAATAAACTTTTGACCCGGGAAACCAGGATTTACGGACATTAATAAAACCATGTCTAATTTATTTAAACAATGTTCGAGATAACTTAGTGGCGTTGCAGGATTTAGCACTATTCCAGCTTTACAATCATGCTCATTAATTAAGCCAACTGTTCTATCGATATGATCGCTAGCTTCTGGATGGAATGTTATATAGTCAGCACCAGCTTTTGCAAAGTCAGGAATGATCCGGTCTACTGGCTTGATCATAAGATGAACATCAATCGGGCTAGTTATACCATAATCTCTTAATGCAGCGCAAACCATCGGCCCAAATGTCAAATTAGGAACATAGTGATTATCCATGACATCAAAATGTATAATATCAGCGCCGGAATTTATAACCTTTTCAACATCTTCCCCAAGTCTTGAAAAATCTGCAGAGAGAATAGATGGAGCTATTTTGTAATCTTTCATATTAGCCTAAACCTAATTTAATAATGGTTATATGTTAACAGAGTTATTAATTATATTATAATTTTCATGATATTATATCAGTAACATTAAAGGAGTAATATAATGGATAATATTAAAATTCTTGCGCTAGCTTTGTGCTTAAGTGTGACAACAATTATTGAAGCTGCTGAACATGAAGTCAAAATGTTAAGCTCTAACAAGGGTGAAATGATGGTCTTTGAGCCACCAGTTCTTAAAATTAAACCTGGTGATACAGTCAAATGGGTAAATGCAAATCCCGGACATAATACTGTCTCAATCGATGAAATGACTCCCGCAGGAGGAAGTTCATGGAATGGAAAAATGAATGAAGAAGTTTCAGTAAAATTTGATGTTGAAGGCATCTACGGTTATAAATGCACACCACACTATATATTGGGAATGGTAGGGTTGATCGTAGTCGGCGATAGTAACGTCAATAAAGATCAAGCTAAAAAATTTGCAATTGAAGAAGAATCTAAATTTGCTACTAATAAAAGTAGATTTTCAGATTATTTCTCTTCTATGGAATAAAATGAAATGATCAATGATTTATCTCAGGCATATGAACTTGCCTTTAAAGGGAAAGTTAGAGATATATACGTCCTCGATAATGATAAGTTACTGATCTATACAAGTGATAGGATATCTGCATTTGATTTTACATTTGATGACCCAGTAATTGACAAAGGCATAGTGTTAACTAAGATGGCAAAGTTTTGGTTCGACAAGACAAAGCATATTGTCAAAAATCATTTATGTGAAACCCCCTTTGATCTGTCTTCAAAACTGAAAGAAAGGTGTATGGTTGTAACGAAAACAAAAGTAGTGCCTATAGAAGCTATTGTGAGAGGTCACTTAGCTGGATCAGCATGGGAAACATATAAAGAAAATAAAATGATTAATGGGGAAATCACTGAAGACAAACTCGATAAATATGAAAAGCTAAATAAGCCCATTTTTACACCATCAACCAAGGCTGATGTAGGAGATAAAGATATTAATATTAGCAAAGCAGAGATGGATAAAATAATAGGCAAACAGTTGGCAGATGAGATATCAAGAATTAGTCTTGCATTGTATAATTATGCATATCGTTATGCGCTAGAAAGAGGTGTTATTATAGCCGACACAAAATTTGAATTCGGCATGGACAAAGAGGGTAACTTGCTATTGATAGATGAAATATTTACACCCGACTGTTCAAGATTTTGGCTGTATGATAATAAGCTTGGAAAAATAAACTATGATGCTTTTGATAAGCAATTCTTTAGAGATTACCTAATTAAAAGTAATTGGGATAATGAGCAAATACAAATACCTGATAATATAAAGAAGAATATCATATCAAAATACAATACTGCATATAAATTAATTACAGATGATGAATAAGAAAGTATTCATAACTGGCACTAATACAGAAGTAGGAAAAACATTCGTAACGAAAAATCTTATTGAGCGTATTCAATTAAAAGGTTATTCAGTAAGCCCATATAAACCCGTTGAGACAGGTTGTATAGAAAAATCATTAAAGTTAATACCTCGTGATTCCATGATATATTTTAGAGCCATAAACAAAAAAATAGCACTAGATCAAATTAATCCATATAGATTTCTAGAGCCTATATCACCTGCTGCAGCTATTAAAAGGTCCAAGAGAAAAGTGACTATCAATCACTATCTATCTAAATTGAAAGACTTACCTAATAGTGATTTAACTATCATTGAAGGAGCAGGTGGGCTTTGTTCTCCATTAGCTCCTGATGGATATAATATTGATTTAATTAGAAAAGCTAAAGTTTCGACAGTGCTAGTTGCTAAAGATGAAATAGGTGTGATCAATAATGTAATTTTAAGCCTGAGTATGATACTGAAATATAAGATTAAAGTATTAGCTATAGTCTTAAACCGAAAAGTCAGCTCCCAACCTGACGGCATGAATAACTATCAAGAAATTAAATCACTAACAAAAGTCCCTTTAATACAGATTTTGAATAAGAAAGAGGACAATGATAGAGAGTTTAAAAAATTAATAAAAATAATATTAGCTTAATTGCCTATAGAAGCATCTGAGCATTTTTTTGCTCTTTCACTTAATATAGCTTGAGCCTCATCATGATTTTCATCTTTACCAGACCATTTATTGAGGGCCGACTGTTGTATAGCCCTTGCGTAAGAAAATGTAACTCTCCAAGGTAAATCAAAATTTCCAGAGTTCATAATTCTCAAATGATTAGTTGCCTCATCATTAGATTGACCACCAGATAAAAACGCTATGCCGCCAAGATCATTTGGACACATTTCTTTTAAACAATTCACTGTCATTTCTGCGACAGTTTCATAATTAGCACGTTTAGAGTTCTTGTCTCCTGAAATAACCATACTTGGTTTTAAAATAACACCTGGGTAATAAATATTAATAGTCATTAGTTCGTCAAAGAGACATTTAAGAGTCTCTCTTGTAACTTTGTCACATGTTTCTATTGAATGATCACCATTTATAAGGACTTCAGGTTCGACTATGGGAACTAAATCGTTTTCTTGGCATAAAGATGCATATCTCGCTAAAGCATTACAATTAGATCTAATACAAGATGTGCTTGGGATATCTTGTCCAATGGTAATCACCGCTCTCCACTTACAGAACTTTGCTCCAAGTGATTCATATTTTACAAGTCTTTCTCTTAAGCCATCAAGTCCTTCTGTTATTTTTTCATTCGGGTGCTCTGAAAAGTCTTTTGCTCCAGCATCAACTTTTATACCAGGCAAAATACCTACTTCTTTCAAGTGATCTCTGAACAAGACACCTGTGCTCATTTTTTGATGGAAAGTTTCATCGAATAATATTGCCCCACTTATATATTCCGATAGTTTAGGCGTTGTAACAATTAACTGTCTATACTTTATTCTATTTTCTTCAGTTTCGGGTATATTCAAAGCTGCAAATCTTTTTGCACAAGTTGGAGAACTTTCATCCATCGCCAACAAACCTTTGGGTTTTTGCATCATTTGTTCTGCTGTAGATTTAAGTATTTCTTTATTCATTTTCACTCCAAGTTATAATTATTAAATTAAAAATATCTTTATTTTATTACACCTCTATCAAATTGCCAACTTCAACAATTTTCATAGCATTAGTACCACCACTAGTCCCCATTAAATCACCTTTTGTTATTATTACAAAATCACCTTTTTTCACAGCACCTTTCTCCAACATAAGATCTACCACTTGTTTGTTGGCTTTTGCATGGACATACTCTATATCGTCAAGTTTTATTGAATAGACACCCTTAAGTAGACAAATTCGACGACTAGTTCTGTCATTTTTTGTCATCGCATAAATCGGTATAGTTGATTCTATTCTAGACATCCATAGTGGAGTAGAGCCCGTCTCTGTCAAGGTTGCTATTGCCTTAATATTTGATTTACCTGCGCAATAAACTGCCGCCATAGCAATAGTTTGGTCTACTTTTCTAAAGTTTGTTTCTGTTCTATTGATTTTGAGATTTTTTCTATTTGTTTTTTCAGCAGCTTCACATATTCTACTAACTTCTTGAATAACATCGATAGGATAGCTCCCAATCGCAGTTTCGGCAGATAGCATAACTGCATCTACACCTGACGTTACAGCATTTGCAACATCGAAAACCTCAGCTCGAGTTGGCACTCTGTTATTTATCATCGATTCCATCATTTGTGTAGCAACTATTACAATTTTATCAAATGACATAGCTTTGCGAATTAACATATCTTGAACAGCTGGTAGTTGTTCGATCCCAATTTCTACCCCTAGATCTCCCCTTGCTACAAGAAGACCATCGCTTACTTTTGCAATTTGGTCAATATCTTCTAACGCTTCGCTTCTTTCAATTTTTGCAATAATACCAATTTGTTTTTTCCCAATAACTTTTTTGACAGCCTTGATATCATCGGCGTCTTTTACAAAAGAAACTGCAACATAATCAATATCGAGTTTTACGGCTTTAGCTAGGTCTTTTTTATCTTTTTCTGTTATTCCTTTTAAAGATAAGCCGCCGCCTTTTTTATTTACACCTTGATAAGGCTTAAGTTTGCCACCACGAATTACTTTTGTGTAAATTTTAGATTTTTCAATTTTAGTGACTTCTAGCTTAATTAGTGCATCGCTCAAAAGTAGCTCATCACCAATTTCAAGTTGTTTTGGCAAATCCTTATACGTCAACCCAACGGACTTATCAGTTCCTTTATTATCGGCCAGAACTGCATCTAAAATAAATTCACTTTTAGTCTTAAGTAGAATATATTCTTTATCAGAAAAACCTTTGATTCTTATCTTTTGCCCTTGTAAATCAATTAGAGTCGCCACAGGTCTTTTTAGTTTTAAAGATGCATTTTTTAGTATATTAATAATCTTCTCTATTTCGTTGACATTTGCATGAGACAAATTAATTCTAAATACGTCGGTGCCTTCTTTGATTAAGTTTGAAATGCTCTTAGGAGAGGAAGATGCTGGTCCTAGTGTGGCAATTATTTTAGTTCTTTTTCTCATAATTCATACATCCCAAGCATCTCTAACACAGGTAATTTTTCACCTTCTATAAATTTTAACAGAGATCCTCCACCAGTTGATAAACATGAAAATTTATTTTGAAGTTTTAAACTTTCAATAATAGGTATTGTATCCCCACCACCTACAAGAGAATAAGCTTGTGAAGATGCAATGGCCTTGGAAATATTAATAGTACCATTATCATATGGAGATTTTTCAACGTAACCTAAAGGACCATTCCAAAAAATTGTTGATGATTCTGTAATGACTTCATTATAACAGTCTATGGTTTTTTTGCCTATATCTAATATCTTATCATTTGATTGTACCATAGATATCTCTCTTGTCTCAGGGTTACCAAGATTGGAACTTGAGGATACCATGACATCTATAGGCATTAGTATTTTGTTTAAATCATCGCTATTTAGTATTTCTTTTGCTTCGTCTACAAAACTTTCTTCAATGAGAGAATTTCCGATCTCATGCCCCATTGCCTTTAAGAAAGTGTTGAGTATCCCTCCGCCAAGGATTATATTATCTGACTTAGATATTAACTTTTTAATTAGAGTTAATTTAGTTGAAATTTTAGCTCCTGATATAATTGTCGTCATAGGTCTTTTCTGCGATGACAAGAGTTTTTTTGCATTCATGATCTCATCTTTTAATAAATCACCTGCAAATGTCTCAAGATATTCTGATACACCATACGTTGATGCTGTTTTACGATGTGACACACCAAATGCATCAAATACATATACATCGCCTAGATCTGATATTTTTTTAGCCAATATAGGAGAGTTTTCTTTCTCTCCCTCCTGAAATCTGACATTCTCGCATAACACGATATTGTTGCCATTAAACTCAATGCCATCGATCCAATCTTTAGAAAAGGTTACTTTCTCTCCAATCAATTGCTCAAGAGAGTTAAGAATAATTTTAAGGCTAAGAGATTCATTATAGCTACCTTCTTCAGGTCTACCAAAATGAGATAATATAATTACTTTGTTGTTGTTAGATATAAGATTCTTTATCGTAGGAACGCATTTTGAGATCCTATAATTACTTAATATCTTGCCCTCAAATACTGGTACATTTAAATCTAAACGTAATAGAACATTCTTGTTATATATTTCTAATTTATTTGACTTCTGCATCATTAGTTTCTTGCTAAAATCTTAGCAACATCTAACATTCTATTAGAAAATCCCCATTCGTTATCATACCAAGAACATATTTTAAAAAATTTGTTATTCATAACTCTGGATAAGCTCTCATCATATACAGAAGAAAAAGATGAATGATTGAAATCAATCGATACTAAAGGTTCAGAGTTATAACCAAGAATGCCAGATAATTCATTTTCTGATGCTTTTTTTATAATAGAATTTATTTCATCTAGAGATGACTCTTTTTTAACATTAATGCATAAATCTACAAGAGATACATTTATTGTTGGCACTCTTATTGCAAAGCCGTCTAACTTTCCATTTAATTCTGGAAGAACTAAGCCTACTGCTGAAGCAGCTCCTGTTTTTGCAGGTATCATAGATTGTGTAGCTGATCTTGCTCTTCTTAGATCAGAGTGATAAACATCAGTTAAAACTTGATCATTTGTATAGGAATGTATTGTAGTCATAATCCCGCTTTCAACAGTTAGATTATCATGTATATTTTTAATAAGCGGCGCAAGACAGTTCGTTGTACAAGAAGCATTAGAAACAATCTGATGTGAGTCATTTAATATTTCATGATTAACACCATATACGATGGTGGCATCAACATTTGCGGCTGGTGCTGATATTAATACTTTTTTAGCTCCTGCATCAATGTGGCTCATTGACTTTTCTTTTGATGCAAAGAATCCAGTACACTCCATTACTACATCAATGCCAAGATCTTTCCAAGGTAATTTAGATGGGTCTCTCTCACTTAAAACAAGCACCTCATCTTTATTATCAATAACGATTTTGTCATCCTTAATCTGGACACTTTTATCGAATGGTCCATGTGCAGTATCATATTTTAGAAGATGTGCATTGATTTTTGTGTCTCCCAAATCATTTATGGCGACGATTTTTATTTCATTATTATTACCACTTTCATAATTGGCTCTAAAAACATTCCTACCAATTCTGCCAAATCCATTTATTGCTATATTTATAGTCATACTGTTACCCGTTCTTTTTGATTAGTTTTTTTGTTTGTTTTATAACATTTGATGTTGTAAATCCAAAATGTTTCATTGCTATATCTCCTGGAGCTGAAACACCAAATGAATCCATTGTAATCTTTGTGCCTTTTCTACCAATAAGTATATCCCAGCAAACTCCAATACCTGCTTCTACAGCAATAATATTATTGAAATTTTCAGGAATAACACTATTTCTATATGATTTTGACTGAGATAAAAACTCCTCAAGACATGGAATAGATACAACCCTAACTCCTATACCATCCTTTTTTAATTTATCCGCAGCATCTACACAAAGATGTACTTCTGATCCTGATGACATAAGTATTACATCTGCTGGCTTATTGCAATCTAGTAAGATATAACCACCTTTTTTAATAGATCGAATTTGGATTTTCGATCTACTCAATTCTGGTAATGACTGTCTAGTTAAAACTAGAGAAGACGGTCCGTCTTTTTTGTCTAAACAAGATTTCCAGGACATTGCTGTTTCTGTAACATCGGCCGGCCTCCATACACTCATTCCTGGAATTATTCGAAGTGATGTTAATTGCTCCACAGCTTGATGCGTTGGTCCGTCCTCTCCAAGGCCGATTGAATCGTGTGTAAAAACGTTAATAACGGGAAGATGCATAAGAGCAGACATCCTGATAGCATTTTTAGCATATTCAGAAAATATTAAAAATGTACTAGCATATGGTCTGAAACCTCCATGCAAATAAACACCATTATTTATTGCACACATGCCAAACTCACGAACACCATAATGAATGTATTTGCCTGTAGGATCTTTCTTGGTAAATGGTTTTGATTCCGGCCAAAAAACTAGATTAGATTCTTTAAGGTCAGCAGAACCTCCAATTAATTCTGGTAGCAAAGGACCTATGTTCTCTAATACAACCTGCGACGATTTTCTTGTTGCCATAGATTTGTCATTATTTGATATTAAGGTATCAATTTTTTTAGTCAGACTAGGGGGTAGCTTATTATCTAATCTTCTTTGAAGTTCACTATATAATTTTGGATGTAGCTTTTTGTATGATTTAAGACTTTTGTTCCATTTTGTCTCTAAAATAGAGCCTGATTTTATAGCACTCCACTCTTTATATATATATTTAGGTATTTCAAAAGGCTTATAATTCCATTTAAGATTATCTCTAGTCAACTGTACTTCAGGGCTACCAAGTGGCGCTCCATGAACACCGCTCGTACCTTCTTTGTTTGGTGAGCCAAAGCCAATCTTTGTTTTCATGCATATAATGGTTGGCTTAGATCTTTCACGTTTAGCTCGTGATATAGATTGTTCAATAGACTTATGATCATGGCCATTGATGTTATCAATAACATTCCAGCCATAAGAATCAAACCTTTTTTTAATATTTTCTGTAAAAGCTATTGAGGTATCACCGTCAATAGAAATATTATTCATATCATATATTACTATCAGTTTATTCAGTCCAAGCGTACCTGCAAGAGAACAAACTTCATGAGAAATACCTTCCATCAAACATCCATCTCCACTAAATACATAAGTATAGTGGTCAATTAGGATATGACTTTTTGTGTTAAACTCAGCTGCAAGAGATTTCTCGGCTATTGCCATTCCGACAGCATTCGCGAGACCCTGCCCGAGAGGCCCAGTTGTTGTCTCAACACCAGGCGTTATGTCACATTCAGGATGACCCGGGGTGATTGAATTTAACTGCCTGAAATTTTTAATGTCATCAATTGAGATATCGTAACCTGTTAGATGCAACAGAGAATATAAAAGCATTGACCCGTGTCCATTTGAAAGAACAAACCTATCCCTATTTATCCAGTTAGGATTTTTAGGATTATGATTTAAAAATTTTTTCCATAAAACATACGCTATATCTGCCATTCCCATTGGGGCGCCTGGGTGACCAGATTTAGCTTTTTCAACAGCATCTAAACTTAAAAATCTTACAGCATTAACAAACTCTTTCTTATTCATAATTTAAATCTACTCACTCTCTCCATTTAATTGAACACCCTATACTAGGCGTC
>JAYNVZ010000003.1:0-312 GCA_038101125.1 Gammaproteobacteria bacterium | reverse complement strand
GTTCAAGAGGGCCTTTACCTGTCCTTGATATTAGAAACATAGCTTTAAAAAGGTCACTTTGATTTGGATTATTTGAAGATTCCATGCCTCTGTCATCAAACCTACCACGGTATTGTAATTCAAGATCAGAATTATATCCAAAAAAATCCGGTGTACACACAGATCCGTACTTTTTAGCAATTTCCTGTTTCTCATCTAATAGATAGGGAAAGCCAAAACCATGGTTCTTGGAGATTTTCTGCATGTTGTCAAATGAGTCATCTGGAAATGAAATATAATCATTGGGATTAATAGCCACTACACCGATACCTT
>JAYNVZ010000027.1:9221-15167 GCA_038101125.1 Gammaproteobacteria bacterium | reverse complement strand
TGCTTGACCAATATTTGATAATTTATGACAAGATAAATATTCTGACACAGTATAAAATGAACCATAGACGATTAATCTACTATCTTTGTTTAATTGAGAGACAACTTTAGAGGTAGCATCTTGCATTGAATCACAAGCATATATCTTTTCTTTGCTTACTAATGTAGACATTCTGGTTTTAATTTCTTTTGCATTCATGCCTCTAGCACTATCAATTGTTACACAATACCATTTATCAACAATATCAATCATTGGTTTAATTAAACTATAAACATCTTTGTCTTTGAGTATGCCTATAATGGCAATTGTAGAAGTCGCTGGAGATTTATTAAGATTCTCTTGAAGTTTTTGAGCAGAATCTTCATTATGCGCAACATCCAATATGATCTCTGGTGATAAAGATAAAATTTGATATCGTCCTAGTAGAGATATATTTTTCAAACCATCGGCAATACATTTAATGTTATCAAGCAGTGAAGGATCAATGAGCTTAAGAGCTTTAATAGATGCTGCAGCATGATCATACTGAAAATCACCTATTAGAGGTAATAATGGTAGTTCAAGTTGATGCGTTGAATCACTCCATAGCCATGACTTTTCTAGTCTTTTTACCTCAAAATTATTTTGATTATATTGCAAACTTGATTTAACTTTACTAGCATAACTAAAGAGCGATGAAGGAGGTGTTTTGCCGGCATAAATACATGGTTTGAAGGGCCTCATGACACCAGCTTTTTCCATAGCTATGCTTTCGATAGTTGTCCCTAAAAACTCAGTATGATCTATACCTATAGATGTAATTATAGATAAATCACTATCAATTATATTAGTAGCATCAAGTCTGCCACCAAGACCTACCTCTAAAATTACATAATCTAGTTTTCGCTGACTAAATAAGTAAAATGCGGTCAATGTTGCAAACTCGAAATAAGTCAGAGTTGTATCTCCTCTAATATCATCAATCATTTTAAAGGTATCAATTAATTCGGAAGTTTTAACCTTCTGCTTATTAAACCTTATTCGCTCATTATAACTAGTGATATGTGGCGAAGTGAATGTCCCTACAGACAGTTTAGATTCATGTAGAATACTTTCTAAGATAGCAACAGTTGAACCTTTTCCATTAGTACCAGCAACTATTATTACTTTTTTTGCAATATCTTGAATATTAAGTTTATTATAAACTGATTTTATTCTTTCAAGTTTGAAATCAATATTTAAAGGATGGAGTGTTTGTTGCCAGTCTAGCCAATCCTGTAGTGTATTAAGATTTTTTTTCACTGTTATAGTTACTCATTAAAGAAGAAATAACCTGTGCTAACTTATTTTTTTGATTATTTCTATCTAATATAAAATCTATAGATCCATGATCTTGCAGAAACTCACTTTTTTGAAAGCCTTTAGGTAGTTTTTCTCCAACAGTTTGTTCAATAACCCTAGGGCCAGCAAAACCAATTAATGCATTTGGTTCAGCAATGTTAATATCACCCAACATCGCCAAACTTGCAGATACACCTCCCATTGTAGGATCAGTAAGAACAGATATATATGGCAAGCCTTCTGAAGATAAATTATTTAACGATGCACTAGTCTTTGCCATCTGAAAAAGTGAAAATAAAGATTCTTGCATCCTTGCGCCACCGCTTGCAGAAAAACATATTAGTGGTTTTTTTTCATCAATACATATTCTAATTGCTGATGAAAACTTTTCACCTACGACAGAGCCCATGGACCCACCAAAAAAAGAATATTCAAAAATACAGGTGATAACAGGGATTTTATTAATATTTCCTTTGAATACCAACATGGCATCACTTTCTCCTGTCCTTTTTTGCGTTGATATTAATTTGTCTTTATATTTTTCATTATCTTTAAAATTCAACATATCAACTGGTTGAATATTATTCAGAATTTCAAGTTTATCATCAGAATCAAGTATAATCTCAGCTCTCTTTCTAGCTGATATTCTGCCATGATGGTTACATTTTGGACAAACATTCAAATTCTTTTCATATTCTGCACGATATATCACAGCATCACAATTAATACATTTATGCCAAAGTCCATCTGGGACAGAGCCTTTCTCTTCTTTATTAGCTCTTATTCTTGAAGGTAATATTTTATCTAACCAGCTCATTAATTCACCAGGCTAGACTTTACAGACTTTACAAAATGATTTACTTTTTTATGCATCAGCGCTTTATTCTTTTTATTCTTATCGATTAATTCTACTATAGAACTTCCTATAATAATACCATCACAAAACATAGAAATCTTTCTTGCGGTCTCTGGTGTTTTTATTCCAAAACCTACTGTTACCGGTATTTTATTATTAGATAGGCTCTTGATTCTCTTAATACGTTTTTTGATTGGCTGATAACTGAGCAAAGATGAACCAGTTATACCTTTAAGAGATACATAATAGAGGTAGCCTGATGAATATCTAGCAATAGCTTTTAATCTTTTATCTTCAGTAGTTGGTGAGGCTAAAAATATTTGACAGAGTTTATTTTTAGATAGTTCTTGATTGATACTACCTGCTTCTTCAGGAGGTAGATCGACTATTAATAAACCGTCTACACCTTTTGATTTAGCTTGTGACGAGAACTTTTTATATCCCATATTTTCGATAGGATTCATGTAACCCATTAATACAATTGGAGTTATTTTATTTTTTTCTCTGAATTTAGACACTAAGTCGAGTGTGTCGGATAGTGATACTTTATTCTTGAGGGCTCTCTCAATGCCTCTCTGTATAACAGGGCCATCTGCTATTGGGTCTGTGAATGGTATTCCAAGCTCTATTAAATCTACACCATTTTCAACCATAGAATGCATCATCTTCAAGGTACTGTTAATATCAGGATCACCACATACAAGATATGTTATGAAAACAGACTTCTGACGTATAAAAACATCATTGATTCGATTCATACTTTAATCCTTTTTAAAGACGCAATAGTGTCAATATCTTTATCACCTCTTCCAGAGAGATTGATAAGTATATTTTTATTTTTTTTAGTTTTTGCTAATTTAAATGCATAGGCTAAAGCATGTGATGTTTCTAAAGCGGGAATAATTCCTTCTTTTTCAGTCAGATAATAAAATGCTTTTAAAGCTTCATTGTCAGTTACAGAAACATACTTGACTCGTTTATTATCTTTCAACCAAGAATGTTCAGGTCCAACACCAGGATAATCTAATCCAGCAGATATTGAATGCGTTGATTGAATTTGACCATTTTGATCTTCCATAATATATGTTCTGTTTCCATGCAAAACTCCTGGCTTACCTTTATTTAGTGGTGCGGCATGTTTTCCAGTATTTAGACCGAACCCTCCAGCCTCTACTCCATATATATCTACTGCTTCATTTAAGTATGGGTGAAACAGACCAATGGCATTTGACCCTCCCCCAACACAGGCAACCAATATATCTGCTTTCTTATTTATTTTTTTCATCTGAATTTTAGATTCATGACCAATAACAGATTGAAAATCTCTCACTATCATCGGATATGGGTGCGGGCCAGCTACTGAACCAATTATGTAATGTGTATCATCAACATTTGTTACCCAATCTCGAAGGGCTTCATTAAGTGCATCTTTTAATGTTTTTGAACCTGATTCCACAGCTATAACTTCAGCGCCTAATAATTTCATCCTATATACATTAACCTTCTGTCTCTGGATATCTTCGCTACCCATATAGACAACACATTTTAAATTATAGCGAGCACAAGCGGTAGCCGTTGCAACTCCATGCTGTCCTGCCCCAGTTTCTGCAATTATTCTTGTCTTTCCCATCGCTTTAGCAAGCATTGCTTGTCCCATAGCATTATTTATTTTATGAGCTCCAGTGTGATTAAGATCTTCACGTTTTAAGAAAATATTGCAAGAACCTAATTCTTTGCTAATTCGAGACGCATGATATATAGGTGTAGGTCTGCCAACATAATTACAGAGTTCATTATTAAGCTCCTTTTTAAAACTTGCCGATTTAGCAATTTTTTTATATGCTTTTTCTAATTCAGACAAAGGATACATTAATGTCTCAGAGACGTATTTACCACCAAATTCGTCAAAACGACCATTTTTATCAGGAAATAGTTTATAGTTAATTTTTTTCATAGTTTTCTTTCTCGGATATTCTTACATTTTCTATAAATTTTTTCATCAAAAGATGATCCTTTTTACCAATACTTGACTCTAACCCGCTACTAACATCAATACCATATGGTTTATGTTTAATAATTAATTCAGCAACATTAGAAGGATTTAGGCCACCTGCTACAAAATAAGAAGAATTATTTGTGAGATCTGAAATTGTAATATTTTTAGATAATAAATCCCAATCGAATTTCTTACCTGTTCCACCATGTTTGTTATCAATACTAGTATCTAGTAAAAAATAGTTCGCAGTATTCTTAAAATCAGAATTATATACAAAAGATTGGTTATTAATATGTAATGTTTTTATAAAAGTTTTATTAAAGCTCTCGCAAAACCCCAAAGACTCATCTCCATGGAATTGTAAAATATCTAAATTAACTTCTTTTAGTATATTATTTATATCATCCTCAGATTGATCCATAAAAACACCTACGATTGATTTTTGTCTCTTAGTAGATTCAAGAATTTTATTTGCATTCTCAATAGTTAAGCAACGTGGGCTTTTTTTTGTGAAAATCATTCCTATAAAATCTACATCAATAAGATCACTGATAAATAAATAATCTTCGACTGATGTGATACCGCAAAACTTGATTTTAGTTTTAAACATATCCTATATTAACATGTATTGACAAATAGGTATAAAAAATCAGATTTCTATGGAAGATTAAATATTTTATTTTTAGAAATATTATATATTCTTGGATATGTGATAGACATCAAGTATAAACCAGAAGCTGGTGCCATTTTTCCACATTTTTTTCGATCACATGAATTGATAAGATTTTTAATAGACTCAGGGCTATTCTTAGATACCCCTATATCTAATAATGCGCCAACTATATTTCTAACCATATGATACAAGAAGCTATTGGCAGTTATGTCTAAATAAATAAAGTTGTTCTCTTTAACAATTTTAATTGATTTTATATTCTTTATAGGACTTTTTGCTGAACACCCAGATGATCTGAAACAACTATAATCTTTCTCGCCTTTTATATATTTAAATGCAGATTTAATTTTGGTTATATTTAACTTATCACTAAAATGCAATACATTGTTTAAAAGATAGGTTGATGGATATTCTTGATTCAGAATTACATATCTATATGTTCTATCTATTACAGAATACCTGGCATGGAATTCGTTATCTACATGATAAATTTCTTTGGCTAAGATATCAGATGGTAAGAATGAATTGATCCCTTGAATCCACTTATAATCTTTGCGATTTTTGATAGTATCAAAGTGCACAACTTGAGAAAATGCATGAACACCAGTGTCTGTTCTTCCGGCACATGTTGTATTAATATTATCATCTGCAATCTTAGATATTGCATTATCTACATGATATTGAATAGTCTTAGTTTTATGAGTTTTCTGTTTTTGCCAACCATAATAATTAGCACCATTATATTCAATAATTAGTGCAATTCTCATTACTTAACTTGCATATATAAAAGTTTAGCTTCATGCTTCTCTTCTTCAGTACCAGTATCAATAATTTTTTTAATTAGATTGATTGCATCTTCTGTTTCATTACTTGCTATAAATGCCCTAGCAAGATCAATTTGAGATATATTTTCATCACTCATTATTTCATCAGACTTATTTTCTTGTAAAGTTTGGTCTTTTCTTAATCTCATAAGTTGATCTTCATCTTTAGCTAGACTTGGTTTTATAACATCATCATTATGTGTTTCCGTTATTACATCAACTTTATTTTCTTGTAAAGTTTGGTCTTTTCTTAATCTCATAAGTTGATCTTCATCTT
>JAYNVZ010000027.1:0-9121 GCA_038101125.1 Gammaproteobacteria bacterium | reverse complement strand
TAGCTAGACTTGTTTTAGTAGCAGGCTTTTCTGTATTAAGAATTTCTGAATAAGCTCTTCGAATTTTTTTTGATCTAACATGATTATTTTTAATACTTTTAGCAGCATTGCTAATTTCAGTGAGTAATTCTAGTATTACATTTGCTTTTTGATTTAACGAATTTATTTCTTCTGTCGAATTATTAACAGCTATTGATTTATCTTCTTTTCTATAAGTTGATATTCTTTTTCTCATTTTATTTAATTCATTATTTATTGTCCTAAATTTTTCAGAAAAGAAACTGACTACAATTAGTGCGATCAAGACATATAGATAATTGATTTCACCATATGGCAATGATAAAACCATGTTATATAACGATGATAAAACTGGTAATGAATTATCAAAGACTACAAGCATTAAGTTGATAGTATGTGTGAGGGACATATTAATTATATTTGATAGATTTAATTGGAGTTGTCCTAAGAAAATAAATATCCCAGCAAGTTTTGACGAATAATCTACAGGGCCTAGTGGTATATATGTTATAAATAAAATTATAAGTATTAGTGATAATAATTTATTCATGCATCCCCCTTAATTAATTCTTCTGCAATTTTTATACTGTTTAGCGCTGCTCCTTTTCTTACATTATCAGCAACAACCCAAATATTCAAAACCTTATCGTTATCAAGCGATCTTCTAACGCGGCCTACGAAAACATCATCTGTTCCATGACCATTTTCAAAAGCTGTTGGGTATTCGTCATTATTTGGATTATCAATCAACTGAATTCCTTTTTGTTTTTTAAAATCTTCTTTAACAACTTCAATATCAAGTGGTTTTACGGTCTCAATAGTAATAGACTCAGAATGGCCAACTAGAACTGGAACCCTAACTGCCGTAGCATTAACAGAAATATCTTTATCAAGAATCTTTTGGGTTTCCCATACCATTTTCATTTCCTCTTTTGTATAACCATTTTCACAGAAACTATCTACAAAAGGAATAACATTAAAACCTATCTGCTTGGGATAAATCGACGGTTGAATTTTTTGCTGATTTAAATAATTATGAGACTGCTGAAGCAGTTCATCAACTCCAGATTTACCTGAACCAGAAACAGCTTGATATGTAGACACATTGATGTTTACTATTTTATATTTATCATGGATCGGCTTTAGTGCCACAAGCATTTGTATAGTTGAGCAATTAGGGTTAGCGATTATATTTGTTTTATTATGTTTTTTAATATCATGAGGATTAACCTCTGGTACAACTAAAGGGATATCATCTACATATCTAAATTCTGAAGTATTATCAATTACAACTGCTCCAGACTTTGCGGCAATTGGAGCAAAGATTTTAGATACACTGCTCCCTGCAGAAAAAAAAGCAATATCTATTTCCTTAAAATCATAATGATCCAATGCTATGACATTTATCAAGTCATCACCAAACTTAACTTGGGAGCCGGCAGATCTCTTGCTGGCAAGCGGCACAATATTTTCTATAGGGAATTTTCTCGCATATAATATTTCAAGAAGTGATTCTCCAACAATTCCAGTGGCACCAACAATCGCAATATTATATTTTTTTTTAGTTTTGAACATTATTTTTAATTTCCTGAACTATAGCATCTCCCATTTTAGATGTATTTACATATTCTGAGTTCAATGAGATATCTTTAGTTCTATAGCCTGAATTTAGCACACTATCTATAGACTCTTTAATTATTGAGGAAACTTTTTGATTATTTAATGAGTACTCAAACATCATCGCTACAGATAAAATCATTGCTATTGGATTTACAATTCCCTTTCCTGCAATATCTGGAGCAGATCCATGAATAGGCTCATAAACACCTGATGATGAAGATAAAGAAGCAGACGGTAGCATACCAATTGATCCGGTTAACATCGATGCTTCATCAGAGAGAATATCTCCAAAGATATTACCTGTCAAAATCACGTCAAATTGATTAGGATCCTTAACTAATTGCATTGCAGCATTATCAACATACATGTGAGACAATTCAATATCAGTATAATCAGTAGATTTTATTTTTTCTACTGTTTCACGCCATACTTGGGAAGCTTCAAGAACATTAGCCTTGTCTACAGACGTAACCCTGGAAGATCTCTTGGAAGCTAAATCAAAAGCATACTCAGCAATTCTTTTCACCTCATTTGTGGAATATGACATAGTGTTATATCCAATTTTATTTCCAGACTCACCTTTGAATCCTCTGGGTTCTCCAAAATATACGTCTCCAACAAGCTCTCTTATTATAACGATATCAAGATTTTTTAATAATTCAGGCTTAAGTGAAGAACTATCAATTAAAGAGTTGAATAAAAAAATAGGTCTAACATTGATATATAAATCTAAAGATTTACGAAGAGCTAAAAGCCCTGACTCTGGTTTAAGATTATTTTCATTGTTTTCATGTTTCTTGGTACCAACAGCGCCAAGTAAAATACAATCAGCATCTAAACATTTTTGAGCTGTTTCTTCTGGGAATGGATTGCCATGCTTATCAATCGCAATACCACCAATATCTGCAGAATTATATGATATGTCACATAGCCCTGAGTCATTTAATAAATTGATCACCTTGGTCGCTTCCTGCATGATTTCTGGACCGACTCCATCGCCAGGTAGCAATAAAATATTAGTTTTACTCATGATTATCCTCAAACATCCATGGTTTTTTTATTTTCATTTTACTCTCATATTCCTTTATTTTATCTGAATGTTTTAATGTCAATCCAATATCATCATATCCTAAAATTATTCTCTCTTTGTCAGAAGGATTAATATCAAAACTAAATACTATGTCACTGGGCGTTTTTATTGTCTTATTTTTAAAATATATTGTCAATTAATATTTGGCTGTGCTAGAAAAATAATCCAATAAAACCTCAACATCATCTTTGCTGATACAAATTAATAACAAACTATTCTTAAAACTATTTCTATGAAATATATCTGCAAAAGATGAAGATATAATAGCTTCTATTCCAAAATCCTTTAAAGCCCATACAGCATGTTCTCTAGATGATCCGCAACCAAAGTTATCATTGGCCACAATGATATTTCCTGTTTTAAAAGGTTCTATATTAAGTATAAAATTAGGATTAATTTTACGACTTGAAGTTGTACTTAAGTCTCCAGGGTCTAGATAACGTAATGAATCAAATAGAAACGGTCCAAATCCAGATTTCTTAATTGACTTTAAATATTGCTTTGGAATGATTGCATCCGTATCAATATTGCTTTGAGTAAATGGTATAGCTTGTCCTATTATTGTTTTATTTTTCATTGAGAAAATCCGCTACATTGCAAAAGTGTCCTTTTATCGCAGCAGCTGCCGCCATTGAAGGACTCACTAAGTGAGTTCTTCCTTTATCACCCTGTCTTCCTTCAAAATTCCTATTAGAAGTTGATGCACATCTCTCATATGGCAGGAGGCTATCATCATTCATGCCAAGACACATTGAGCAACCAGGATCTCTCCATTCAAAACCTGATTTAATAAAGATTTTGTCAAGGCCTTCGTCTTCAGCTTGCTTTTTAACATGGCCGGAACCAGGAACAGCTATGGCTTGCTTCAGTGTTTTATTAATCTTGTTACCCTCAAGTACTTTAGCAGCTTGTCTTAGATCTTCTATTCTAGAATTTGTACAAGAACCAATAAATACTTTATCAATTGCAATTGATTGTATTTCTTGTTTTGGTTGCAAATCCATATATTCAAGTGCTCTTTTAATGTACTCTTTTTTATTAATGTCACTCTCCTCATCAGGATCTGGGAGCTTGCCATCTATGCTCATAGTCATTTCAGGTGAAGTTCCCCATGTAACCTGAGGAAGTATATAGCTAGCATCTATAGATATTTCTTTATCAAAATCAGCATCTTTATCACTGACTAAAGATTCCCAATATTTAACTGCACTATCAAAATATTTTTTTGAAGGAGCATAAATTTTGTTTAACATATAATTGTACGTTGTTTCATCAAAAGCAATTAAACCTGATTTAGCTCCAGCCTCTATACTCATATTACAAATAGTCATTCTTGATTCTATGCTCATATTATTAATACACTCACCAGCAAATTCTATTGTATAACCCGTACCACCGGAAGTACCTATAACACCTATGATATGAAGTATTAAATCTTTAGAAGAAATATGATCTTCAAGTCTTCCGGTAATATTAATTCTGAAATTTTTTTCTTTTTTCAAATTTATACATTGAGTAGCTAGAACATGCTCTACGTCACTGGTGCCAATACCAAATGCCAAAGATGCTAAAGCTCCATGTGTTGAGGTATGAGAATCACCGCACACTAAAGTCATTCCTGGTTGTGTTATACCAAGCTCTGGTCCTATTACATGAACTATACCCTGATTTATATGATTTAAATCAAAGTAATTAATATTATGTTTGTTACAATTTTTCGTCAAGGTATCGACTTGAAGTTTTGAAATTTTATCACTAATACCTGATGATCTATTTTTTGTTGGCACATTATGATCAGAGACAGCAAAAATAGAGTCTTTATTCCAAATTTTTCTCTTTTCTATGTCCAACCCATCAAATGCTTGTGGTGACGTGACCTCATGTATAAGGTGCCGATCAATATAGACTAAAGCAGATCCATCAGTATTTTGATGAACTAAATGTTCGTTCCAAATTTTATCATAAAGAGTTTCTTTCATAGTTTAATTATGTGTTAAGTAGAATTTTGAGCTTTATCACGTAAATATAAATCACATAATACTAAAGCTAACATCGCCTCAGCAATTGGCGTAGCCCTTATACCAACACATGGATCATGTCTACCTTTAGTTACTATAGTAGTATCTTTATTATCAGTGGTAACTGTAGATCCTGGTATAAGTATACTCGAAGTAGGTTTTAGAGCCATCTTAACAATAATGTCTTGACCAGATGATATTCCACCAAGAGTTCCTCCAGCATTATTAGACAAAAAACCTTTGCTGGTGATCTCATCTCTACATTCTGATCCTTTTTGATTAATCACAGAAAAACCATTACCTATTTCGACGCCTTTAACAGCATTAATTGACATCATGCCATATGCAATTAAGGCATCAAGCTTATCAAATACTGGATTGCCCAAACCTGATGGGACATTTTCAGCTACTACCGTTACTTCAGCACCTATTGAATCACCAGATTTTCTAATTGTGTTAATATAATCTTCCAAAGTAGGCACCATTGATTTATCTGGAAAAAAGAAAGGATTAGACTCGATATCTTTTTTAGATATTTTTTCAGCTTTATGCTCTCCAATTTGCGATACATAACCGAAGATGTCTAGATTAATTGTATCTTTTAGAACCTTTTTTGCGACAGCTCCACCAGCCACTCTTGCAACGGTTTCTCTAGCGGACGATCTTCCTGCTCCTCTATAATCTCTGAATCCATATTTTTTACTATACGTATAGTCTGCATGACCCGGTCTAAACTTATCTTTAATCTCACCATAATCTTTAGAGCGTTGATCTTCATTAAAAATTATTAAACTTATTGGTGTTCCAGTTGTCTTTCCTTCAAAGGTACCAGATAATACCTCTACCTTATCGCTTTCTTTGCGTTGAGTTGTATATTTCGATTGCCCAGGCTTTCTCCTATCCAAATCTTTTTGGATATCATTTTCTGACAAGCTAATCCCAGGAGGACACCCGTCGATGATGCACCCCAAAGCTTTTCCATGACTCTCTCCAAAGGTTGTGAGAGTAAAAATTTTTCCAAATGTGTTTCCTGACATAATAAGAACTTCAAATAGTTAGTAAATTGGATCTAAATATCATATATTTACCCTAGTATTATATCTTAAATAGAGGAATAATTGAACGACAATGAATAAATCATACATCTTATATGGAATTGCCTTCCTATTACTAATGATCGTATTTGTAAATGACGAGCCTAAAGTTAAGGTCAACTATACGAAGCTATACTCAGAAAACATGTTCTTAGGTGAAAATGTTGCGATTGAATCAACAAAAAATCAAAAATTTAGTAACCAATCTTTAAAGGATAAGATTACTATTGTTTTTTTTGGTTATACTAGCTGTCCTGATTTCTGCCCAGATACGCTGGCGAGAGCTAATAAGATTTTTGCAAAACTTCAAGATAAAGATATTCAATTACTATTTATATCAATAGATCCTAAAGATGAATTAAGTAAAATCAAAAAATATGTGGAGTACTTCAATAATGACTTTATAGGTCTCTCCATAAATAATAGTGATGTAAAAAAACTTGTTGAGAAATCTGGTGTTTATGCTAAAAAGGTCTCGAGCACAGGATCTATAGATTTTTATGATCATACAGGTGCAATATTTTTAATTAATAAAGAATCAAAGTTAATGGGACTCTATACTCCGCCTATTAAAGATGAATTAATTATTTCTGATCTAACAAGGATGACTAATTAATGAATAAAAAATTCTTGGAGTCATATAAAGATATCTTAAAGTCGTATTGGTTATTCTTTTTACCTCATCATCTATTTTCAAGATTTACATATATAATCACAAGAACGAAACACCCATTAACCAAATATCTGATTAATCTTTATATTTCATTATTTAAAATAAATTTAAAAGAATGTGAAAGAGAGTCTATAGATGAGTATGAGACATTTTGTGATTTCTTTACAAGAAAGTTAAAAAAAGGTGTACACAAAATTGATGAGAATAAAGACTCAGTTGTATCATCGTGCGATGGCAAGATATTAGAGTATGGAAAAATAAAGAATAACTCCATAGTTCAAGTTAAAGGTAAGTATATATCCGTTAATGACTTGCTAGGTGATAATAAAGATTTGAGAAATAAATATATAGATGGTTCTTTTATAACAATTTATCTATCCCCTAAAGACTATCATCGAGTACATATGCCTTTGGATGGTAAACTAAGCAAAACAACTTATGTGCCAGGAAGATTATATAGCGTTGCGACGCATGCAGTTAATGCAATAAAAAATCTATATTCTAGAAATGAGAGATTAGTCTGTAGCTTCAAAAGTAATGAAATATATTTTACTGTTGTATTTGTCTCTGCGATAAATGTATCGTCGATCGAAACAGTATGGTCAGGAGAAGTTTCACCTCCTGCCCCTAAAAAAGTTATTAAATCTAATTATGATAAAAAGAGGATTAATATAACTAAGGGTGAAGAATTAGGGATGTTTAAAAGTGGGTCTACAGTAGTTCTACTGTTTAATGATAAGGTTAAGTTATCAACTAGTCTTAAAAGAGGGAAACTAGTTAGAGTTGGTAATAAAATTGGTAAAATTATAACCTAGACATCAATTGTATGATTTGCATAATCGGGAAACGTCATCTTTAAATCAAACTCACTGTCATTCTCGCCCAATGAACAAACGTATTCTAATAATAATTTGGCATTAGCATCATGTTCTTGATTTATAGTTTTTATTCCATCAAGAATATCTTCGTCAACACTAGATTTAATTTCATCCCAACAGTTAGATACATAATGCACCAATGGGTTAAATGTTAGGTTACTAGCTGATGATAAAGATAATTCTTTTATAGGCGAGTAACCTGATTTATCAATATCAAATTCACCAATATAATATTTATCTCCATAAGCTTTTTTAATACAGGATATTCTAGAAAAGGTTTCTTTGGAAAAATAACTATAAGCCATAAGTGAAAGTGCATTGACGCCAATAACCGGTATATTCAAGGTATAACCGATAGCTTGACAAACAGATGCTGCTATTCTAGTGCCTGTGAAACTAGCAGGGCCTTTATTAAAAACGATCATGTTCAAATCTGTAACCTCAACATTATTATCAGACATAATCTTATCAATTGAAGACAATATTATTTGACTAGCCCTGCTTTTTTGTTGATCTGAATATGAATAAGACTCATTGTTTATCTTGAGTTCGATTGATAATATTTGGCCAGACGAATCTATGGATAAGATATTCATTAACAGTAATAGTACATTAAGAGTTTTTTATATACAATTCAATGGAGAAGAAAATCTCCCCGTAGTTAAACTGGATATAACAAGACCCTCCTAAGGTTTAGTTCCTGGTTCGAGCCCGGGCGGGGAGGCAAGTCTTTTCTTTAGAATCAATGAAATAAACAAATATTAAAAATTATTCAATCCTACACCACCAACCACACCACCATTTGCTTTAAAAACAACTCAATAATTTGCTACTTTTTTATTGAGCCACAATTGAACTGAATCCTATTATATACTGATGGTCTAGCTAAATCATGAAGTGCTTCTTTTATTTCAAGCATTATATATCCTTGTGTTTTACAGGTACTCCCCATACTTGTATAACAATCTTCTAAAACAATGCATTTAGCTTGTAAAACCTTTCTGCCATTAGAAAGATATAATTCTTCTACAACATCGGGTAATGTATTTGCCATTATTGGAGTTTGTAAAAAAACAACAGCTAATATTATGGGAAGTATTTTATTCATAGTTTATTTCCATTTAGCATCAAATGTTTTTGGGGCTCTTTCTTGTTTAGACTCACATATAGACATTCCTTCTTCATAGTCTGGTCGCCATAATTTTTGTTTTGGAGTTAGCTTTAGATAGTATTCCAATCTTGATGCTCCTTTCATTTCTATATTGTATAATAATCTACTATTAGACATTGCAGCAGAAGTAAACTGTGGCTCCATATAAACTGATGAAAATGAACAATTTGATTCCTTTTTGATAATCATTAAGTTTTCTTCTAGTATGTCAACTGAAGAGTAACGATGGCCAAATGTCTCAAGCTTAAGGTTAATATTTTCATAGGTCCTATTATTGAAACTCTTAGATATCATTGAATCTATATCATTAAATTCATCTGGAGAACATGATTGTTTAGACTTGCATCGATGTACTTTATTAATTAAGTTTGAACCCGAAATTGAAGACTTACAAATATTTTTAAATCCTGACACAATATCTTCATAAAAACTTCTTTCCAAGCTTGTATGGAAAGTTTTTCCTTCTCCAGTATAAGCATAATAAAAATCAGCACATTTTTCTAATGTTGTTTTAGTATTACCACCACACCCAGACAAAACAACAACTAATATTATGGGA
>JAYNVZ010000026.1:0-15497 GCA_038101125.1 Gammaproteobacteria bacterium | reverse complement strand
TGTATTTCCAGTTCATGGAGTAGGCGGAATTCTTGGTACAATATTAACTGGAGTTTTTGCATCTGCAAGCTTTGGAGGAATGGGCCTCGAAAATTCAATAAGCACGCAAGTATTTATACAAATTATTGGTGTTATATTTACTATTATATGGTGTGGATTCTTTACTTACATAATCTTAAAATTGGTTGATAATCTATTAGGCTTAAGAATTTCAGAAGAAGAAGAGGAAACTGGAATAGACTTAGTAGAGCATGGTGAAAAAGGGTACAACAACTAAATCAGTATCAAGTTAAAGCTAGGATTAGAGGGGAGTTGCATATGAGGGTAACGCAATCTAACCTAGCTTTAACATAAAAGAGGAGATTATTTCTTTTATAAATAACTCAATGCATAATTCATGCCAAAACTTATCAGAAGTATAAATTATTAGAGAATATAGAAATATAGATCATTTTATGAAGAGAAAGTTTTGCTAAGACACCCTGATAACTTCGGTATCAAAACTATCATCATCGTTCAGAAAAATTTTCCTATATCCAGGTGAAGCTTCAGGGTCAATTATAAAATTCTTTGACTTTGGTTTTGCCTGATAGCATGTAGATGGTGTTGAAAAAAGTTTTGCTGATCCCATATTAAGATTAAATTCATTGTGAATATGGCCCCATGATACTGCCTTGATTTTATCGTATTTCATTATTCGATCAGTTAGCAATTCAGCATTTTCTATTATCATGGAATCCATGGAAGCAGAACCAATTGGGACAGGGTGGTGATGTAAAAATATAATAATATTTTTATATAATGTATTTGAGAGAACTTGGTCAAAATATACTAACTCTTCTTTTTTAAGGAATCCGTTAGGTGAGTTTTCTTTTTTTGTGTTAAACATAAAAACCCCCCAGCTATTAAAACACAGAAAATTTTTTAAAAAAATATTTTTGTTAATAGTTAAGGTCTTTAAAAGAGATGGAGAGTCATGATTACCAGACATTAGATAAATTGGTGTCTCAAAACCTTTTAACAGCTGTATTAGATGATTATAAGATTCGATAGAACAGTCATTTGAAAGGTCACCACTTAAGATCAAACAGTCTATGTCTTTTTCATTAATCCTTATACTTTCTATAACCATGTTAGCTGATTCATAAGTATTAACACCATTGCTAACAACATCTTTTGATTTATTGAGGTGAAGGTCTGTAATTTGAATTATTTTAGTACTCATAAATTTAGCTTTAGTCGATTATAGTTGTATTGTAATGTATGAGGCACGGAAAATGTATATTTAACCTCATAAAATGTTTTGAGACTATTAAATCTATGGTATATTGTTCAAACTATGAAAAAAGATACTCATCCAAAATATCAGCCAATTATATTCCATGATGTTACATGTAATAAGAGCTTTTTGATATCTTCAACTCTGTCTCCCAAAGAGACCATGAAGTATGAAGATGGTAATGAATATCCTGTCTATAAAATAGAAACTTCTTCTGAATCTCACCCGTTCTACACAGGCAAGGGTAGAATTGAGACGAAAGAAGGCAGAATCGCTAAATTCAGAAAGAAATACACTTCTAAGTAACCACCTTAGACAAAAATCATCAATACCTAAAATAAATCATCATAAATCATGATATTTGCAGTTTTTTTTAATAAATAGGCTTGACACCGCTTATTTGTTATTATACTGTTATGTACAAGACGTGAACAAAATATTAATATATTAGACAATTATAATATTATTAATATTATGTTCATAAATAAATGGACAAAATACGACGTAGGAGGTCTATTATGTCAAAAATTTTAGCAAACATTAAATATTTGCTTGCTCCAGTACTTATACTTGTAACATTTGCAGGTGTGCTAGCAGGTGGAATATTCGCATGGCTAGGTGTTGCGTTATTATTCGTAGGTATCGTAATCGATACATTGATTAAGAAACAAGCATCAAGTCAAATGCATGGTGATTCAGGTGAAACTCTAGCGAGTCCAATGTTTCAAAATCTAGTAATGTATTTCATGTTACCAGTATTTGTACTATTACAACTCGCATTAGCATGGCGTGTATATGGCTTTATGTCTGGCATGCCTGTAGAAGTAACATCAGTATGGATGGGCTTAATTCCAATAACCTCAGGAATTACAGGTCTTGATCTAATTGGTGCAACACTTTCAACAGGAATATTTGCAGGCATAGGTATTATATACGGACATGAGCTGTCACATACCAAAGGTTTTGCATTCATCATTTCAAGAATGACAATGGCATTATCTGGTTCAGCACATTTCTGTTATGCACACGTGTACAATCATCATTTAGAACTTGCAAGTGAAGATGATCCAGCAACTGCACCACGCGGTCGCACAATCTATGGTCACTACTTGCTATCTTACTTAGGTCAATCTAAATTCGTGTTTAACATGGAAAAAGAAAGATTAAACCGTTTAGGAGTATCTTTCTTATCATGGCAAAACCGTTGGATTCGTGGCTACTTAATGTCAGTACCTTCAGTTGCATTATTCTTTGCAGCTGGTGGCTGGATTGGAGTATCTGCACTAGCAGTAGTATGGGTTGTTTCAAACTTTGAATTAGAAGCTTTGAACTATCTAGAGCACTACGGCTTAATCCGTGTAAAAGATCAACCTATTGATTATCGCCATAACTGGGATAACAACACATTGTTCACAAGTTGGTTCTTCATTGAAATTGGTCGTCAAGCTGACCACCATGATCGTGGTGAAACACACTTCTGGGAACTTGAAAATGTAGGTGCACCTAACACAGGTTGGGGCTACTTTACAATTTTTGCGCTAGCATTAGTACCACCAATCTGGCACTGGTATATGCGCAAAAGATTAGCAACATGGGATGAAAAGTTTGCTACATCAGAAGAAAAAGCAATTGCTACAAGAATCAACAAAGAAGTTGGTTACGAAGGTACAAGCTTTAAAGGTGATGAGCTTTCATTCCCAATTGAAAACTAATACGGAAAGTTAATATCATAAGGAAATGATGATGGCCCCTCTCTTGTAGAGGGGCCATTTTTTATTTCAAAAATTACATTAGATAATTGATCAATAGTAAATGCTAATTTTTTAGTAATGGAAGCATATTGTTTTTTCATTACCTTCTACCTCAAGAATACAGTTATCACATTTATACTTCAGTCCAATGATGCTAGCACATTTAGTCAGTATTAATCGCAACAAGCCATCATCTATCGGGAAATATATTCTGATTTGATAAATATTTTGATGCTTGGAGATATCATATTTTCCAATTTTAACTTTACTATCACATAGCACAGTTCTTACGGCATCATTAATTTCAACAGATGGAACTTTCGCATATATTTCCGTCCCTTTCCTAAAGGTCAGGTTAGTAGAATGTATGTCCTTGAGTTTTGAGCTATTTGGTGATGAGCATATGTCTTCATCGAAAAATAGTTTCTGATTTTCAGTGTGGCGTATATTTTTTACCATTTTCTTCTCCTCTTTAGTGTTTTACCAGATCGGTATTGGTCACAAGCTGAAGATCAACAAACCAAAAAAAAACCACCGTGCGCTAAGCATTGGTGGTTTACCGATCGCTTTAGCTATTTAACGCCGGCAAGCTGAATTTCAAAACGGCGTAAATACATTACAGCAAATACGAATCTCATTGTCAATCAAGAATTTATGATAAAGGGTGTTTAAAGTAGTTAATAATCCCAAATTCTTTTGATCTATCATCAAGTCCAAGATATTTCCTATCATCGTCAGTAGCATTTCTGTAAGTGAAGAATATCCTGTCCCAAAGTGTCAAAATTGAACTATAATTAGCCTCTCTACTGTCTTTTTTAACAGTATGATGGTTTGTATGATATTTAGGAGTAACTATAAATTTTTCAAGTATAGAATTTATTCTATCAGGGATATTAATATTAGCATGATGAAATTGATTAGAAACCGATAATATTATTTCATAAAAGATAAATATTGATATAGGCACACCAATGCTAAGTATAAGAACTACTTTAAATATTGATGAAAATATAAGTTCTCCAATATGAAACCTCAATGAAGTTGTCACATCCAAATGAGTATCAAGATGATGAACCGAATGGAATCTCCAGAAAAACTCTACCGTATGATTTATACGATGCCACCAATAAAACGCAAGGTCTAATAACAATAAACTGATAACACCTTTTGTTATGAAATTATATTCGAGAACATTGAGTAAACCATAGTTATTTTCATTTATTATAAGAAGAGCAGGGACAATAAGAAATAGAGTTGGTAGTCTCATTATTACTGTATTTATTAATGCTACTAGACCATGAAAACCTAAACGCATAATTCTACTACTACCCCAAGTTCTTTTAGGATAGATGCTCTCAATAAATATCATTAAGAAAAAAAACACTACAAAAAAAATGAGTTTAAGATTTGTTAGTAGTTCAATCATACTTTTATACTACCATCTATTGGATTAGAGAGTCATTATACAATATACTGAAAAAATAATTAATTTTAGGAAAAGCCATGACAAATTCAAATGAGCGACATAGATTGAGTCTTATAATTGCAACTTTAGGACCATCGACCGATAACGAGAAGGAACTGATAACCATGCTTATGGCGGGTATCGCGAGACAATGGACGGATGGAGTCGATATAGCCAGAGTGCTTCATAGTGATGGCGAAGATGTAGCTAGAAATCGAATTGATATTTTTAGATCTCAATCTAAAAAACGTAATTTATCCACTCAAATATAT
Source organism: Gammaproteobacteria bacterium (assembly GCA_038101125.1). GTDB lineage: Bacteria > Pseudomonadota > Gammaproteobacteria. The sequence goes on along the minus strand of JAYNVZ010000026.1, from coordinate 10,730 downwards.
CTTGATACAGATTCTGAAAATATTGATATTGAAAAATATATAAATTTTGCTAATACAGTTGGCCCAGATATAGCAACATTTCCAAAATCTATTGGTATAGAAAAATTTTCAAAAATAAAAGATAACCTCAATTCAGAAATAAAGATTAGCTTAAGATTGAAAAATTCAGATAGCCTAGATGACTTAGAGCCATATTATGATCATTGTGCTTATGTAATGATAGAGTCTTCTTCCCAAGACATAGTCGATAATAAACTGGTTGAGGGCGCTAAATCAAAAAATGTTGAACCTATATACTTAGCTAAAATGCCTACTCTAATGAAAGGACAAGTTCAGTCTAGAGAGGAAAATTTTGAAATAGGTCATACTCTTGAAGAGGGTTTCGATATTGTTGCTTTGTATCAAGAGACAGCTCATGGTCCATATCCTGCTCGATCTGTAAAGTGTATAGATGAAATTGCTGTAGAATCGGAAAAGCTCCGTGTTAACCCTTTCGCTGATTTATTGGAAAAAGTGATGAAATTTTTTAAGATAAAATCTTAACCTGGAGGCCAACCAAAAGTTCTACCAGCAAGTATATGTAGATGTAAATGAAAAACAGTTTGTCCAGCCTCTGCTCCATTATTTATAGCAACTCTATAATCTAGTATATTTTCATCTGTAGTTATTTTTTTAACTACTAGTAATAGATGACCTAATAATTCTTGATCTTGATTTGTACTGTCACTTAATTTGCTAATTTGTTTTTTAGGAATTACAAGAATATGCACAGGTGCTTGAGGACTTATATCTTTAAAAGCGATAGCCAATTCATCTTCATAGACAATATCTGCAGGAATTTTTTTGTCTATGATATCTTGGAAAATGTTATTTGACATATTTATCGACGCTCATAGTAGCCATATATGAAGCTTTAAGTTTTTCTATTTCTTCCGTTGACATTGCATTATTTGGCGTCGTGATATTTTCAGACTTCTCTTTATCACATAGTTTCTTGAGAAGAGTATTAGTCTCTTCTTGGAGCTTTATTAATTTTCTAAAAAATAGTAGTCCATTTAAAAGAGTTAAAATTACCATTATAAAGAGGAGTATTTGTACTAATCCCATTATCCAACCTCTTTAATAGTTTTAATAATTTCATCAACATGGCCTTTAACTTTAACATTTCTCCATATATGAAGTATTTTTAATTTTTTACTTATCAGAAAAGTGCTTCTATCAATACCCATATATTTTCTACCATATAAACTTTTCTCTTTAATTACATCAAACATTCTACACACCTTTTCATTTTCATCTGATATGAGTGGGAACTTAAAAGAATATTTATCAATAAATTTTTGATGAGATTTAAGAGTATCCCTAGATACTCCAACCACATTCCAGCCTAACTTTTTTATTTTTTTGAGATTATCGTTAAATTCATTACTCTCAGTTGTGCAACCAGGTGTTAAATCTCTTGGATAGAAATATAATATTAAATTTTTATCAAGGTATTCTGATAGCTTTGTTTTTTTATCTGTAGAGACTATAGCTGTGTCTTTAATTTTACTTCCAACATCAATTTTCATTTAAATACCATCAATTTCGTTAGGTTCTAGTTCCCTTGCTTCATCAATCAATAGAATAGGAATATCATTTTTGATCGGATAAGCAAGATTAGATTCTTTGCATACAAGTTCATTTGTTTTCTCAAGAAAGACCAAATCATGTCCAGATTTTGGGCAAACAAGTATATCTAATAAAAATTTATCCATAATAGATATAATCTATCATAAATTATTATTAATAAAAATATTAATGACTTACATTAGTAAACTGGTTATAATGACCAACATGAAAAAATCTTTATCTTTATTATGTGGGCTCTTCTTGACCATTAATGTGCATGCGTTTATGTCCGGCGTTAGTCCTGAGAAAGATGGAGGTCCAAAATTAGTTCTATTGGAAGGCGTTATACATAAAGGCCCGCCAAGTTCGTCTGTTACTGTTGGTTATGGAATTATCAAAAATAATACCGATAATGATTTAGTGATAACAGGTGTAAGATCCCCCGTATATGATGAGGTTCAGATTCACTCAATGGAATATAGTAATTCTGGTACTGCTAAAATGATTCATCAAAAAACTTTGTTGATACCAGCTCGTCAGGAAATAGCTCTAGAGAGTGGTGGTTTGCACCTAATGCTGATGGGTCCAAGAAGAGATATTGAAGTAGGGCAAGAAATCAAAGTAATGGTGAGAGATAAACAGGAAACTAGATATATGTTTAACTTGACCGTTATAGATCCAAGACATAATCATGGTAGCTATGATCACCATATGCACTAAAACCATCTTCTGACAGATATTTTATAGTTGAGATATTTTTCTCCAAATTTTTCTTCTAAATACTTTTCTTCTGGAATAATTACATAGTATTTTAAAACTACATAAGTAAATAAAGAAAAAAAAGTTATGTGTATCACACTCAATAGCATTCCAAGCCCGATTTGTAATATTAATAATCCAAGATACATGGGATTTCTTGAATAGGCATAAATACTGTTTGTTATGATTAAATTAGATGGTGATGTTGGAACCGGATCTTCATTAACTTTATTAAACTCCCTTAATGAAAAATATAAAATCACTAATGCAATCATAATGGATAATATGCCTAGTGTACTAGAGCGAAAGATATCTAGTTCTCTAGGGATATTATACATTTGTAAATAATACATATTTGTCATTGATACTAAAAAAGCAAGGTTTGTAAAAAATAGAAAAATAATTGGAGGAAAAGATATAACTTTAGCTCGATCAAGCGTGCCCGTTGGATAGTAAAAAATATGTATCAATATTAAAGCAAGAAACATGGGTATTGATGACAATAGTGATAACATTAAAGCATCTTCAACTACCATCTGACTTTTGCTAAAGTACCAACTAAAGAAATCATAATAGTTTGAGATAGAATAAAAAATAAGTATATATATAAGTATTTTTTTAAACATATTTTGATATCCTTAAAAAGTCTTCAACGCTTAGAACCTCTGGGCGATGATTAGGGTTTATAGATAGGTCCCTAAGAGCACTCTCATCAAAATAATCTCTTAGCGATGTTTTTATCATTTTTCTTCTAGCAGTAAACATCATGGTAACAAGCTTCTTAAATTTATCTTCACTATTGTCATTAAATGGTGATACCCGAGGTATCATATTTATATATGATGAACGAACCTTGGGCTTAGGTACAAAAACATTAGGAGAAATATCAAATAGTTTGGTTACTTTAAAATATACTTGTGTCATAACACTCAACCTACCATAAACTCTAGAGCCTGGGTTTGCTACCATCCTATCAACTACTTCTTTTTGAAGCATTAAATGCATATCAGTTATATCTGATGTAGCAGGTAATAATTTAAATATAATTTCAGTTGATATGTTATATGGTAGATTACCTATGATACGCGTTTTACCAAGTAGGTAATTTGATAGATTACATTTTAATATATCACTATTCACAATTTTTACATTTTTAGATTCAATATATCGGTCTTGCAGCAAAGGTATTAAATCTTTGTCTTTTTCTATTAGAACTATATCCTTAATCAAATCTAATAGAGGAGTTGTTAAAGCGCCCTCTCCCGGACCAATTTCTAGAAAAGAATCAGTCTTTTTGGGTTTAATGGACATGATAATTTTATTAATTATATTTTTATCGTTTAAAAAGTGCTGACCTAATTTCTTTTTATGATTGCGCATTACTTATGAATTTAGCAATTCTAATAGCTTCTACAAAACTTGAAATATCTATATTTCCAGATCCAACTAAATCTAAAGCAGTTCCATGATCCACTGAGACTCTTGTGATAGGTAATCCGAGGGTAACATTAACAGTTTTCTTAAAATTATTAAATTTAATAACCGGTAATCCTTGGTCATGATACATAGTCAAAATGATATCAAAACTCTCTATATATTTTTTTAGAAAGGCTGTATCTGCAGGTACAGGTCCTTCAACTACAATTTTCTTTTTTCTCATCTCCGTTATCGCTGGCCTTATAATTTTGGCATCTTGTTCTCCAAGCATGCCATCTTCGCCGGCATGTGGATTTAATCCAGTAACTAATATTTTTGGTTTTTTTATACCAAATTTATTTTTCAAATCAGCATGTACAATACCGATAGTTTTTTTTATAGATTCAATCGTTATATATTTATGCACATTCTGTAATGGTACATGGGTTGTATGAAGAGCTACCTTCATATAAGAGTTCATAAGCATCATTACCGATTTATGTTTACATATATTAGCTAAAAACTCAGTATGTCCAGAAATCTTATATCCACCATCATTTAAAACAGACTTACTTATTGGCCCAGTCACCATTGAGTTAGCTTTCCCCATAAGACATAAATCAGCAGCTTTTTTTATAGTTTCTATCACATAGCCCGCATTCTTTGGATTAAGTTTTCCAGGCATATTCTTTGCTCTGAGGTTTATGGGTAAGACATTAATAGTAGAGGGCCCTGCAAGTGTCTTAGAATCAATATCATCAAGGATATTTAGATCAACTTTTTTTTTAAGTACCTTAGAACTGCTCTCAATTAGAAATGGGTCGGCAATCACTACAGTATTACGAGTAAGATAATTTTTTGCAAGCATGACACATAGGTCAGGACCTATGCCTGCTGGTTCACCTAATGTAATTAATGTCTTATTCAAATTTAAAACTCTTTAATTTCAATATATGCTTGCTCTTTTAATTTAGCAACCCAATCATCTCGTTCTGCTTTGGCTTTATTTGATCTGATAATATTCGCGATATTTTTTCTAATCAATGATTTTGTATCATCAATAGATCTAACATTTTCTACATATAATATATGCCATCCAAATCTAGTTTGAAATGGATCACTAATTTTTTTCAATGGTGTGTTTTTCATAACATCGGCAAACTCTTTCACTAACGCTTTTGGTCTTTGATATCCAAGATCACCACCTTTATATCCCGAGCCTTTATCCTCAGAGAACTTTTTAGCAAATAGGATAAAATCATCTAGATTCTTAATTTGATTTTTCATATCCAATAGTTTTTTATTTATTTCTTTGCTGTCAGTCATTACATTCGGCTCTAAGAGTATATGTCTTACCTTATATTCATTAACTATAGAGGAAGTCTTATTAATTGAATTTACAACATTAAGAACATGGTATCCTTTAGAGCTAGTAATTAATTCTGTGAACTTATCATTTAACTTACCCCTAAGCGCTTTCAGAAATACACTTGGTAGTTTATCTTGTTCTATTAGTCCTATATTTTTTATCTTAATATTAAGATTGTTATATTTTACTTTTGTGTTATTAAACCCTTGATCTAAAATACTCAGATAAACATCATTAATGATCTCTGGAGTAAGTTCTTTTTGTTCATCTTCTATTACAAATTCAATCAAATCATATTCAATATTTCCATATTGATTAATATCTTCTCTTTTAATGAAATTCTCGACTTCTTCTTCAGTAACATTCATTCTTGAGTAAAACTGTGAAACAAATAATGTTTCTATTGTCATTTTGTTTCTCAAGTCATTTATAAATTTAGAATAGTTTCCTCCCTGATCTATAATAGTCTTTCTAAAGTCATTAATTGATAGATTTTGTGTTGAAGCTATACGTTGAAGCTCATTCTCAAGTGCTATATCTGAAATCCTAATCCCAAATCTATCAGCAGCTTGGATGAGCAAATTAGTTTCAACTAGATTTTGCAAGGCTTTATTAATAATTTCTTGATCAGACAACATGCTATACTCTTTGGTAATCATCTCCGGTGATAAGTTATCTATTGCATCTTGAACTTCAGACTTAAGGATTACTTTGTCATTAACAATTGCAATGATTCTGTCATCATAATCTGAAGCATTAGCAATAGATATCATGATCAGAAGTGTAAAAAATAATATATTTTTAGTGATATTAGTAATCAAATACATCTTGATATCCCAAAATACCTTCTCTTAACAACCTAGCTGTTTGATTGTTTGAAGTTGCTATTCCTTTTGGTAAAAATTCAAAATAAAAAGCATTGTCAGTTTTACTGCCGTTCCAGTAATCTCTTATAACAAATTTCAGACCATAACAGCAACTTTCATATTCAACACCAAACATTTTCTCAAGCATATCCTCTGTATTACTTCGTCTATTATTAAAAGAATAGTTAATCTTGCCTATCAATGACAATCTGCTATTAACTGGAATAACAGTTGAAAAATCAACCTCTTCTTGGGTTCCTCTAGAGAATCTGTAGCTTGAGTTGAAGATTTGGTTTTGTTTTCCATATGGTCTTTTATAAGATAATCTGATTTGGTTTTTCTCTCCATAACCTCTATGTGGATTATATTCTGAATATCCAGAAAGTCTCCAGTAATCTGATAGCCTAGCACTAACTAGCCCAAGCATATTAGAGACATTAGTGTGACTTGTAACACTATCATTTAAATTCACAGATCTATCATCTAGATAGAAAATCTGTCCTATGGTTCCTCTTAAAAGTTCATTGCCACTTGATGTATCAACAATACTCGATGTTAATGCTAAGGTAAGTTGCTTCGCATCATTCAACCTATCTTCACCATAAAATTTATTCTCAGAAAATAAGTTATACTTTAAATCATTTTCTCCAGCATCAAAAATAGGTATATCATCTTGATTTGATGAAGGTACATATAGGAAATACATTTCTGGTTCCAAGGTTTGTAAAATATCTTTAGTCTGCATTTTATCAAATAACATTTTACCCCTGAGACTTATGATAGGCGTGGTATCAGAAATACTGTTTTTACTATTGCCAGAGAGACTATAAGATCTATGCTTTACTCCAAATTTGGGGATTATTTCCCAGCCTATGTTTTTAACATGGTATTCAACAGAAGGATATAATGTAAGCCTTGATCCAGTAGCTTTAGTAGCATAGGTGTGATCAAAAATTGATAGTTCACCATTAAATTTATAATTGAAACTATTGTTTTTTTCATAACTAGAATATTCAACTCTAGCTTGAGGTAGAACGCTATATTGTTCTTGTAGATCTGTTTTCACCAACTGATAATCCGCTGCCCTAATAGATGACTTTAGGTAGCCAAGCTTACTATAATCTGTTCTATCTAGTTTAAACTCTCTTGTAATATGAGTCCTACCAATTCTTGATATGCTATTACCAAAGTCATCAAGAAAAGTTAAATCTGAAATACCTCCTATATCTATCTTTGAGGTAACAAGGGAGCCGTTCCACTGTCCATCCTGAGAAGGGACAAGAGTATTTTTGTATACCCTATTATCTCTCATTGAATATGCATGACGGCTTTCACCTTTGATGTCATCCTTGTCCATATGAGTAAATTCAATCTCAGTATCACTGTCACTTGATTTGTGGCGAAATTGACCATTTATCATTACACCTCTTCCCGAATAGTTTGTTGGGGTAAATGTGAAGTCCATATTTTCAGAAATGTTAAAATAATAGGGAGTCGAGACAACGGTCCCACTCTCTCCAGAACTACCAATTGATGGGAGTAGGAAACCACTATGTCTATCACTGCTTAATGGAAAACTAAAGAATGGTGAATATAATAGGGGTATATTTTTATATTTCAGAAGTATGTTATATGCATGACCTCTATCTGTATCCCTATAAAGTATAGTTTTTGATGACACTAACTCCCAGTCTGGATCATCCAATCCACATGTTGTATAGCTACTGGGTGTCAGATACACAAGACCCTTATCATCAATAAATATATTGTCAGATTCACCTCTTCCAGGTCTTTTTTGAGAAGGGAATTTATATTTAGTATTAGAGAATGAAACTGTATCATTTTGACTATTATACCCACCTTCATTCGCATATAGTGACAAGTCTTCAGTTAGATATTTAACATTGCCATCAGCAGCTAGGACACCTGTATCAGCATTGAAGTTGGCTTTGTCAGATTTTATCAAATCGTTAGCTCTTTCAATTTCAACATTCCCTGAAGCATAAAATATCCCATCCTCATCTTGATTTTGTTTATCTGAGCGAACCTCTAGTGTATCTTCATCGGCATCATATAAAGTTTTTTGAGAAAGATAGTCTTCAAACTCATCATCTATACAAACAGGTAGTTTATTTTTTTTTGTAGCTATTAAATAATCAGCTCTCTTAGCTATGATAATTTCTTGAAATAGATTCTCTTCATCAGTTATCTGAATATTTTCATCTACTGGGGCATTAGTATAGTCACTTTCAATTTCAGCACCCATTTTTTTTATAAGTTTATCTTGATTATATACTTCGCCAACTTTTTCATTTTTAAATACTACTGTGATTCTCTTAGGGTCGGTAAATCCATTCTCAGTTCTTTCATAATAAACATAGTCCCATCGATCGACATGAAATAAATCAATTATTGTCGGAGTACCAAGCAAGAATTTTACCTGCTCTTTACTAAGACCAGGTATGACTTTGGCTAGATTCTCTTTATTAAGTAGAACTCCCTGTTCTATGGGAGCTTTATATGGTTTAGGTAGCCAATCTGGGCCAGATTCAAGTAGTTCAAGAATTTCTTCATCCGGCAGAGAGATATTAGGGATTACAGCAGCATGTATATTCATACTATTGAAGAATATTAAGATAAATGTGCTATGTATAAGTCTTTTAATATGCTGTCTAAACATGATAAAAATGATTATATCATGGAATCAAAAGTAGAGTAGCAGTAGTTATAGACCCAAAGTTATTAACTTGCCTTTAAAACAGAAGCAATTTTTTTGGATAATTCTGCTGGATCATTCCCACCAAGCATTTTGTGAAGTATGCCTTTGCTTTGGTAAAAATCAATTATAGGAGCAGTTTGCTCTTGGTAGACATTTAACCTATTTTTAACGGTTTCTTCTTTATCATCTTCTCTTTGATATAGTACGCCGCCACCTTCACATTTATCTCCTACTTTTTCTCCTTTGTCTGTATTTCCAATATATCCACTAGTAGTACATAATAATCTTCCAGTGCATCTTTTGATCAAAGTTTCAAATGGAACGTCTATTAAAAAGACATATTCTAGTGCAATATTTTTAGCTATAAATAGTTCATCCAAACTTTTTGCTTGAGAAATATTTCTTGGATAACCATCAAGTATAAAACCTTTTTTGCATTCATCTTGGTCAAGTTTTTTTGAAACTAGGGATAGAACTAAATCATCACTGACAAATTTTCCAGTTGACATGATTTCTTGAATTTCTTCTCCAAGGCTTGAACCACCTTTTATTTCTTCTCTCAAAAGATCACCTGTTGAAATTTGGGGAATACCAAACTCTTTTATGATAAATTTTGATTGCGTACCCTTGCCACAACCTGGTGCTCCTAAAAATAATATATTCATAATTCTTCTCCTAATAGTTACAGTAATGGCGCAATTACAAGACTTACTATTGCCATCACATTAATTAAAATATTCATTGACGGTCCAGAAGTATCTTTCAATGGATCACCCACTGTATCGCCAACCACTGCGGCTTTATGTACATCGGAACCTTTCCCACCAAGATTTCCTTGTTCAACGAATTTTTTTGCATTATCCCATGCTCCACCAGCATTAGACATTGTTAAAGCTAACAAAACGCAACCTAGTAGCCCGCCACCTAGTAAACCACCTAACATTTCAGGACCAAACCCTAAGCCTATGACTACTGGAGAAAACACAGCGATTGATCCTGGCAGTATCATTTTCTTTAATGCTGCTGTCGTTGCTATTTCAATACATCTTGCATTATCTGGTTTTCCAGTACCTTCTAGTAAACCAGGTATTTCCTTAAATTGTCTTCTTATCTCATTTATCATTTCATAAGCAGCATCACCTACAGCAGTAATTGTTAATGATGCTACAAGAAATGGAATCATGCCGCCTATAAACAAACCTATCAACACATTGGTGTCTGTAAGTAATAATTCAATGGGGACTTCCCTGCCATGATTTACTTCTTGAACAAAAGCAGTAATTATAGCTAGAGCAGCTAAAGCTGCAGCTCCAATTGCAAATCCTTTTCCAATGGCTGCTGTAGTATTCCCAACTTCATCTAAGCTATCAGTAATTTTTCTTGTATCTTCTCCTAGCCCTGCCATTTCAGCAATACCACCTGCGTTGTCAGCTACAGGACCATATGCATCAATAGCCATTGTAATACCGACCGTAGCCAACATACCAACAGCAGCGATTCCCACTCCATATAAATCTGCGTAAGCATTGGCTATAAATATAATCACTGCAATCGATAAAATTGGAACAACAACCGATTCTAACCCAATCGCTAAACCTGTTGTGATAACAGTAGCTGGGCCTGTTTCACCTTGACCAGCAATTTTTCTAACGGGAGCACCGCCAGTATAATATTCTGTTACTAACCCAATTATTACACCACCAAATGTTCCAGCTAAAACTGCATACCAGATATTAGAATTAAGAGAGAGTAAGTCTATAACTAAATATGAAAAAAATATAAATATAACTGCTGCAGAGAAAGTTCCACCTCGAAGTGCACCACTTATTTTTTCAGTTGATGTTGTTCTTGCAAGATATTTAACTATAAGAATACCTGATATTGAACATAGCAGCCCTAGGGATGCCAATGCTAGAGGAAGAAACATTAATGATTCTCTGGGGCCTAGTTGATCAATTAGAGATACACTTAGTGTAGATGCAATCGCTAT
>JAYNVZ010000025.1:6495-16369 GCA_038101125.1 Gammaproteobacteria bacterium | reverse complement strand
ACATAGGTTTTTTCCCATAACCAAAATATTGACATTCATCTAAGCCAGGGATTAGACCAACAAGAATATTATTATCTTTATCATGATAATAACCTAAGTCATCCATATCTGAGTTTGGACATCCTAATACAAATATACCATCAGGTTTTTTATTCGTAATATTTTCAACTTTAGAAAATGGAAACAGATTTAAGAGTCCTGGCTCTAACTCTATGTAACCTCTTGATTTATGGATATAACATAGAATATTCCATGCACCTATTTCAAAAGGTATCGCAACATAATCTTCAGGTTTAAATTTGTCATTTTTAACAGGATTATGGTCTAACGCAAAGAAAGGGAAAGCCCTTTTATTCGCATGTGTTGTGTAGTAAACACCTGTTCTCATATCAGCTGTTGTTGTCATAGGTACTTGACCTAAATTAGAATATTCTGAAGGTAAGTTTACGTAGTGACCAGATATCTCTCCAACAGATACATTTGGGTGGCACTCTAAACCTTGAGATCTCCTTACACCCTGTCCTAAACCTACTCTTATCATCAATATCCTTCGAGTTTCTAGAATAAGTTCAGATAATTGATCAGCTTTCAGTGAGACTTTATCTTTGATAGTTTCTGGATCTAACTTTCCATCAATAACTTCATTATGGAGCCTAACTAGCCTAGTGTATGATTTTGTCCTGTAGTGATGAAATGCGCCATCAATAAATTTGACAGAATCTCTGTTATCTCTTAACTCGTCCCCTGAAAATGGAGTTTCCCCATTGATGATTGATATGAATGTGGCAGGTGATATGTTTTCAATGTATTCAATTTTATGCATTACATCGTCTTTTAGATCAGTGTTTTCTCTATCTTTTAATTCTTTGATAAATTGTTTTTTATAGATATTCAAGAACTTAGCGAATGCCTTACTTTTTAATAATTGGCTCGGTGTTGAACAACCATCTCTTATTTCTAGTATTTCTTCCATATGCCTCTTCCTTAATTTTTAAACTTCCAAATTAATCTACATTTAAGACCATTTTATGTTACAAAAAGTTCTTTGACCTTTGATGCAACGTTGATTATAGTATTAGTCTTCTCGTTCATCAATGGGAATATAACTTTAAACTTATGGATATTTTATGAAAAATTTGATAGCACCTCATGGCTCCGATACCTTAAAACCACTATATATAGAAGATTCTTCAGAGAGAAATTCTCTTATTAAAGCATCAGAAAACATGCCTCATTTACTGCTAAACTCTGCAGCAGCAGCTAACGCAGTCATGTTAGGAGCAGGGTATTTCACTCCTTTGGGTGGATATATGGATAAAAAAAATGCTACAAGTGTGTCTGAGAATATGATCACTTCAGATGGTTTATTTTGGCCAGTTCCTATAATTAATTTATCTAAAAATATTGATGGAATTAATGTGGGTGATGAAATTGCTCTTCTAGATCCTAATGTTGAAGGAAATCCAGTTTTAGCTATTCAAAAAGTGTCAGCTATTGAAAAACTTTCAAGTGAAGAAGTTGAGTCTATGGCTGATAAAATATTTGGGACAACAGATAAAGAACACCCTGGCGTTGCCAATTTTTTAAGCCTAGGAAACAATTTAATATCAGGAAAAATTAAAGTTCTAAATTTTAGTTACTTTCCTAAAGAATTTCCTGGAACGTTTGCTACAGCCCCTGAAATCAGAGAAATGTTATCAAAAGCAGGATGGAGCACAACAGTGGCTTTTCAAACCAGAAATCCAATGCATCGAGCTCATGAAGAGTTATGTAAAATGGCTTTAGATAGAATAAATGCTGATGGTGTTTTAATACACATGACACTTGGTAAATTGAAAGCAGGAGATATACCTGGCGATGTACGTAATGCCGCAATAGCTAAGATGGTTGAGCTATATTTCCCTGAAAATACCGTTATCATCTCTGGCTTTGGATTTGATATGTTATATGCTGGTCCAAGAGAAGCTCTATTGCATGCTGTTTTTCGTCAGAATGCGGGTTGTACACACTTAATAGTTGGTAGGGATCATGCCGGAGTAGGAGATTATTATGGGCCGTTTGAAGCTCAAGAGATATTTGAATCAGATGTTGTTAAAAACTCTTTAAAACTTAAAATATTCTCTGCAGATCATACTGCTTACTCTAAAAAACTCAATGAGGTCGTTATGATGAGAGATGTCAAAGACCATAGCAAAGAAGATTTCGTATTATTGTCTGGAACTAAAGTTCGAGAAATGCTCTCCAATGGTGAAGAACTACCCGAAGAATTTGCAAGGAAAGAAGTTGCTGAAATATTGATGAAATACTATCAATCCCTTTAATTTATGGGGTTAAAAAGAATATAATTATTTGCTAATAATTAATTCCCAATGTTCGAATAATATATTATAATCTTTCCCAAGCAGGTATTTAACAAAGGAGAGATTATGCCAAAAATCAATAAAACAGTAACTGAAAGCTCAATTACGTTAAAATGTAAGACGTCTTCAGCAGGCGATATATTTTCTCTACCTAAAGCCTTTAAAATTACTGAAGGCCCAATAAAATCAAGCGAGAGAAGTAGAAGACTACACAGCTAAAAGCAAAATTAATCTGGAGAAATTAATGATTACAATTAACCCATTCGTCGATAATGTATTTAATATACCACTACTTGCTATGCAAGGTTTTTTAATTCTTATGGTTGTGTTTACAGTAGGTGGCGTGCTACTGGACATGATGCACAAGAAAAATGTCAAATTCTTTTTTGAAAATGCTAAAAAAGCAAAACTATCTGCAACCACTTCGGTTCCAACAGGAAAAAAAGTATCAATCGTAGTTAAAACTCTAGCTCATGACGTAGCTACATCCGCTGAATTTTGTGGTGTAACCAGAAGAATCACACATTTACTAGGTATGTATGGGACCATCGCTTTCTGGGTTGCATCAGCTATCTTGATCTTTAGTAGCACTACAGCGTCAGCAATATGGCCAATGGTTTGGCACATCGGCGCAATTATGACTTGCGTTGGCGGATATTGGTTTTGGTTTGTTCAAAGAGTTGATGTTAGATCAGAGGGTAATGGTTGGAGCAGAATAGTTTTTGCTGACTTATTTGTTCTTTCACTAGTGTTAACATCTACATTTGGCTTGTTATGGTCATATTTCCAATCATCAAATTCAACAGGCCTCGCAATGTTATTTTTTATAATGTTTGCAATTTCTAATGTTGTACTATTTGGTGGTGTATATTGGTCTAAGTTTGCCCACATGTTCTATAAGCCTGGTGCGGCAATACAAAAACACTTAGCTAAAGCTGATGGGTCAAGAGATGACTTGCCTGAGCCAGCAGATTTACCAAAGCAATATGGTCTTGGAATAAAAAGATCTGAACCACAGAATTATTAATAAATTTAAGATTAACGGAGAAATATTATGTCAACTTTTGTATATATGACCAGATGCGATGGATGCGGTCACTGTGTAGATATCTGTCCTTCAGATATTATGCACATAGATAAGCTAATACGTCGTGCAGTAAACATTGAACCTAATTTTTGTTGGGAATGTTACTCATGCGTTAAAGCCTGCCCTCAGAATGCTATAGATGTTCGTGGGTATGCTGATTTTGCACCAATGGGTCACAAAGTCAGAGTACTGAGAGAAGAAGAAAAAGGCGTAATTAGCTGGAAAATTAAATTTAGAAATGGTCATATGAAGAGCTTCGTATCACCTATAACTACAAAACCTTGGGGTAAATACATACCTCATTTGGCTGAAAAAGATGTACCTAATAAAGAGGCGCATGCAAACAATCAGCTTTATGGTGAACCTAAATATCTTAAAACTGGGAAAGTCCCAGTCTCTGCTACAGGCTTACCTGTAATGGAAAAAGTTGGTAAATTAAAACAAGGAGTGTACTACTAATGGCTAAATACAAAACACATTATGAAGATTGCGACATTCTAGTTGTTGGTGGCGGAATGGCTGGTACTGGCGCAACATTTGAAGCAAGATATTGGGGACGTGATATGAAGATCGTCTGTGCAGAAAAAGCCAATATTGATAGAAGTGGAGCTGTTGCACAAGGCCTTTATGCTATCAATTGTTACATGGGAATGCAGTGGGATGAGAATCAACCAGAGGATCATGTGCGATATGCAAGGAATGATTTAATGGGTATGGTTCGTGAAGATTTAGCATATGATATGGCTAGACATGTTGACTCATGTGTACACATGTTTGAAGAATGGGGTCTACCATTAATGCGTAATGAAAAAACTGGTCAATACCAAAGAGAAGGAAAATGGCAGATCATGATTCATGGTGAAAGTTACAAACCAATCGTTGCTGAAGCTGCTAAAAAATCTGCAGATAAAGTGTACAACAGGGTTATGATCACTCATTTATTAATGGATGAAACTAATGATAACCGTGTCGGTGGTGCAACTGGATTCAATATGAGAACAGGTGATCACTATGTTTTTCGAGCAAAAGCAGTAATTTGTGCTGCAGGCGGAGCATCTCATATCTTCAAACCAAGATCAGTAGGTGAAGGAATGGGTCGTACTTGGTATGCGCCATGGAGTAACGGTTCAGCATATGCGCTTCCAATTGCTGTAGGTGCTAAAATGACCCAAATGGAGAATCGCATAGTATTAACAAGATTCAAAGACGGGTATGGTCCTGTTGGAGCATATTTCCTACATCTTAAAACATATACTCAAAATGCTAATGGTGATAACTATGAAAAAACATGGTATGACCAAACAAAAGAGATGGTAGGAGAATATATTGATCATATACCAACACCTACATGTTTACGTAATCATGCTTTCATACAAGAGACCGCAGCTGGAAGAGGTCCTATTCATATGGTAACTATGGAAGCCTTTCAAGATCCTCATTTAGAAGTGATCGGTTGGGAAAACTTCCTTGGAATGACTGTTGGACAAGCGGTTGTTTGGGCGTCTCAAGATATAGATCCAAAATACCAAAATCCAGAGCTAACTACGTCAGAACCTTATGTTATGGGTTCGCATGCAACATGTTCAGGTGCTTGGGTTAGTGGACCAGAGGATATATCTGGTGGGATACCAGAGTATTTCTGGGGCTATAACAGAATGATGACAGTTGATGGTCTGTTTGCTGCTGGCGATGCTGCTGGTGGTACGGCACATGCGTTCTCTTCAGGATCTTTTACAGAAGGAAGACTTTGTGCGAAAGCGGCTGTGCAATACATCAATGATGGTAAAGCTAACGGCATTAAAGTCACAGAAGCTCAATGTGAAAAATTTAAAGAGGAAATATATAAACCTCTAGAGAATTACACTGTAGGGCGAAATGAAATAACTGCAGGGACTGTGTCACCAAGTTATATCCTGCCTATACAAGGTCTACAAAGACTCCAAAAAATTATGGATGATTATGTAGGTGGTATTGGTACTAACTATATGACTAACGGTAATGGTTTAAAACGCGGGCTTGAATTATTAGGTATTCTTGAAGAAGATCTAGAAAATGTTGGTGCAGAGGACTTACATCAATTAATGAGAGCATGGGAATTAAAACATCGTGCACTTGTTTCACAATGTGTAGCTGAACATACTATGTTTAGAGAAGAAACTAGATGGCCTGGCTATTATTATAGAGGTGACTTCTTAAAACTGGATGATGACAATTGGCATTGTTTAACAGTTTCCAGACGTGATCCTAAAACAGGTAAGTTCGCAATGGAAAAAGCACCGCTATATCACTTGATTGATGAAGAATCAGAGAGTGAAAACAAAGCGTAAGTACAGTGTATTTGCATTTGTAAAGTGAACATTGATGAATCTTATTGAAATGTCAGATGAGAAAATTCTAGAGATAGCCAATCCTATATGGGATGGGTTGATAGAATCATCAAACAAGAAAGATTATGGTGGGTTCACTAAGCATTTTTCCAAAGAAATGCTATTTGGTGCAAACGAAGTAGAGATAGGCAAGCAGTGGGCAGGCAATAAAATGCTCACTAGCCTTTCTACAGATTACCACTTTTTTGGCTGTCTCAGGCGCAATGAGCATGTGACAGTCCTCTATAAACAAACAAGCGAAGAAGTCCCGGGCGAGTTTCTTGGAAGGCTAGTTCTTGGTATTGAAGAGGAATTAGTTAAAGTATTTGGTGCAACAATTTTTTAAATAAAACTACTACCTTCGAATGATCAATTATAATTCTATTGAAGATAATAATTATAAAATTATTATTATATCTGATACCCATGGGTTCTTAGACCCACAAATTATTAATTTAATTAATAAGAATGATTATGTAATCCATGCGGGCGATATTATGGATGAAAATATCATTTCAACATTATCAGATATATCAAAGAAAACTTTTGTTGTTAATGGTAATAATGACAGCTACGAATCAGTCGATGATATTAAATATATTATGACCGACGCAGGTAAGATCATAGTTACACATGGACACAAATATGCCCCAAATTATCATGCATCGTTGAGAGAAAAATTTAATGATGCTTTTTTAATTGTGTATGGACATACCCATAAACATATTATAGATACTACCACTATGCCCTATGTTGTTAATCCTGGAGCTGCTGGCAGAGTAAGAACTCAAGGTGGAGCATCGTGTTTGATAGTAAGTTTTGATAAGAAAAATTTTTCAATTGAATTAAAAAAATTTACAAATAGTTAGTGATGTTAATAATGCTTGACATATATGTAAAACCTATTATCATATGATTATTCGTATTCAAATCACAAGGCATATCATTTTATTTAAAAATAAAGAGGAATTTTATAGTGAGTGTAATTAATATTACAGATGACAATTTTGAAACAGAGGTCTTAAAGTCTGACTTACCAGTTCTCGTAGATTTTTGGGCTGAGTGGTGTGGACCATGCAAAGTACTAGGCCCAATTATAGACGAAGTTGCGCCTGAATATGATGGAAAAATTAAATTCACAAAATTAAATATAGACCAAAATCCTGCGACAGCACCAAATTATCAAATTAGAGGTATACCCACAATTCTAATATTTAAAAATGGTGAGCTAAAAGCTACGAGTGTTGGAGTACTTTCCAAAACAGAATTAAATAAACTATTAGACGAGAATTTATAAGAAACAAAACCTATTACCCCTTGTCCCATCAAACAAAAGAATTCAACATACTAAATAAACAATATGAACTTAACAGAACTTAAAGAAAAACCAATTCAAGAACTTGTCTCAATGGCTGAAAAAATGGGCGCAGAAAATGTTGGCAGACTAAGAAAGCAAGATGTCATTTTTACGATTTTAAAAAGCCATTCTTCTAGCGGCGAAGATATATCTGGCGGCGGTGTTTTAGAAATTTTACAGGATGGTTTTGGTTTTTTAAGAAACGCTGGCAGTTCCTATTTAGCTGGACCAGATGATATTTATGTTTCTCCAAGTCAAATACGAAAATTTTCTCTAAGGACTGGAGACACAGTTGCTGGCAAGATAAGACCTCCAAAAGAAGGAGAAAGATATTTTGCTTTGTTGAAAGTAGATAATGTTAATTTTGATTCAACCGAGAATTCTAAACATAAAATATTATTTGAAAACCTTACACCACTTCATGCAAATGAGAGACTAAGGCTCGAGTGCGGAAACGGGAGTAGAGAAGACATATCAGGGCGATTAGTAGATATTGCTGCCCCAATAGGCAAAGGTCAAAGAGGACTTGTGATATCTCCACCTAAAGCAGGTAAAACAATAATGCTTCAACAAATTGCTCAGAGTCTAATCACAAATAATCCTGAATCCATACTTATTGTTTTGCTCATTGATGAAAGACCAGAAGAAGTCACAGAAATGTCTAGAATGGTAAAAGGCGAGGTAGTCGCAAGTACATTCGATGAACCAGCTCACAGGCATGTTCAAGTTGCTGAGATGGTTATTGAAAAAGCAAAGAGGTTAGTTGAGCATAAAAAAGATGTAATTATTCTTTTGGATTCTATCACAAGATTAGCGCGTGCTTATAACACAATAGCTCCCTCATCAGGTAAAGTTTTATCTGGTGGTGTTGATGCTAATTCATTAACTAAACCGAAAAGATTTTTTGGTGCTGCTAGGAATATCGAAGAAGGTGGCAGTTTAACTATATTGGCTACAGCATTAATCGATACAGGATCAAAAATGGATGAGGTTATTTATGAGGAGTTCAAAGGGACTGGTAATATGGAGGTCCATCTAGATAGACGTATAGCTGAAAAGAGGATATATCCAGCTATAAATATCAATAGATCAGGAACAAGAAGAGAGGAGCTTCTAACTACACCAGACGAATTACAAAAAATCTGGATACTTAGAAAAGTACTTCACTCAATGGATGAGCTTGATGCTATGGAATTCATGTTAAACAAACTTCAATCAACGAAAACTAATTCTGAATTTTTTGATTCAATGAAAAGATAATTAATTTCCAATATCTTCTCTATAAAATACCAAATCTTGATTCTGAATCTTCATATCTTCATCTTCATATATCTTAATCTTTTTAATATTTTCATATGCGGCAGCTAATGCATTCTCTTTCGTATCAGAATATGCATTAACAGTTAATATACGACCGCCAGTTGATTGAAATTTATTATTTTTCAAAGTTGTTCCAGCATGGAATATCTTAAGATTATTATTCTCAATAACATCGCTATGATCTATATAAAAACCTTTCTTATACTCCCCTGGATAGCCGATTGCTGCTAGCACCAGAGTACAACAAAAGCTGGCGTCTGCATCTTCTATCTTATCAAGATTAATATCTTTAATGCTGTTGATAGGTTGGTTAATTATGAGATCTAATAAATCTATATTTTTGTTTTCCAGGGTTAACATTAGATTCTGAGTCTCAGGATCTCCTAATCGACAGTTGTATTCGAGAACTTTTATATTGTTTTGGTTATCTATCATGAGCCCAATGTATAGAAAGCCTAAATAACCATTGTTAAAGTTTTTATTATAATCATTTATCCCTGTTATGGTCTTAATCATTATTTTTTCAATATCAATATGAAGTTTAAATATAGAGTTTTTATGCTCATACCCAAGAGGGTGGCTAATGGCACCCATTCCGCCTGTATTTGGTCCAGAATTATATTCATCTCTTGATTTATAATCTTTTGTCCATGGAAGAGCTATTTCATAGGAACAGCCTTTAAAATTACATACATAAATAGCTGATAACTCTTGACCACTGAGAAATTCCTCTATAACAATATGATCCGAATGATTGGATGTAAGAAGTTCATCAATTGCCTCAAATGATTGATTTTTGCTTTGAGATACAACTACGCCTTTGCCAGCGGCCAAACCATCAGCTTTAATAACAATTGGATGTTGTTTGTCTTTTATGAATTCTTTAGCTGCATCCCCAGAAGAAAACATTTGATAATCAGCCGTAGGTATATCGTAGTGCTTCATAAACTCTTTCGAGAAAACCTTAGATCCCTCTAGCAGAGCATATTTTTTAGATGGACCAAAGATCTTGAGATTATGTTTATTGAATTCATCAACAATCCCATCCACCAGTGGCGCTTCAGGACCAACAATTGTAAGATCTATATTTTCTCTATTTGCAAAATCTATTAAAGATGATGTATCAGCTAATGATAGATTAATGTTCTCTATATTTCGTTCCTTAGCAGTTCCACCATTACCAGGACACACAAAAACTTTTTCAACCTTCCTTGATTGCATTAGTTTCCATGCCACAGCATGCTCTCTTCCACCTTGACCTATAACAAGTACTTTCATAAATTAATGCTTGAAGACTCTTATGCCGCTTAATACCATAGACATTTTATGTTTATTCGCAACATCTATTATATCCTTGTCGCTAATTGAGCCGCCTGGTTGAATT
>JAYNVZ010000025.1:0-6485 GCA_038101125.1 Gammaproteobacteria bacterium | reverse complement strand
CCAATTTTTTTTGCAAGGTCAACATTATCCCTAAATGGAAAAAAAGCTTCCGAAGCCATAACACATCCTTTTAGGGATATACCATGGTTTTTAGCTTTAGTTTTTGCGATATTAGTAGAGTCAATCCTACTCATTTGTCCCGCTCCTATACCTAGTGTTCTTCCATTTTTTGCAAATACAATTGAATTAGATTTAACATATCTAGACACTTTAAAAGCAAATAAGAGATCAGCGATCTGGGTTTTTGTTGGTTTTTTTATGGTAACTTTTTTTAAATCTTTTTCTGTTATGTTAATGGAGTCTGACTCTTGAATCAGAATTTTATTTTTCAATGATTTTATTTCAATCTCTTTCTTTTTAACATTGAAGTTATTAATGAGCAATAATCTAATATTTGGTTTTATCTTTATTATATCTATGCATTCTTTATCAAAGGCTGGCGCAGCTATGACTTCAACAAACTGCTGAGAGATTATTTTTTTTACTAGTTTAGAATCTACTTTTTTATTGAATGCTATTATCCCTCCAAAAGCTGAAGTTGGGTCAGTTTTGTATGCAAAGTCATATGATTTTGACAATTTATCAGTTTCAGCAACACCACAAGGGTTAGCATGCTTGACAATGACACATGATGGTTTTTTAAATTGTTTTACACATGATAAAGCGCTTTCTGTATCAACTAGATTATTATAAGATAATTCTTTACCAGCCAATTGTTTATAGTCAAACCCTGACATCAATGAATTTTTAATGTCATATATTGCTGCTTTTTGATGAGGATTCTCTCCATATCTCAATTCATTCTTTTTACTCAATTTGATAATTAGCTCATCTGAAAATAAAGTTGGCGACTGAGTTTGATGATTTAAATAATCGAATATCATTGCATCATATTGAGATATTTTTTCGAATACCTTTTTTGCTAATTCTAATCTAGTAGATGAACTTGTTTTGCCATTAATTTCTAGTTCATCAATTATCTTACTATAATCATTAGGATCTGTGACTACAGTTACTCTTTGGTGATTCTTTGCTGCTGCTCTTAGCATTGTAGGGCCGCCTATATCAATATTTTCAATTGCATTTTCAAATGTACAGCTTTTTCTAGAAACCGCTTCTTCAAATGGATATAAATTAACAGCCACGATATCAATCAATTTATATGTTTTGTCTTTTAAATTTTTTAAGGATGATTGGTTCTTTGCTAAGATTCCAGCATGTATTTTTGGATGTAAAGTCTTTACTCTTCCGTCAAGAATTTCTTCAAACTTTGTAAAATCAGATATGGATATATTTTTGATATTTTTTGATGTTAGAAACTTAGCCGTACCTCCTGTTGACAAAATAATATATTTATTCTTAATGAGTTCACGTGCAAACTTATCAATATTTTTTTTATCTGAGACACTTAGTATGGCAAACCTTTGTTTTTCATTCTTCATTTATATGCTAAACCATAATCTTTTATTCTTTTTATGAGAGTACCCCTATTAATTCCTAAATAGCTAGCAGTTTTCGTCACATTTCCACCTAAATGATTCAAAACTGCTGAAATTAACGATTTTTCAACCTCAGATATAAAGACATGATGTAAATTTGAGACTCCTTGACCATTCATTTTACTGATATAAGTCAAAGTCTCATTTTTAATAGTTCTGCTAAGAGAAGTTGTCGCAACTTTCTTTGTTTTATTCATTTTTTTAAATACACCCCATGTCACCTAGTTAAAATCACTCTGATTTTAATTGGAAAACGTTTTATTATATTACAGTTTTAATGAAGCGTATTAAAGCAATAATTACTAATTTTCTTTAATAAAATTATTCAGTGTATTTATTGTGAAAGTGCCATCTATAAAAAAATCACTTTGTAAAAGTTTTTTATGTAGATCAATGTTTGTTTTTATACCTGTTATGACAGTCTCATCTAGAGCAAATAACATTTTTTTGATAGCTGTTTCACGATCTTCCGCATGCGTAACGATTTTAGCTATCAATGAATCATAATTAGGTGGCACATCATACCCAGAATATATGTGTGAATCAATTCTAACTCCTGGACCTCCTGGCGGGTGAAACTGATTGATATGGCCAGGGGATGGCATAAATGTATCAGGGTCTTCAGCGTTTATCCTACACTCTATTGAGTGACCATTGAAGGTAATTTCTTCTTGTTTTATTTTTAGTTTCTCTCCTGATGCAACTAATATCTGCTCAGATATTAAATCAATACCTGTTAAGAATTCACTAACTGGATGTTCAACTTGAATTCTCGTATTCATCTCAATGAAACTGAATGAACCATCTTGGTATAGAAACTCAAATGTCCCTGCCCCGGTGTAGCCTAGTTGAACACATGCCTCAGTACAGATCTTCCCGATTTTATTTATACTTTCTCTTGGTATATTTACCGCAGTGGTTTCCTCGATAACTTTTTGATTTCTTCGTTGCAATGAACAATCTCTCTCTCCGAGGTGTACTGCATTACCAAAATTATCACATAATACCTGGATTTCAATATGCCTTGGTTTATCGAAGTATTTTTCAAAATATAAATCACCATTACTAAATGCATTTTCTGCTTCGGATTTAGTAATTTTCATGCCATTAGCTAACTCTTGTGGGCTGTTAATTATCATCATACCTCTACCACCACCACCATGTATTGCTTTTAGCATTATTGGAAAGCCAACTTTCTGTGCATCTTTTAAAACTTTTTTATGATCATCTGGCAAAACTCCATCATAACCAGGGATACATGGTACACCAAAGGACTTCATTGCTGTTTTGGCCTTAATCTTATCTCCCATTTTTTTTAGAACTTTGCTTGATGGGCCAATAAATATAAATTTGTTTGATTCTACAATTTCAGCAAATTGAGCAGATTCAGAAAGAAAACCATAACCAGGATGTATGGCATCTGCATTAGTCAATTCCGCAGCACTTATTATGGACGGTATATTTAGATAGCTTTTTTTTGGATCTGGAGAACCAATACAAACCGATTCATCAGCCATCTTGACATGAGGTAATTGTCTATCAACAGTAGAATGAACTGCTACAGTTTTAATTCCTAATTTTTTACAGGAACGTAAAATACGTAATGCTATTTCGCCTCTATTGGCAATTAATACTTTTTGAATCATATTTTTATTTAATTATAAAGAGTGGTTGCCCAAACTCTACCGGTTCTGAGTCTTCAACTAGTATTTCTACTATAGTTCCAGCTTGCTCAGCTGTGACCTGGTTCATCATCTTCATTGCTTCAAGTATACACACTGTATCACCTTTATTAACCTTTTGTCCTTTTTCTACGAATGCTTTAGAGTCAGGGGATGCAGCACGATAAAATGTTCCAACCATAGGAGAATCTATTGTATCTCCTTCTGTTAATGGATCTGGTTTTATATCCTCTTGTTTTGCAGATGTTTGAACAACAGACTCTCTGACTGGAGGGACATCATACGTCTGTGTGTTGATAATAGGTTGTTGAACTTGTGATGCTCTTGAGAGCTTTATGGACTCTTCTCCTTCTTTCACTTCTATTTCGGCTATACCCGATTCCTCTAAAAGTTCTATGAGTTTTTTAATTTTTCTTAAATCCATGATTACTCCTTTATATTCTTTATAGCTTCCAATAGTGCATATCTATAGCCATTTGTTCCACAGCCAACAATAACCCCATCACTAATATCACTTAAAAAGGATTTTTTTCTAAATTCTTCTCTTTTGTGAATATTTGATATGTGTATCTCAATGAAAGGGATTTCTACGCTTAAAAAAGTATCTCTTAGAGCAATGCTCGTATGAGTAAGAGGTCCAGGATTAATTATAATAAATTTAATTTTTTCTAACTTAGCGCCTTGAATATAGTTTATGATTTCATGCTCGGCATTAGACTGAACAAAACTGATTTCAATATTATTTTCTAATGATAGTTTCTTGAGTGATTGTTCAACATCAGACAATGACTCTTTACCATAGATTTCAGGCTCCCTTGTACCTAATAAATTAAGATTAGGACCATT
Source organism: Gammaproteobacteria bacterium (assembly GCA_038101125.1). Classification (GTDB taxonomy): domain Bacteria; phylum Pseudomonadota; class Gammaproteobacteria. The sequence continues at coordinate 2,458 of JAYNVZ010000025.1, read as the reverse complement.
TATTATTAGTATATCTGTCAAAATTTCCCCTTTATTGAATTTTAATAGAAGTTAACAGATATTGCAGGAATATACAAGAAAATATTATTTTTTAATTTATATTGAGTTTATTTAGCGTAATTAGAAATTTATCTGCATCTATGAATCCCACGATTCTTGCAGATTCAATTTCTTTGCCATCATTATCGAAGAACATCAATGCAGGCGGACCATAAATTTTATAATCATTCAAGAATTGAGCATGATCATTGTTATTTTCCGTTATATCGAATTTAATTATATTTATTTTATTCAGCAAGCTGTAAACTCTCTCGTCACTGAATGTATACTTATCGAGTTCTTTACATGCTACACACCAGTCTGCCCATAAATCTAACATTGTAATATTCTTCGCATCATTAATACTTTGAAATACTTTATCGGTCTTATATAGTTTAGTAAAAATAACCTTATTTTCTTTTTCAATAAAACTGGTAGAAGGGTTAAAATCATCGTTAACGCTTAAACCATAGAACTGCAATAAAGAATAACTAACGAGTAATATACTAGAGATATTCAGAGCGAATTTAACAACCACTCCTTTTATATTAGATCTAAAAAATATCCAGCTAACAAACAGAGCTAATATAGCCCACAAGAAAGCGGAAGTATTAATATCTAAGATTCTTTCAACTAACCACACAGCAACTACTAAGAATAAAATGCCAAATATTTTATTTACAATTTCTAAATAGGGTCCTATTTTCTTCATCAGTTCAGATGCTGATGTACCTAAAACTAATAAAGGTAGTCCCATTCCTATCCCTAGTGAAAATAGTGCAGTTGCCCCGATGATGTAGTTATTTGTAGATGCTATGTATACTAACGCGCCAATAAGAGGAGCAGTTACACATGGCCCAACAATTAATGCAGACAATGAACCCATCACACCAACGCCTATATATGTGCCAGATTTATTAGTATTAGATTTATTTATTAGAATATTTTGAAGATACTGTGGCATCTGTATAGTTATAAAGTTAAACATTGATAAAGCAAGAAGTATAAACAGAGCTGTAAATCCTCCAATTATATATGGATTCTGAAGACTTGCCTGAATATTAATTCCTGAAGATGCAATTATTGTCCCAACAATTGCATAGGTACTTGCCATCGACACTACATAGGTTAAGGATAATAGGAATGATTTACGAGTTGATATATTAGGTCCTTGCCCAACTATTATACCGGTAAGTATTGGTATCATAGGAAATACACATGGTGTAAAAGATAATAAAAGTCCTGCTAATAGGAATAAAAAAATATTTAATATTATTGACTGGTCATTTAGTTGCTGAGTGATTGAATATTGATTATTCGATGAACTTGTTTTTAAAAAAAAACTATCTTTAGAAGAATATTCATCCAATGAAATGATTTTTTTTATAGGAGGATAACAGAGCCCAGCATCAGCACAACCTTGATATTTTACTATTAGGTTGGTGCCATCAACAATTTTATCGAACACTAATTTCACATTGGTCTTATGATAAAAAACGTCCACATCACCAAAAAACTCATCAACTTTTCTTGTGCCATCTGGCATAGTAGCCTCTATAATTTGTACTTCGTCTTGGTCAGTTGAGAATTCGAACATACCCATATAAAGGTAATAACCTTCTTCAATTTCCCAATTTATCATCATCTGATTATCATTGAGGTCAGTAACAGACATTTTAAATGCCTCATCAGGTGAAATAAATTCTTGGCGTTTTTCCGGCAGGTCTAATGCAAGCGCGGATGTAGAAAATATAAATAGGATTATAGAAAGCATCTTTTGCATATTTAAAACATTCCTCTGGTAGGTGTATATTATTCCTTACCTACATAATATATTATATTTTATAGAATTTTTGTCCATTAATGATAGTGTTAAGATTATATTATGAATATAAAAAAAGTCATCGTTCTTTCAATATTAATTCTACCAATAATTGAAATAGTATTATTTGTAGAAATAGGGTCAATAATAGGTAGTTTTAATACTATCAGTATAATAATACTATCAGCATTCTTGGGTATATACTTAATAAAAACCCAAGCCGTGATTCAGCTGAATCAAGTACGCGATAAAGTTCTCCAAGGTATACGTCCTGATAAGGAGATTATGTCGGGTATCATAACCTTTTTATCAGGTATATTATTTTTAATCCCAGGATTTTTAACGGACTTTATAGCAATCTTTCTCTTAATTGGACCTTTTAGATCTATTTTGATAAAGAAATACAGCTTTGTGGATACTCGCTCGAAAAAACAAAGTAGAAAATCAGTCATCGATGTAGATTATAAGGAAGATGACTAATTCACTAATTACACTTGAAATTTAAGAAAAGGTCGCTATATTAACAATCAGGAGTAAAAAGAGCTCAATATAACTTACTTATGAGGATTACATATGAATATAAGACCACTACACGAT
>JAYNVZ010000024.1:7440-16955 GCA_038101125.1 Gammaproteobacteria bacterium | reverse complement strand
AAATTCTAGACAAAGGAAAAGGTTGTTACGTTTATGATATAGATGGAAATAAATATCTTGATTATGGAATGGCTCTTCGAGCTGTTAATATTGGATACTCAGAGAGATCTATTGATAAAGGCGCGATAGATCAGATTAAAAAGGGCAATAACCTCACTAAAGCTTCAATGATTGAATTGGAGGCAGCTGAATTAATCATCAAAGAGATAAAATCTGTTGATATGGTTAAATTTACAAAAAATGGATCTACAGCAGTATCTGCCGCTATAAAGTTGGCAAGAGCCTATACTGGTAGAGACATAATTGCAAGATGTAAACAACATCCATTTTTTTCTTATGATGACTGGTTTATTGGAAATACAATTATCAAGAAAGGGGTACCAAAGCGCATTCAAAATCTTACAAAAGAGTTTAATTATAACGATATTAAGTCATTAGAACTTTTAATAAAGAAAAATCCCGGAAAGATAGCATGTGTTGTTATGGAGCCTGCTACAAACGTGTGCCCATCTGTAGTATCTGAGAATAGTGATTGTTGCGGGAGAATTGTCTGTAGTAGATCATCAAAAAAAATTAAAAAAAACTATCTCATGAAAGTCTCAAATCTATGTAAAAAAAATGGAATCATATTTATCTTAGATGAAATGATCACTGGTTTTAGATGGCATATGAAAGGAGCTCAACATATATATGGGGTTAAGCCAGATCTATGCACATTTGGCAAAGCAATGGCTAATGGTTATTCGGTTGCTTGTGTTGCAGGTAAAAGAAAAATCATGCAGCTTGGTTCAATTGAATTTAAAGACCAAGAGAGAACATTTTTACTATCAACAACTCATGGCGCAGAGATGTCAAGTTTAGGGGCTTTTGTAAAAACTATTGAGTTTATGAAGAAAAATAATGTTATTAAACATATATGGAAATATGGCCATGATCTGATAAATTTATTTAATTCTTTGGCAAAAAAACATGGAATCGAAGATAACTTTATAATTAAAGGTCCATCTTGTTCACCTGCATATACATTATTAGACGATAAGGGCAAAGTATCCATGCCCTTAAGAACTTTATTTGCTCAAGAAATGATAAAACATAATATACTCATACCATGGATTGCAATATGTTATCATCATGGCAATAAAGAATTAAAAATGACAGAAATTGCTTTGAATAAAGTTTTTCCTATCATAAAAAAAGCGTTAGATAATGGCGTAGATGCATATTTGGATGGTGATATCATTAAACCTGTATTTAGAAAGTTTAACTAATATGAAATATAAAGATCTTTTTAGCTTAAAGAACAAAGTTTCTGTCATTACAGGTTCAACCGGCATCCTAGGTAAAGTGCTATCATCAGCATTAGCAGAAAATGGTTCAAATATTGCACTTATTGATCTCGATAAAGGAAAATTAAGCAGGTTATCTAAAAATATAATAAAAAAATATAAAGTAAAATGTAAAGCATATGTTTGTGATGTAAGTGACGAAGATCAGGTTAAAAAAACTATTATTAATATTGAAAAAGATATTGGTAAAATAGATGTTCTTCTTAATAATGCTGCAACAAAAACAGATTCTTTGAAAGAATACTTTAAACCATTAGAAAAATATAATTTAAAGACTTGGCAAAAAATAATGAACACTAATTTAGATGGAATGTATATAGTTGCAAAAGAAGTTGGCACAAGAATGGCTAAGAGAAATAAGGGTTCAATTATTCAAACATCATCTATATATAGCTCTGTTATGGCGCCAGATCAGAGAATTTATAAAGGATCAGAATATCTTGGGACAACCATCAATACACCGGCAGCCTATACTGCATCAAAGGCTGGGGTAGTTGGTCTAACATTACATCTAGCCTCATATTGGGCAAAAAACAAAGTTAGAGTTAATACTTTATCGCCAGGAGGAATATACAGTGGTCAAAATAAAAAATTTATAAATAACTATTCCAATAAAGTTCCATTGAATCGTATGGGCAAAAAAGAGGAGATAGTTGGGACAGCTTTATTTCTAGCATCAGATGCATCTTCTTATGTCACGGGTCAAAATATATTTGTAGATGGTGGTATGAGTATATGTTAACAAACAAATTTAAAAGAGATTAAAAAATGACAAATAAAATTATAAGCTATCCGGCATCCATAGATTTATCAGAATTTAAACAAGATAATCCTACTACAGTAAAATATGGCTTACCAAAGAACATAAAGTTTTGCAAGAAATGTGTTATGACTAATCAAATGCCTAAATCTGAAATAGAGCATAAGCATAACATCTCATCAAAAAAAGAGTCTTTAGATTTCTATGATGACGGTATATGCGCTGCATGTCATACAACGTTTACTCAAAAAAAAATCGAGATAGATTGGGAAGAAAGAGAGAGGAAGTTAAAAGATTTATGTGCTAAATATAAGAGCAATAATGGATCATATGACTGTATATGCCCTGGATCAGGTGGAAAAGATAGTTTCTATGCATCTTACCTGCTTAAATATAAATATGGAATGAACCCGTTAACTATTACATGGGCTCCTAATATATATACAGACTGGGGTTGGCGAAATTTTCAAAGATGGATAGGCTCTGGTTTTGATAATCATTTAATCACACCAAATTCTAGGGTACATAGACTATTAACAAGATTATCAATTGATAATTTGTTACACCCATTTCAAAATTTCATTGTTGGTCAAAAATCACTCGCCCCAAAAATGGCAGCAAGATTGAAGATACCATTGGTCTTTTATGGTGAGTCAGATGCAGAGTATGGAACGGGTCCTCAGTCAAGATTTGAAACTCCTGAAAGAGATATGGATTTTTCATCTTCAGATAAAAATGATAATCTTTTTTTTGGAGGGCTCGATATGGAAACATTGAATTCATCTTTCGGTATAAGCAAAGAGGATCTTTCAATATACATTCCCGAAGATCCAGTTGTGTTGAGTAAGGCTAATTTAGAATTTCATGATCTTGGCTGGTATATGTACTGGCATCCACAATCTTGTTATTACTTGGCTCATGAAAAAGGTGGTTTTGAAGCATCACCAGAACGTACAGCTGGTACGTATAGCAAATACAATAGTATAGATGATAAAATTGATGATTTTCATTACTACACTACAGGTATAAAGTTTGGTATTGGTAGAGCTACATATGATGCAGCGCAAGAAATTCGATCTGGTGATATTAATCGGGAGGAAGGTGTTGCTCTTGTCAAAAAATTCGACCATGAATTTCCTGATAGGTTTAGCGAGGAAATATATAAATATCTGTCAATAAATGAGAAAGAACATCCTATAGCATTTAAATCATTTGAGTCTCCGAAAATGGATCATGATTATTTTATGAAACTTTGTGATACATTTAGATCTCCACATATATGGTCATTTAAAAATAATAAATGGGAATTAAGAAACATTATTAAGTAGAATATTGTCTAGTAATATAAGAATTATTCCAAGATTAGACATTAAAGGTCAAAACCTAATCAAAGGTATTCATCTTGAAGGCTTACGAGTCATGGGAAACCCTAATGATTTTGCAAAGCTGTACTACAACAATGGGGCTGATGAAATTATATACATGGATGTTGTTGCCAGCTTATATGGTAGAAACAACCTTCACAACATAATAAAATCTACTGTTAAAGATATATTTATACCGATTACAGTTGGCGGCGGCATTAAGAATCTCGATGATATCGATGAGATTTTAAGATCTGGCGCTGAGAAAGTTGCGATTAATACTGCAATTACCAAAGATCCAGAATTTATTACAAGAGCCTCACGACGTTTTGGTTCACAATGTATAGTTGCTTCTATTGAGGCTAAACAAAATGGATCATCATGGGAAGTTATGGTGGAAAATGGAAGAGAAAAAACCAATATTGATGCCATCCAATGGGCAGAGCAAGTTGAGAAATTTGGTGCTGGAGAAATTTTAATTACGTCAATTGATATGGAGGGAACTTGTAAAGGTTTTGATGATCAATTAATAGAGAATATATCATCAATTGTAAACATACCTGTTATTGCCTCTGGAGGTATGGGTTCACCATTAGATGGCGTTAAAGTGATTAATCAATCTAAAGCAGATGCAGTAGCTATAGCAAATATTCTTCACTATAAGAAATATACGTTACATGAGATACGTAAGGTATTCTTAGAACATAATATAAAAGTTAGAGAGTACAATGAAACAAATAAGCATAATTGATTCAGGACTATCTAATATCTATAATGTTTGTCAGGCATTTAAGTATATTGGAATGAACATTAATGTAGTTAATGATACTGATGATAAAATTAATGACCATCTTGTTTTGCCTGGCGTAGGATCTTTCAATAATGGAATGTCTCAACTATCATTAAAGAAATTAATCATTCCAATCAAGAATCATATAAGCGCAGGGAAACCATTTTTGGGAATATGTCTAGGTATGCAAATGATGTTTGAAAAAAGTTACGAATTTGGCGAGCATACGGGTTTAGGAGTAATTAAAGGTGATATACAAAAAATACCAAATATAGGTAAAGACCACACTAAGCATAAAATCCCTCATATTGGGTGGAATAAAAATATCTTAAAAAATCATAACAGCAACCTTCTTAAGAATATTGCCGATGGAACAGCAACATATTTTGTTCATTCATATATGGCTAATATTGAAAATCCTTCAGATGCTATTGCAGTCTGTGATTATAATGGTATAGATATTATCTCTATCGTCCAGCACAATAATAGTTTTGGCTGTCAGTTTCACCCCGAAAAAAGCGGCGAAAATGGATTAAAACTATTAACTAATTTTTCTAATTTATAAATATTATGGAAAAATTTATACAAAAAAACATGTTGTCTTTTGATTCTGTGATGGCTGATGCTATTAAAAATTTAAATAAATGCGAAATTAAATTGATCATGATTGTAAATGACAAAAAAGAACTCCTTGGAACTATAACAGATGGAGATATTAGAAGGGCATTATTGAAAGAAGCAACATTGACTACAAAATGTATAGACATAATGAATAAATCTCCAAAATGCGCTCATAAAGATGAGTTCGATAAAATTAATAGGTTAATCGCTGTTGATAAAGTATCTGTTGTAATAGTAGACAACGAAAAAAAAATAATTGGCTTGGAATCGAGTTTAAAAACTCATCGAGCTATGAATAACCAAGTTATAGTGATGGCTGGAGGCAAAGGAACTCGTCTTGAGCCTCTCACTCTTAAGACTCCAAAGCCATTACTGATGATTAAAGAGAAGCCAATTATGCATAGGATTGTTGATAGCCTAGTATCCTATGGTTTGAGCGACATATATATATCAGTTTTATATAAAGCAGACCATATATTGAACTATTTTCAGGATGGTAAAGAATTTAGTGCAAATATAACATATCTTGAGGAATCAACTCCGCTTGGCACAGCAGGCTGCCTAAAATTATTTGAAAAATATTCTAATAATTTACCAGTGATATTAATTAATGGCGATGTCTTGACATCTATTGACTATGATAGATTACTAGATTTTCATGTTAAATCAAAAAAAGAAATTACAGTATGTAGCGCTAAGTATGAGATACCCCTTGAGTATGGCACTTTAGATATAAAAGATGGCGGATTAATTGGTCTTCATGAAAAACCAATCAAAAAATATTTTATAAATGCTGGTATATATGTAATTGAACCTAGTGTGATTAAATCTATTCAAACTGAGGGAAAATTTGATATGACTGACTTGTTGATGAATTATATAAACAAAAAATCTACAGCAGTTTTTCCATTACATGAACAATGGATAGATATAGGAAGTCATAAAGATTTTGAAAAAGCAAATAAAGATAACTAATGAGACACATCTTTTCTTATATTGCACAAACTAGTTGATGAAGCTATTATGACTGATATACTGAGTTATGAATAAGTTAAAATATGAAAGAAGATCTAGATATTAATCATTTTATAAAACTATTAGTAGAGAGCAAAAATATTGTTTTCGGCATTATAGCATCGGCCGTTATAATCTCTATAATATATTCTCTAACCGCTACAAATTATTACAAGGCACATGCTTATATTTTGCCACCACAAACAAAATATATACAACCATTAAACGTCGTTGATTCAGATGGTGATTTACTTAGCCAAGAAGTGCCTTTGAAACCAAATGACATTTATACTTCTTTTATTAGAAATATTCAGTCAAGAAAATTTCAGAGAGAATACTTCTTCGATAATGCAGTAAAGTTATTCGATGAGCCTAATAAGGATCTTTCTTTTGAAAATAACTTTCATAAAAACTTGTCTTTCGAACTCTCATCAAAAACAACCTCAAGAGATATAAGGTCACAATCGTTTCTAACAATATCATACATAGATACAGATCCACAACGAGCCGCATCGATACTTAATGAATATATTGATATGGTGAATCGAAAAACAGCAGAAGATTTTACAGAGGGTGTAAATCAATTAATAAGTACTACCAGAAACTCTTTGATTGCAGAAATTGATGGGAAGCGCCTTCTTGCTAAAAAAATTACCCAAGATAGAATAAAAAGATTAGAAGAGGCATTTTCAATAGCAAAAAAATTAAATATAGTTGATAGAGTTGCTGACACAACTAATTCTCAGAATGTTGTATTGAGTGGCGATAAAAATATTTCATCTGATACACCTCTATACCTATATGGGACAAAATCACTACGTGCAGAAATTGATGTGCTCACTAGTAGAGAATCATTTGAAGCATTTATCCCTGGCTTAAGGGCTTTAGAGCAAAAAGCTGAAGGTTTAAAAAATATTGGTGTTAATTCATTTGATGTTAAGTCAGCTCAAATTGATCAACCTGCAAATCCTCCAACAATGAGATTTACTCCAAAAAGAAAAATCATTGTGTTGATGGGCGGCATAATCGGTGTATTTATTTCATTCTTTTACTTGCTTTATTTGATGATAGTAAGAAGAGAAGATAATAAATAAAAATCTTATCTAATACCGCTTAATATAAATGTATAATCTCTTAAAGAAATCTTCTAAGTATTTATTAGGTGAAATATATTATCATCTTATTAAGAAATATAGCGAACGAGGGAATAGGGCATTAATATACCATGCATTTGGATCAAATCTAAAACATGATACATATGGTATAAGCATAGATATAAAAAAATTTATTCAACATATGGAATATGTAACTGATAATTACGAGATAACCCATATTAATAATACTGACTCTAATGAAATTAATATATCTGTAACTATTGATGATGGATACAAAGACACACTAAATGCAGTAGATATTTTGACAAAAAAGAATATACCTTTCACATTATATATAAGTCCTGGACATTTAGATAAAAATGATTATTTATCTTCAAAAGATGTTAAAGATATATCTCTATTAAATGAATGTATAATTGGAACGCATGGCTATAGCCATAGAAAATTAAAAACACTTGATAAGACGCAACAGAAAATTGAGCTACAAAAAAGTAAAACAGTATTAGGAGATTTGATTGACAAAGATGTAAATACTTTATCATATCCTCATGGATCATTTGATCAAGATACAATATCAATAGCCAAAGAACTTGGCTATGTTTCTGCAGCTTCAAGTATTAAAGGTTTCAACAATATAAATACCCATCCATTTAAAATGAGAAGGATTGAAGTGATAGCTTCTGACAAATTGAAAGAGTTGTCAAAAAAAATTAAAGGGTACTATGACTTCTATTAATATTAACTATTATTTTCTGCTTAAGGTTAGCATGACATTCCTTCTGTTAGGAAATCTTGCTAGGAGTTTATCTCCCACTATCGCAGCTCTTTTTGAATCTTTTTTGATAGTTCTAATGTTATTTTTCTCAACCATCTATTTAGTTCAGACAAAAAAGAGTTTTTCAAATAATGAATTAATATATTACTCATTCTTGTTTTATCTTATACTACATCTAATTACTGCATCAATATTTAGACCCCTAGAACTCCAGTATTCATTTTTTGATATCTTTTATTATAATTTATTAGAATTTAGATTATCTACATTAGGTTACTTATTACCATTAATATTTATCCCTATATATTATAAAAATAAAATTAATTTTGAGATTTTCCTAGTCGGATTAATAAAGTTTGCTATATTGTATACAATTTTTGAACAAGTCTTTTCCCTACTTGGATTCCGATATTTGTTTGAGATTAGTTATGCTAATTCAGGTGTTGTATCAGAGAACTTGATTGGTGTTAAGAGCTTAGGCATGTATAGAGTCTGGGGATTAATAGGCTCGCCACAATTGTTGGGTATTTTTCACGTTATTACATTAGTTTATCTTTTAGATAAAAAAGAAAATTTTTGGTCAATTTTATGCATTATAGCAATAATAGCGAGCACGTCAAAAAGTGCATATATAATTTTGCTTTTTTATGCATTTATTTATATGATTCAAAAAAAACACCACCTAATGCTTATATTTTCTCTAATATCAATATTCATTATCATAGTATTCACGATATCTTTCTATGCATACATCATAGATTTAAATCTTGAAACTGATTATCCAAAGTTTACAAAATTTGTTGGATCAATATATGGTTACTTCATACTTTTAACAAGCGTAGCAGAAGAGAGTGCTCCAGAAAGATTTATAACAGGTGGGTCACTAAATAATTTTCTAACATATTTTACAACTAACCCAGAAAATATTCTAGCTGGCAAGGGAATAACTTACTCATTATTCCAAGACACATCATCAATGGTGATTTCTGATTATCAATACCTAACTTCGGATTACTATTTATTAACTTTTGTCGAGCAATATGGCTTAATTGGCTTTATTTTTGCGTTATTTATATTCCTAATCTATCCATTTGCAAAAATATTCACATCTGATAAATTATATTATGCAATTCCAATAATATTTTTTTTATCTATGCTGCACTATCCGCCAAATATATCTAAATTGTTTATGGTATTTATGGCATATTCTTTATATAAAGTATATTTATCAGAAGGCTATGTGGATGAAAAATAAAATACCAGCAGCTATTATATTATGTGGCGGCAAAGGAATGCGTTTAAGACCTCTAACCAATGATAAACCAAAGCCATTAATAGAAATTGATGGTCATCCAATTTTATATCATGTAATTAATCATTTACTAAAATCAGGCATTAAAAAGTTTTATATTGCTACAGGATATAAGTCTATAAAAATTGAAGAGTTTATGAGAAAATCATTCAAAAAAATTGATTATACAATTATAAATTCCGGTGATGTAGATATATTATATAGAATAAAAGATTGCATGAAATCTCTCAAAGATGATTTTATATTATGCTATGGGGACACTATTTCAAATGTGAATATTAGAAAACTAATAAAATATCATAAAGAAAAACCTAGCTGTGTAACAGTGACCTCCTATCCTGTTTCGATACCTTTCGGGTTGCTAGAGATTAACAGCGAGGGTTTAGTTAGATCATTTAAAGAAAAACCAATCCTAAAC
>JAYNVZ010000024.1:424-7430 GCA_038101125.1 Gammaproteobacteria bacterium | reverse complement strand
ATAAAATTAAAACAAAAACAAACCCAACACGACTCTATAAACATAGGTTATTTTTATTTTAATCATTCGATGAAAGATCTACTCAACAGAAAAAAGAAATTAATTTCTGTAATAAATCAATTAGTTGAAGATAAACAACTAAGAGCATATAAGCATAAAGGAATACATATCACAATCAATACATTAGCTGAACTTGATTATGCAAAAGAAAATATCTCAAAAATATATAAATAAAAGATTCTGGAGTAAAAAAACTGTTCTTATAACAGGAGTAAATGGATTCATTGGCGGAAACCTTGTTAAATTATTAGTTTCGCTAGGTGCCAATGTGATAGGTATTAGTAATGATAGAAAAAAAGATAAGTTTTTAAAATATGAGGGATTGCTGAATAAAATTAAATATCACAAGATTGATATATCTAATTATAATCAAGTCAAGAGAGTTGTATCAGAAAATAACATAAACATTTGTTTTCACCTTGCTGCACAAGTTGATGTTAATGTAGCTAAAAATGACCCTCTTCATACATTTGAATCAAATATAAGGGGTACATATAACTTACTAGAAGTATTGCGGTTATCAAAGAAAATTAAATCTATAATTGTTGCGTCATCTGATAAAGCATATGGGGAGTATGAGCTTAAAAAACTACCATACCAAGAAACCTATGATCTTAGACCTAGATTTCCATATGACGTCTCAAAAGCTTGTGCAGATTTAATCACCAAGTCTTATTCTACGTCTCTTTTTAATCTACCTGTAATCACTACAAGATTTTCGAACATCTATGGACCAGGACAATTAAATTTTACTGCATTAATTCCTGATTGTATGTTAGCGAATTTTGGTTATAGAAAATTCATACCAAGAGGTGATGGGAAAAATAAAAGAGATTTTTTATACGTTGAAGATGTTTGTGATTTATATTTATGTCTTGGTTATTATTTATATAATGATAATAAACTTTCAGGGGAAATCTTTAATGCTGGTACTGGCAAAGGTTTTAGAGTTGATGAAATTATTAAGGATATATGTATGATTGAAAAAAATAAGGAACTATATGATTCAATTAAAAAATCATATATTGGCAAAAAACTAACTGGTGAGATTCAACATCAGTTCATGTCATATGCTAAACTAAATAAAATGTTTGGATGGAAACCAAATACAGAAATAAAAGAAGGCTTAAGAAGCACATTTAAATGGTATAATGGGTTTTTAAAAAAAAATAAATATAAAGATTTCTTATAAGAGATATAAAAATGAAAATTATGATACTTGGTGCAGATGGATACTTAGGTTGGCCAACTGCTGTAGACCTAGCATTTAAAAAAAATAAATTAATGCTTGTTGATAATTATATCAAACGCAAAATCATGACTAAAATGAATCGAGAACCATTGGTCAAATCACCATCATTATCAACAAAAGTAAGAAAGTTGAATAAAGCTGGATGTAATGTGAGTATGACAAATATAGACTGTTGTGACTTTACAAAGCTATCTAATATCTTTAAAAAATTTAAGCCTGATGCTGTAATCCATTTTGCAGAACTTCCGTCTGCTCCTTATTCTATGATTGGAAACAAAGAAGCATGGAGTACTCTTGATAATAACCTGCATACAACTTTGAACTTAATTTGGTGCGTTAAAAATATTAATACTAATTGTCATATAATCAAACTTGGCACAATGGGCGAATATGGAACACCAAATATTGATATAGAAGAAGGATGGCTAAATATAAAACATAATAACAGGGAACAGAGATTTATGTATCCGAGGCAGGCATCAAGTTTATATCATACGTCAAAGATAATGGATACTGACCTATTATGGTTCTATACGAGAATGAATAAAATTAAAGTAACAGATCTAATGCAAGGCCCCGTCTATGGGATTATGAATAATGATTTTATAGAGGAAAATGATTATCAAATCTCTCTCGCATATGATGATATGTTTGGAACTGTATTAAATAGATTCATTGTACAAGCTGTCGCTAAAACACCTTTGTTGGTATATGGCTCAGGTTCCCAAATCAGAGGCTATATTAATATCAAAGATACTTTGGCATGTATCAGTCTTGCTCTCGAGAATCCGCCTGCATCAGGAGACATGCATATTCATAATCAATTTACCGAACAGTTCTCAGTAAATCAACTGGCTAAAAAAGTCCAAAAGTCGCTTAAGAAAATTGATATAGATGTCTCAATTAATAAAATTAAGAATCCTAGAATTGAATCTGAAAAACATTATTATAATGCTAAAAACGAAAATATGATAAATTATGGGTTATCACCAACTCTCCTAAACGATGATATCATAATATCAATCGCAAAATATGTTCTGAAGTATAAAAAAGATATTAATAAAAAAATACTTAAACCAAAAACAAAATGGGCATGAGAATCTTAATAACAGGTGGCCTTGGATTTATTGGCCAGAATTTACTTAGGTTCCTAACAAGTAAAAAAGAAATAGTAAAAATAATAGTTGTTGATAATTATTCACAAGTAAAAAATCCTGATCTGAAAGACTTAAAAAATATAAAATACTTTTCCAAAGAAAGCTATAAAACAAATAACTCAAGAATCAATATCATAAAGGCAAATATAAAAGATTTTAGTTTTGCAAAACTAATTTGTAGTGAGATAGATTCTGTTATTCATTTGGCTGCAGAATCAGGTGTAGATATTTCAGTCAATAAGCCTAAATATGCATTTGATGTTAATGTTCTTGGTACATTTAATTATCTAGAAGCATCTAGACTAAACAATGTTAAGAATTTTATTTTTGCGTCCAGTGGATCTGTTTTTGGAACAGCAACCCCTCCAATGCGAGAAGACTATGAAAAAAGTCCAATATCACCATATGGTTCTTCAAAGCTTGCTATTGAGTCATTTTGTAATTCATATGCATCTGTATATGATATAAATACAACTATATTAAGATTTAGTAATGCATATGGCAATTATTCATTTCATAAAAATAGTGTTATATCAAAATATATCAAGAACATATTAAATAATAAACCATTGATAGTTTTTGGAGATGGAAAACAGACAAGAGATTATATACATGTAAATGATATAGTCTTAGCTATATTCAAAAGTATTAAAACTAAAAATAAATCAGAATCTTATCATATAGGCACAGGTGTTGAGACAGACATCAATCAGGTTATTAAAATTATGTCATCAATATTTAAAAAACATGGCTATAAAATACCTGCTACTATTTATAAAAATAATAGAATCGGTGATATGAAAAATAATTCCTTATATATCAAAAATACTCATAAAAAACTTAAATGGAAGTCTTCTATACGACTTAATGAAGGAATAAAAGATACAATATCTTGGTATATCTCTAATCAATAAATGGTATATATTTTAACTTTTTTTATGACCTTATTAATATGTCTTTTACTAATAAAGTCATGTGTTGTTACTGCAGATCCAACCCCAAGAGGGGAATACAAATATAGTATTGCAACTTCAGGTGGTTTGGCATTATCAGTTCCCTTGATTCTTAGTATGCTCCTAATTATTGATGTTAATGAGAATGATCTTGTTTATTTACTGCTCTTAACTATCATTTCGCTTGTAGGAGTCGCAGATGATTTCTATGATGTGTCTCAAATTATTAGATTCATAGTTCAAATCTTAATATCATTATTTTTTGCGATATATTTTATAACAACTAATCCTATAGAAGTATTTTTTATAGTTCTATTGATAGTATATGTAATAAATTCCTTAAATTTCTTTGATGGGATTGATTTACTTGTTTCAACGCAAATGATATTTATGCTTGGTTCTTTGTTATTAATAGTTTCATATCAAAATATTATATTACAAGATAATATGGTTAATATAAATTCTATAATGATACTGTCAGTTATCTCTTTAATTGGTTTTAGCATCTATAATTATTCTCCAGCATCACTATTTCTAGGTAGTTCTGGATCTTATTATCTTGGTTTTATGATATCTACTCTATTTGCTTTTTTTATCTTTGCAGAGGATATTTCATTGTATACATGCATGATTTTATATAGTACGCCATTAATTGATACTGTTCTTGTATTTATTTTTCGATTTATAACGAAATTAAGACATGAGTATTCGCGGTCATCAAATCTTATTAATTCATTAATAGAGTCTATTAAAACAGTTTTTTTTGTAGCACATTCGCTACATAATTATCAAATAATGAGCAGAAAACTAAAAAGTCATATTAGAGTAGATATTTTAATTTTAACACTAAATATAATCTGGTGCTTGCCATTAGCTATCTTATCTATGATTTATAATGATCTAAGTCATATTATTTTTATATTATCCTTGATGCCATATACTTTAATATCTATTATTAACAAGACAGGTATAGAAGTTCATAAGTCGTGAAATTTTCTTTAAAACTTCCTGAAAAGATAGATAACGTTATACTAGGGAATGATAGTATAGATATAGTTAATATTTTTAAAAAAAATAGCGTTACTCATAAAATACATTCAGAAGACTCTATAACTATATACATTAGCATCAAGTTCATTATTAAATATATAATAAATTTCATAAAACTATTTAAAAGTTGTAATATATTACAGTTAATCTACAACATTTATCATTTATCAATTCTTCAATTAATGTCGCCTAAATTTGTATATACACAAACTGATAATAACACTCTAATTCATTGGCCTAGTAAATATGAAAAAAAAATTAGATTCATATCTATTCAGAATGGATTAAGAACAAAACATGAGTTTAGGTACTTTAAAAAAAAGCATCTAGAAAATTATAATCATGATATTTTTTTTATGTTTGGGAGCCATGAAGAATCTATGTACGACAAAATGAATATAAATATCACCAAACCTATAAAATTAGGCTCTCTTAAGCTGGGTATGTTTTTAGAAAAGAATTATGTGTACCATAAAAAATATAATATATGCCTTGTCTCAGAGTTTATGGAGCGACCAAATAAAAATTCAAAACACTATGAGATAGAAAAAGAACTTTGTGATTATGAACTTGATTTTCATAAAATTCTCAATCAGTATATTATTGATACTGATCAAAAAATACTTATTGCTTTAAATAAACCAAGCAGAGATAATCAAATCAAATATTTCACTAATATATTTGGAGATAATGCGATATTCCATGAAAACACAAATATTTTTAGCAGTTATGAGGCTGTTTGTAAGAGTGAATTAACTATAGGGTTTTTCTCAACTCTGCTAATAGAGTCTCTAGCATTAGGCAACAAGGTACTGTCGGTAGATACATCGAATTCAGATAGATATTTTGACTATCCTTCTTGTATTAAACATGATTTTCGTGATTATAGTTCATTTAAGACATATGTAGATAAAATTATTGATATGGATATTTCAGATTATAATATACTTTCTAAAGATATCTCCAAATATTCAATGACAATTAATCATTCGAGATATCCACATAATGAGATTTTAAAAATTGCGACAGGTGGTATTAAGATCTAATCATGCTTAAAGATTTATTAAAATTATCAAGGCTATTCTCATCTAGTGACAAACTAACTCTTTTGTATTTATTTTTTTTAAACATCCTTACAAGCATCTTTGAAATTATAGGCATAGCCTCAATAGTTCCTTTTATTGGTCTTATTAGTGATCCAGACTTTTTAAATAAATATGATTTCCTTGAAAATATTTATAGTTATTTTCAATTATCCCATCAACAATCCATTATATATACTGGGATTTCTATAATAGTGCTATTTGTATCAAGCAATCTAACTAGTGCCTATAATTTATGGAGAACAGTAAAATTTGCTGCAGAACAAAATCACAAGATATCCGTCTTGATTATGAAAAAGTATCTATCTCAGAATTATAATTATTTTTTGAAATCAGATATTTCGCATATAAGCAAGAATATACTCAGTGAAGCATCCTTGATTGCTGAAAATGTACTCATGCCATTGCTGCAGCTTATAACAAAGATCATGATCTTAATCAGTATATCCATATTATTGTTCATAATTAATCCAGAGATATTTATATACTCGCTTATGAGTTTATTGAGCATTTATTTCATAATATATAAAAGTATAAAGAATTTAATTACCAGATATGGTAAAGAAAGGCTTATTAGCAATGATAAACGTTTTAAGAATGTAAACGATTCACTTAAATCAATTAAAGACGTAAAATTTTATAATGCTGAGCGCTTTTATTTAGATGAATTCTCTAAAGCACAACAAAGTTTTTCAAACTTAACTGCAAAAAATACATTATTGTCCGTGCTACCTAAATATCTTATTGAAATATTCGCAATTGGAGGATTATTTACTGTAACAATATATATAATTAGCTTGAACAATCAAATTGTTTCTTATTTACCTACATTATCTGTTTTCATGTTAGCTGCATATAGATTATTGCCTTTGATACAACAAATATATGTTAGTTTCTCTACAATGAAGTTTTTTTACCCTGTATTGAAGATAATAGAGGAAATCAATAATTTGGTTGAGAGTAAAATTAATAGGCCATCAGATAAATTAAAATTCAATCATATTATAGAGTTTGATAATATATCTTTTTCTTATGGAGATAAACTTGTCTTAAAAGATATAAGTTTTAGTATCAAAAAATCTGATGTGATAGGCTTATTAGGGAAAACAGGTGTAGGCAAAACAACATTATTAGATTTACTGTTAGGATTTAATAATCCTTCCTCTGGTCAAATTTTGATAGATGGAAAGTTATTAGACAAAAAAGATATATATAAATTATGTAACTCAACAGGCTATGTCTCTCAAAATATAGCGTTTCTAGATACAACAATAGCAAAAAATATTGCATTTGGAGTTAGTGAGAAAAGCATAGACTATAATCTTATTGATAAATTAATTGATTGTGTAAAGTTGAGACAACTTGTGGATTCACTTGATGACGGTATCTTATCCACAATAGGTGAAAATGGAGCAAAGTTAAGTGGTGGAC
>JAYNVZ010000024.1:0-414 GCA_038101125.1 Gammaproteobacteria bacterium | reverse complement strand
AATTGCTAGAGCGTTATATTTAAATCCATCTTTAATCATCTTTGATGAAGCTACAAATGCATTAGATCCAAATACCGAGGAGGAGATTATTAACTCAATCAAAGAATTTACAAACAATGAAATTACTATCTTTATGATTACACATAGATTATCATCTGCAAATTTATGTGATAAAGTATTGATATTAAATAAAAATAATATTGCCTCTTTAGATAGCAAAAATATCACAGCCACTATACTAAAAGACTCAATAAATTAAGAATAATATAATATGGGTAATGAATTAAAAAAATCTAACGTTGTCATAACAGGTGCAGATGGGTTTATTGGGTCGCATTTGACTGAAGCTTTGGTAAAACTAGGGTGTAATGTAACTGCTTTTACAATGTATAACTCCCTTAATAGCTGGGGTTG
>JAYNVZ010000002.1:814-66540 GCA_038101125.1 Gammaproteobacteria bacterium | reverse complement strand
TGGTACTCCAGGAAAATATGTTTCATTGAAAGATACCATTAAGGGTTTCCAAGCAATAGTAAATGGGGACTATGATGATCTTCCTGAGCAAGCATTCTATATGATTGGTGAGATCGAAGAAGCTAAGAAGAAAGCGGATGAAATATAAAGATGTCTGATAAAACTATTAGACTTGACATAGTTAGTGCTGAAGAAGAACTTTTCTCAGCAGATGTGCAGATGGTCTTTGCTCCTGCGATGATGGGAGAAGTAGGCGTTTCACCACAGCATACTCCTCTAATGACTAAATTAAAGGCAGGTGATGTACGTGCTCAAATATCAGACACTGAAACAAAAACTTTTTTTATCAGTGGTGGTTTACTTGAAATTCAGCCTAATTCTGTAACAATATTATCAGACACTGCTATTAGAGAAGATGATCTAGACGAAGAAAGAGCTAAAGAAGCTGAATCAAAAGCTAGAGAAGCAATGGAAAATAGTGGTTCTGACATGGACTTGGTCAAAGCAAAAACAGAATTAGCTCAAGCAGCAGCGCAGCTTAAGCTTATTAAAAAGTTGAAAGGAAAAAGATAGTTTTTTTCAGGAGACCATTGTGTCATTGACAACTATTATATTGGCTGCCGGTAAAAGCACTAGAATGCTTTCTTTGAAGTCTAAGATATTATTCAAGATTTCAGCCGAACCTATTATCCAACATGTCTATAATGCTGCAAGAAAAATAAAGTCAAACAATATAGTCTGCGTATTAAGCAATCCACCAGAAGAACTAACTACATTTATAAAAGAAAATAATATAAAAAGCGTATTACAAAAAAAACCATCTGGTACCGCTGATGCAGTTAAATCAGTTCTAAAGCAAATTCCATCTAAACGCAATAACAACATATTGATCCTCTGTGGCGATGTTCCGTTTATATCATCACAGTCCTTAAACATTATGATAAAAAAACTTAGTCAATCCGATCTATGTTTAGGTACTTTTAATCAAGCAAATCCAAAAGGTTATGGACGTGTTATTAGAGATGGAAACAAAGTAATCAAAATTGTTGAAGAAAAAGATGCCTCAGAGAAAATTAAAAAGGTTACTGAGATAAATACAGGTATTATTTGTATCAAAGAACATGTTCTGAGAAAATATATTGGTAAGATTAATAATAATAATAAACAGAAAGAGTTTTATCTAACTGATTTAATCTCATTATTGAGTGATAATAATCATAAGATATCAACATATAGCATAAAGGATGAATTAGAAACTATGGGAATTAACTCTAAAAAAGATCTTGTTGATTTAGAAAGGAAACTCCTTGTAAAAAAAGCAACTAATCTGCTCAATAAAGGTGTTTTAATAAGAGATGTTCAACGAACTGACATCAAAGGTGATTTAAAAGTACAGAAAGATGTAGATATAGATATCAATTGTATCTTTGAAGATAAAGTCACTATTGGTTCAAATTCTACTATAGGTCATAACTGTTATCTAAACAGATGCAAGATTGGTAAAAATGTCCATATCAAACCTAATACAATTATATTTGGTGCAACTATAGGAGATAATTGTATTGTTGGTCCTTATGCACGTATCAGACCTGGTGCTGTTCTAAAAAATAATTCTCAGGTTGGTAACTTTGTTGAAGTTAAAAATTCTACGATTGGCTCAGGAACAAAAATTAATCACCTCAGTTATATAGGTGATGCAACATTAGGTTCAAATATCAATGTTGGCGCAGGTTGTATAACTTGTAATTACGATGGTGAAAATAAATATAAAACAATAATCGAAAGCAACTCATTTATTGGTTCTGGCACAAGACTAGTAGCTCCTGTAACTGTTGCGCAAGGCTCATATATTGCTGCTGGATCAACTGTTACTAAGGATACTCCTGGTGGTGGCAGTCTTACAATTGCAAGAAGTAAGCAGGTATCTATACCTAAATGGAAAAATAAAACTATCAAGGGTAAAAAATAATGTGCGGGATATTTGGCGCAGTGTCATCTTCGCATGTCCATAAAGATCTTATAGAAGGCTTGTCGAAACTTGAATATCGTGGATATGATTCAGCTGGACTTACATTAATTTCAAAATCTAATAAAATAAAAAGACTTAGATGCACCGGTAAGGTGGTTGCTCTTAAAAAAATATTAGCTTCTAATAAACTAACGGGTTACTGTGGAATAGCCCATACTAGATGGGCAACGCATGGTGTACCAAATTTAAAAAACTCACACCCGCACAACTATGGTGGATTTTCAATAGTACATAATGGAATCATTGAAAACTTTGAGGAGATTAAAATCTTTCTGTCTAAAAAGTCACATAAATTCTCATCAGATACAGACTCAGAAGTTATTGCGCACTTACTAGAATACTTTTCTAAAAAACACAACAAGCTGTCTGATATACTCCTTAATGCATTTAAAAAACTTAAAGGCTCTTTTGCATTAGGCATAGTTTATGAAAAGGAACCAGATAAGATTTTTGTTGCTTCAAATGGTAGCCCTCTATTGATTGGAATGGGTAAGAATACGAACTATATCTCATCAGATATAAATGCACTTGTCAGTAAAACAAAAAAATATATCTCACTTGAGGATAATGAGTTTGGAATAATAACAAAAGATAAGGTAGAGCTATTCAATGTAAAAGGTAAAAGAATAAAACGCTTAGCATCAGTAACTAAACAAAATACAAATGCAATTTCAAAAAATGGCTATAAACATTTTATGCAAAAAGAAATCTTTGAACAAAAAGATATTATTACTAGAGTCATAAAAGATAAACTAGGCACATCAAAAATCTTGCCAAATATATTTGGACCAAAATCTGATTCTATGTTGAAATCTATTAAGCATGTCCACTTCGTCGCTTGTGGAACTAGCTATAATGCATCGTTAGTTGCTAAATATTGGATTGAAGAAGTTTCAGATATTATGTGTACTGCTGAAATTGCAAGTGAATACAGGTATAGAACAATCAACGTACCAAAAGACACTTTATTTGTTGCAATCTCTCAGTCAGGTGAAACTGCTGATACAATTTATTCTTTAAAAAAAGCAAAACAGAGCAAATATAGTTCTATCCTATCAATTTGTAACGTCGCAGAAAGTACAATCACAAGACTTTCAGATTATAGTTATCTCATGCAAGCAGGCCCTGAAGTCAGTGTTGCATCAACTAAAGCATTCACCTCACAGCTAATTGCTCTTCTGTTACTTGCAACAACGTTGTCGAGAGCATCTGATTCTAAACTAGAGAGTAAAATTATTAACCAAATTAAATCACTACCTAGAATATTATCAAAAACCTTTGAGCTTGAAAAAGAAATGCAATTAATGGCAAAACAGTTTAAGAATAAAAATCATACGTTATTTTTAGGAAGAGGTGCATCTTATCCAATTGCGCTTGAGGCAGCATTGAAATTGAAAGAGATTAGTTACATCCATGCAGAAGGGTATGCAGCTGGAGAATTAAAACATGGGCCGTTAGCATTGGTTGATAAGAACATGCCTGTAGTAGGTTTAATGCCAGATAACAATTTAGTAACCCAAGTATTATCAAATCTAGCTGAAGTTAAAGCAAGACAAGGATTGGTCTATATCTTCACTAACAAAAAAATGAAACTTAAGAAAAATGATAAGACTAATATTATATCTATGCCAGCATGCGGACACTACATAGCGCCACTGGTTTATGTAATACCTATGCAGTTGTTGTCATATTATGTAGCTATCAATAAGAAAACAAATATTGATCAGCCACGAAATCTAGCAAAATCAGTCACAGTGGAGTAGTTCCTTTTGGAAAGGGTGGGCATGTCCTATAATTAAATCACGAATGGTAACAAACAAAGATGAAACTTATTACATATAATACTCTAGTAATGAATGAGGGAGGTATAAATCTTCAGGCAGGAATGAATTTTGGGATTCGTGGATCATACTCAATTGTTCTAATGTCCACCCTAAGGAATGCTCCATACTCAGATGAGATGCTAGAAAATGGAGTAATTAAATATGAAGGGCATGATCAATATAGGATAGAGAAAGAACTCAAAAAGACAGTTGATCAACCAATTAAAAATAAAACAGGGACATTGACTCAGAACGGAAAATTTCTTCTAGCAGCAGAAAAATTTAAGGACGGTAAAAGAGATCCGGCAAAAATAAAAGTATATAGGAAGATGAGGATTGGAATGTGGGCAGATATGGACTTTTATGATTTAATCGACGCGTTTATAGAACATGATGGCAAACGAAATGTTTTTAAATTTCTTTTGAGACCTAATTTTGATAATTTTAAACCTGAGGAATCTGATAATATTGATATAGTACATAATAGATATATCCCAGGAGATGTTATGCAAGATGTATTTATTAGAGATGAGGGAAAGTGTGTTGTCTGTGGCGCAAAAGATAATCTACACTTTGACCATAAAATTCCTTTCTCAAAAGGCGGTTCGTCTAAAGATCCAAAGAATATCCAAATACTATGCGCAAGACACAATTTAAGTAAAGGCAATAAATTGGTATACTAATATAAAGCAAAAGGTATACAAAAAACTAAGGAAACTCAATATGTTGAGACCGATGAACATCATGCCCAAACGAACGAAATCAGTAACAGTGGAATAGTTTTGGATTAACAAATATGATTTTTACCTCAAGGACAGAGATATCAGAGGATGATAGACAAAACTTAGATAATCTTACAAAAATGTTCCCATACATATGGGATTTTAAATCAAGAGTTATCTTTGGGCTACTATTTTTGGTGATTGCAAAAGTAGCAACTGTAGCAGTTCCAGTGTTACTAAAAGAGATAGTTGACTCTCTTAATAATGACAATACTTTATTAATTTTACCGCTTGGCCTTTTAATTGCATATGGCTCATTGAGACTCACTACAGCTTTTTTCAGTGAGCTTAGAGATGTTTTATTTGCAAAGGTTAGATACCATGCTGTGTATAAGATCTCAGTAAGAGTATTAGATCATCTCCATAAAATGTCTTTGAGATTTCATCTAGAAAGACAAACCGGTTCAATTATAAGAGATCTTGAAAGAGGAACTCAAAGCTTATCATCCCTAATTAATTATATGATATTTATTATTTTGCCAACATTTATTGAAGTCCTCCTTGTAGGAGCTATTTTACTTACAACTTATGAGTCTGCTTTTGCACTTATAATATTATTAACAATTATTATTTATATTATATTTACGTTAATGGTTACTAATTGGAGGATGAACTATAGACATGAGATGAACCGTCTTGACTCTAAAGCAAATTCTATTGCTGTTGATAGTTTGCTAAATTATGAAACAGTTAAGTATTTTAATAATGAGGAATATGAAATTAAACGGTATGGCGATGTTTTATTCAAGTGGGAGAATGCAGCAATGCAAAGCACAAAGACCATGTCATTGCTAAACTTTGGCCAAGCTGTAATTATTACCATTGGCGTAACAATTATAATGATTTTTGCATCATCAGGAGTTGTAGATGGGTCACTGACTTTGGGCGACTTAGTTCTCGTAAATGCATTAATGTTACAACTATTTGTACCTCTAAATACTTTAGGCATAGTTTATAGACAGATTACATATGCTTTGGCAGATATGAATATGTTATTAAAATTATTAGATCAGAAAATTGAAATAGTTGACAAAGAAAATGCAAAAGATCTGGTTGTTAAGACTGGTAATATAAAATTTAAAGATGTTTCTTTTTCATATAACCAAAATAGGAGCATATTAAAAGACATTTCTTTAGAGATTCCTGCTGGCAAAAAAGTTGCGATTGTTGGTCCATCAGTTTCAGGAAAATCAACTATAGGGAGACTTCTTTATAGATTTTATAATGTTAGCGATGGTATGATTTCAATAGATGATCAAAATATCTCTAATTGCTCCCAATATAGTCTACATAAAAATATAGCTGTAGTCCCTCAAGATACCGTTCTTTTCAATGAAAGTATTTTCTTCAATATACAATATGCTGATAATGCTTCAAACAAAGAAGACGTAATTAGAGCGGCAAGACTTGCAAATATTCATGACTTTATAGATAGTCTACCCGATAAATATGAAACAGTAGTTGGTGAAAGAGGATTAAAACTTTCAGGCGGAGAAAAACAACGAGTTGCTATCGCTAGAGCAGTGCTAAAAAATCCTAAAATTATATTATTTGATGAAGCTACTTCAAGTTTAGATTCTAAGTCAGAAAGTAAAATATTAAGTTCAATGAATACAATTTCAAAGAATATTTCATCTTTAGTTATTGCACATAGACTCTCGACTATTAAAGATTCTCATAAGATTTATGTTCTAGATAATGGGGAAATAATTGAAAGTGGAAAGCATAATTATCTTCTCAGTACAAAAGGCTTATATTTCCAAATGTGGAATCTTCAGAAAGAGTCTATAGAATAACTATAGTATGTATTATTTATAATCATAGTATAAACATAGGACATTTGTTAAAATTGTAACAAATTGTAATAGAATAGTATTTTGTCGACGAAAAATTATGTCAAACCAAAATATTGACTAACTGATCAAAATCTAATTAGCTAAGGAGAAATAAATGTTAAATGTATATTTGTCAGGAGAAATACATACTGACTGGAGAGATGAAATAATCAAGCTTTGTAAAAGTGAAGATCTTTCGATTAATTTTTCATCACCAAATACAGATCATGAATCATCCGACAACTGTGGTGTAGAGATTCTTGGTGGCGAAGAAAATAATTATTGGAAAGATAATAAAGGAGCAAGTATCAATTCTATTAGAACTAAAAAAGCTATTAAAGAAAGTGATGTAGTTATTGTAAAATTTGGGGAAAAATATAAACAATGGAATGCAGCATTTGATGCTGGGTATGCCTCGGCACTTAGTAAGTCAATAATAGTAATACATAGCGATGATCATCAACATGCTTTAAAAGAGGTTGATGCATCTGCAGTAGCAGTAGCAAAAGATCAACATCAGGTTGTTAGAATATTGAAGTACGTTATAGAAGGGTCATTATAAAGATCATGGATAAAGATTTAACAGAAACAGATATTAGTGCAATTATTGAGATGGCATTATCTGATGACGTTAGTTTTTCATCTATTAAGGAGCAATATGGGTTATCTGAGGACAGTGTTAAGAAGATAATGAAAAAAAACATTACGCATAATTCTTATAAACACTGGAGGAAGAGGGTCAAGTTATTCTCTGATAGACGGAAACATTATAAGTAAAGCTAATTATGGATAAAGAAAAAATTATTATTAGAGAATCAGTCCAAAATTATGGAACCTTAAGTATAATTTTTGGGTTTGTAGGAGTTTTTATTTTATCATTTATATTTAGCCCTCTTGCGTTTATTTTTGGTATACTGGCAATCACTAAGCATGAATATTTAGCTGGCACACTCGGAATACTTTTTTCCATTTTAGGCATCTTGACATCGCCAATATTAATGGCATTAATTAATATGCCAACAATAACTTATATACAACATGGAGTTTTACTATAATGATTGATTGTTTATTTTGCAAAATACAACAGCCTGGTTATGAAAAAGAAATTGTTGATCAAAACGAATTTTTTATAGCAACTAGAGACAGTTATCCTGTAACACCTCTACACACACTTATAATTCCAAGACGATGTTTTGCTTCTTATTTTGATATGAATAAAGACGAGCAAGCAGCAGTATTCAGTATCCTAAAAAGTCAGCGAGATCAAATTCGAGAGATCGATCCTACTGTGACAGGATTTAATGTTGGCGCCAATGATGGTAAGGATGGAGGACAGTCTATTTTTCACCTACACATTCATTTATTCCCAAGGAGAAATGGTGATATTGAAAACCCAAGGGGTGGTGTCAGAGGTATTATTCCTTCAAAACAAAAGTATGTACGCAAAAATGACTAACCAATTAATCTGTTAGTATTAAAGCGAAATAGTGATTATTTATTATCATTATTTTCTCAAAATCAATCTTGTAAAAAAGTTGATTAGGGTCATACTGAAATAAGGAGGATATTTATGATACTATCTATTATTGTATTTTTATTCTTAATTTGGTTATTTGTTGTGCTTTTAAGGAAAAATAAAATTGAATAAAATCAGCTCAAAAAGAGTTATCGACTGGGATAATCAACTCAGAAAAGAGAGAGATCTTAAAAATCAACTTGGGGACTCATGGTCATTAAGTCAGGTTAAAGAGCTCACAGGAAGCTTTAGAAGATTAACTGTCAAGGATAGAAGTATCGTTGGCAAAGGTGCTCTGGAACAATGTGAAGAGTTTTATGTTAGTTTAGATGCTCTTGGTAAGAATGCATATACCCAGATATGTAAAAAGCGAAGCGCTGCACACTTTTCAATTAATCGTGATAATCCAGATTCACATAACGATCCTGCCTATAAAGAATTTGTTAAATATGATCAAGAATTAGACGAGTTTAAAAAAAATAATGGATGGGACAAATTTAATATCAAGGATTAACTAATGCCAGTCATATTTTTTTTTGTGTTAATATTCTTACCGATATCATCTAGTACTTATGCGTCTAATTATGAGCATAAAAGCTTTTTATGTAGTACACAGAGTCATTCAGTTAAGGGTGGTTTTGTTTTTATGAACAATATTGAGGTAGTTAAGTACAATATACTCATTAGCAGTAATGGAAAAAACTTTATTAAAAAAACGTTACATTGTTATAAGACAATTGATGATAGGGTACTAATTTCATTAGATAGTTTAGCCAATGGTTGTGGCAAATATCATTCTTACATTAACTCTGAGTCTTTAATATATAATGTACCATTTAAAGATAAGATATTGTACGCACAGTGCAAACTTTACGATTCAAATCTAGAATCTAAGCTTGAGGAGTCACTTAACAAATAATCTGTTCACAACCATAGAAAATATAGATAATAATACAGCTACTAAAACATCTTCTCCTGGTGAGGCAAGCGGGACTCCATAATTCCAGATAATCACTAACCCAAGCCATATTATAAAAACCATTATGTTCGCTCTATACATTTAATATCATTATTTTTTACTGAATTAACATAGCTATTTACTCTGAATATTTCTATATCTTTCGACAATTTACTATTTCTAACTATATCGCCTTCAAGCCATACCTTAATCTCATTGTCATTTAGAAGCACAGGTTTTCTGTGATGAATCTCTTTAAACTTACTATCTGCCTGCTCGGTAATCACGGCACATCCATTGTTATTGTATATGCCAGCAATATGTATAATCTTATTATTATTCGTATGATAATAGGGGACTTTTTTATTCTCTCTTCTCTCCCAGTCAAACCACCTCTTCCACTCATACCAACCGTCTGTTATAAAAACACATCTTTTAGATTCTCTGAAAGATGGTTTTTCATCTAGGGTTTCAACTCTTGCATTAATTATATTCATAGGTTTTTTTGCCCAGCTTGGGGAATATGACCATTTCATGATATTTGGTCCGCTTGACAAAACAATAACTTCCGATGATGGGGCAACATTATAATTTGGCTTTATATCTATACCATATAATTCCTTAACTGCATCTTTATTTTTTAGAGTATATCTTCCACACATATTAGTTGAGCCACAAAAAACTATCGCACAAAATCATTAATCTAGATTGTTGTTGAACAATACTCTACCCGCAATAGTTTTAAGTTTATTCATTGTCTTTTCAGTCATTTTATCACGCGGTGTTATTATTGCTGTATCTAAACATCTATGAGTATCATCATTGCCATTCACACTTAAGTCAAGATTATCAATAATATCTTTAACCATCTTCTTTGCAAGGATGGTGTTGTCTGATAATGTTTTTAAAATCGAATCGATATCAATATGGTCGTCTTTAAATCTCCATGAATCATAGTCAGTTACCATGCCTACTGAGCAATACCTCATCTCTGCCTCTTTAGCTAATTTTGCCTCAGGCATATTTGTCATACCAATAATATCTGCTCCCCATGATTTGTAAAGATTTGACTCAGCTTTGCTAGAAAAGTGTGGCCCTTCAATAGCAACATACGTTGCTCCTTTTATATACTTAATATTTTGTTTTTTTAGAGACTTACAACAAAGTTCAATCAAATCAATACTAGTGGGATGAGCCATTGATACATGAGCAATAATTTCTTCATCGTAAAAAGTTTTTTTTCTATTAGTTGTCAGATCAATGAATTGATCAACTAGTACAAAGTACCCAGGTGGCAACTCTTCTCTCAGGGAACCTACAGCAGATATTGAAATTATATCTGTAACACCTTTTTGTTTGAGCGCATCTATGTTGGCACGGTAGTTAATATTTGATGGCGAGATAGTGTGATTCCTTCCATGTCGTGGAATAAAACATATATCATGTGTCTTAAATTTTAAGGTAAGCACTTGGTCTGATGGTTTGCCCCAAGGAGTATCTATAGTTTCCCAAATGGACTTGATAGATTCATCAATATCATATAAGCCACTGCCGCCTATAATACCAAGTTTCTTCTTCACTATTCGTACCTTTTTTGCTTCGGGGCTATTTCATCTTATCCAATAAAAGCTTCTTTTTTTCATCAAACTCAACTTGAGTAAGTATGCCATCGTTCTTTAAATCTGATAGCATCTTAATTTGTTTAATAATATTTTCATTGCCACTTTCTGGAGAACCATAATCGAAGTCCCCTTTTAGTAATCGACTAAAAAAAGAATTTTCTTTTTCATCTAATGTTTTCTTTGAGATATTCATTTTATTATTTGCACTTGGCCTTGAAACATTGTCAGCAACAATGACCTGAGGCAGGGTAAAACTTAAAACTAACAATAATATTAGAAACTTATTCATCTTCATAAATCCTACTAAGAGTAATTATCATTATCATATTATATTATTTATAAGATGATTTTACTATTTAAATAGATATTGCTATGATGAATCATGTCTATAAAAAACAAAGATAAGGTTATAAATATCCTAAATGAAATCATGAAATATGAGCTTTCTGGCGTAGTGAGATATACACATTACGCTTTGATGGTAACTGGAAGGGATCGCTTGAGTCTGACACAATTTTTTAAAGAACAAGCAACTGAGTCTCTACTTCATGCACAACAAGCTGGTGAGTTAGTTACTGGATTAGGTGGACATCCATCTTTAGAAATATCTATCATTGATGAATCAAATAAACATAATTCTATTGAACTGCTGAACGAAAGTGCGGCTCATGAAAAAAATGCAGTTTCATTATATAAGGACCTCGTCAATGAGGTTAATGGAGAAAGCATATATTTGGAAGAATATGGCCGTGAAATGATCAAAACGGAAGAGATTCATAGTATAGAAATTCAAAAAATGCTTAAAGATTTCAGCGCCTAGATTTTTTCTAGAAACTTAATTATTTCTTTAAACGTAACCTCAGTAGCATGAGGACTATATTTCACGAATACACCTTTTGTTGAACATTCTGCTAGTTTTGCAGCTGATTCTTTTGGTCCTGTAATTTTTTGATTTGACAAAGACATAATTTCGCCATTGTCTGAAACAGTTAGTGTACAGTCATCATTAATTATATGAAGACTCGGATAGTTTTCGAATTCAAAACCAAAAAACAAAAATGGGTTATCATATCCATGCCTTGCTCCCTCTAGCGAAATGAGATTGATATTGCCATCATCTCGATTAAATTTTTCATATATATTAATACAAGCCCTTTCTGGTGTTAAATCATCATCCTGACCTGTCAACATTAATAAAGGATTATTTAATATAGAGTCTTTATCAAATGTAAATCCACAATAAGGGTATATAGCAATACTCGAATCAAAAATATTTCTACCATTGTCAACTAAGTCAGTAACTTTTTTAAAGTGGGAAAGTATGGGTCCTACGCCACCTTGGGACCAACCGATATATGATACTTTATTTATCTTAGGATGACTCTTAATCAATTTTAATGCTTTATATGCATCATTCATAAATGTTATGCCAGACACTTTTGAAAATGTTTTATCATATCTTATGTTTCTTGCTTTATAATGATCTAGTTGAAATACTACATAACCATTGTCATTGAGTAACTCAACATAGGCTTTATGATATTTTCTAACACCACCCGAACCATGTGACAAAATTACTGCATCATATTTATCTTTTTTGACTTTAGGAAAACTTAAGTTGCCATATATAATTATATTTGGCTTGCCATTATAATTTAAATCATAACTATCTACTGATTCAAAACATATTTGTTTATTAGACTCGGTATTTATTGTTTCATAAACTTTTGATGAGTTATCACATGGATTTTTTTTATTGCTTGTGCACCCTGATATTAAAATTGTTACCAGTAATATCCATATTAGCTTAGTAGTTTTAAACATGAGTAAGTAAAATCTATAGTGCAGCAGCTTTCATATTAGCAGCTATTTTGATAGCCTCAAATAATTGATTATCCTTATCATATGGCTCTGGGAGTTTTACATCTTTGTCAGTCTCCCTTTCTATTTCTATATCAGGTTCTATACCCTGAGTATGAATATCCCTGCCAAATGGCGTATAGTATCTAGCAGTTGTTAATTTTAAAGCAGAACCATCTGATAACTCTTGTATAGTTTGAACAGATGCTTTCCCATAAGATTTAGTTCCAACAATTTTAGCTCGTTTGTGATCTTGTAATGCGCCTGCTACAATTTCTGATGCCGAAGCAGAACCTTCGTTTATCATTACTATTAATGGCAAACCACTTGAAATATCTTGAGCAGTAGCTTTATATTCTAGTTTAGAATTAAGGGTTCTTCCTTTTGTATAAACAATCTTTCCCTCTTTTAAAAACAAGTCTGTAATTCCTACAGCTGAACCTAGAACACCTCCAGGGTTATTTCTTAGATCTAAAATAATAGCAGCAAGTTCTTTATCAGTATTTTTTTTAAGTGAATAAAGGGCGCTTTTCAAATCATTCGTAGAATTTGCTTGGAAGCTAGAAAGTCTAAGATATGCAATATCCTCATTAAATATCTTTGTCTTAATCCCTTTCGATACAATGATTTGTCTCACAAGGTCAATAACTATAGGTTTACTAACTTTTTTTCTTAGAATTGTTACTTGAACATTTGTACCCGGCTCACCTCTCATAAGTTTAACAGCTTCTCCAATATCCATGTCTTTTAAGGATTTGTCATCGACTTTTATAATTATGTCTCCAGCTTCAATGCCAGCTTTTTTAGCAGGGGTGTCATCTATAGGCGTGATAACTTTAACGAAACTATCTTCTGTGGTTATTTCTATACCTAGTCCTCCAAATTTACCAGTTGTTCCAATCTTGAGTTCATTGAAGTCATCATTCGTAAGAAAAGATGAATGTGGATCTAAGCCAGAAACCATTCCTTTTATTGCAGCCTTGAATAGTGTTTCATCATCTACATCATCCACATATTGTTCCTTAATTCTGTTGAAGACATCCACAAACTGTTCAATATTTTCAGCAGGGACTCTCTCTGATGAATTTAGATTATTATTTGGCAAGCCGATATTACTTATCAATATTATGATAATTAGGCTAAATTGGACTTTTTTTAAATGAATGTTCATATAATATTTATATTAAGTTAATAATACCATTTTATTCCTTTATTATCTTATTAGTTTTGTCTAATATAGGTATATATTAATAAATATAAATACCAACTATGGAAACTGAAAATCTAGAAAATAATACTAATGATAACCTGTCGCATTTAGAACAACAAGTTCAAGATGATGTAGAGACAGCTTCAAGATCCTTGAAGGCAATGTCTCATCCATTACGCTTAATGATCTTGTGTAAATTAGGAGAAGATGAATTTAGCGTACAAGATATCGTTGATAATGTAGGAACTTCGCAAAGTAACATATCTCAGCACCTAGCAATACTTAGAGACAAGGGAATTTTATCTGCAAGGAAATCAGCTAATAAAGTATTCTATAAGGTAAGTGATATTAAAACATTAAAATTAATTGAAATGATGCGCGAAGTATTCTGTTCGCACCCAAAATAAAAAGAGTAGAAAATTGCTAGAATTTATTGCAGACAATATAATTTTATTTATAGCCCTAGTAATATTATTATTCTTAATAATTAGTTTAGAATCAAAGCTACTATTTGGAAAAGTAAAGCCAATTAATCATGATAAGCTCACGCAGCTATTAAATAATACAAAGATTGCTTTGTTTGATCTAAGAGATAATGATGAATATTCAAAGGGTCATATTGTATCTGCAAAAAATATTTCATTTGATGATATTGAGTCATACAAGGCTAAGAATGAGATTACCTTGGTGACCTATGCTGCATCAGATGCAGATGCCCAAAAGGCCGCAAAAGCCTTCTCTGGCAAAGGTGTGCAAGAAGTTTTTTATTTAGAAGGCGGAATTAATTCTTGGGTAGAAAATAACATGCCTTTATCGGGAGAAAAATAAAATGGAAGCAAAAGAAATTAAATTTTTTGTTAAAAGAATATTCACGAAGGATCTATCACTGGAATCTCCAGAATCACCTTCAATATTCGATAACATTAAATCGACACCTAAGGTGGCATTCAATCTAAATACAACTATTACAGAAATAAATGAAACTTCCTATGATATAACTTTAGAAATAACTGTAAAAGCTGAAACTGATAATACTGTCATTTACATGGTTGAACTCAAGCAAGCAGGATTGTTTATAATTGATGGTGCTGATGATGAATTAAAAGACGGATTTTTAAATATTAGATGCCCCGAAGTACTTTTCCCATATGCAAGAGAAACCATTTCATCTCTAATTCAAAAAGCTGGATTCCCTCCCATATTTATTGCGCCTATAGATTTTAATGCTCTTTATCAACAAGAGCTCTCAAAAAAAACAAAACAATAAATGGCTTTGTTTAGAATATTTGGAGCAGGCGAGTGGGGATTAGCTGTAGCCAATCATCTGTCAATACACAATAATTTAGTAGAAGTATATTTGAGAGATATTGATAAAGTAGATTTTTATAAGACCAATAAAATTCATAAAAATCTAGATATTAAATTTGGTAAGAATATATCTTTTTTTAACCTTAACAGAGTTAGTGAAATCAGCAATGATCCTGAAACTATCAATATCATAGCCACATCAAGTTCCGGGTTTCTAAATATTATCAAAGACAATTTAAATTATTTTAAAAAATCAAAATCTCTCACATGGTTAACAAAAGGTTTAGATCATTCATCAGGTTATTTATTTCATCAGGTTATAGATGAACTGCTGGTAGATAAAATAGAAAAATGCATTATTTCAGGACCTAGTTTTGCAATGGATTTGGTTAACAAAAAAAATATCAAAGTTAGCATAGCATCTACTAATGATCTTTTAACTGAAGTATTTGTTAATGCCATGGATACAGATTATTTTACTCTTCTCCCAACTCATGATCTTATAGGTGTTGAAGTTTCAGGGGTCCTAAAAAACATTTCTGCAATATTAGCTGGTTCATTAACAGCAAATGAGTTTCCTGATGAATATGTACATGAATTGATTTCAATTTCACAACAGGAGGTATATAGAATCTCTAAATTAATCATGGCTACCAGTCATGGTTATGAGGTCTCAGATAGTGATATGAAAAAAACACTTACTAGTCCAGCATGCTTAGGTGACCTTGAACTTACATGTTTTTATAATACTTCAAGAAATCGTCAACTAGGATTGAAGTTAGCTAGTGGCTGTAACATTAAAAAGCTTCTTTCAAAAATTGGTACAGTTGAAGGATATTTGTCAACTGAGACATTATTCAAAAATAAAGTGATTTATAGTGATAGCAAGATCATAAAATCTGCTTATGACATATTATATAATCATATAGAGCCTAGAAAAATTTTACTTGGACTATATAACTAAGTATTTTTAGCTTTACGTGCCAGAGTATTTCTGCCCCAGCCAAGTAACTTAGCAGCTTCAATTTTTATTCCATTAGATGCTCTTAAAGACTCATCTATTAGTATCTTCTCGATCTCACTATTTACTTTTTTGAGAATATTCTTATCTGATATAATTTCTGATCTTATAAAATTTTCTAAACTAGCTTGCCATTTTACATCATGCGATTTTTGATTTTCGTCAACACCTTTGTCACTAAATATGTCTTGAGGTAAGTCATCCATGCTTATAGTTGATGATGCTGACATCACTGTTAAATATCTACAGATGTTTTCAAGCTGTCTAATATTACCAGGCCAGTCATAAGACTCTAAAAAAGCCATAGTCTTTTTGTTAATTGTTTTTTGTTCAGTATTTAATTCTATAGCAGCTGTGTTTAAAAAGTGTGAAATCAGAGAAGGTATGTCTTCTTTCCTCTTTCTTAAGGGTGGTAATTCAAGTTTAAAAACATTCAATCTATGATACAGATCTTCTCTAAACTTTGATGTCTTTATTAATTCTTCTATTGATTGATTCGTTGCGGCTATTATTCTAACATCCGATTTTATAGGTTGTTGTCCACCAACCCTATAGAATTCTTGACTAGACAAAACCCTCAGCAGCCTAGTTTGCAGTTCAGGATGCATATCGCCTATTTCATCTAAAAATAAGGTTCCACCAAGTGCTTGTTCAAATCTACCAGTCCGCTGTGCTTGTGCTCCAGTAAAGGCACCCTTTTCATGACCAAAGAGTTCTGACTCTAATAGTTCATGTGGTATAGCCGCAACATTAATTGCTACGAAGGGCTTGTCCTTTCTTAGACTATTATCATGAACAGCTTGAGCTATTAACTCTTTGCCTGTGCCTGACTCTCCTCTTATTAATACCGTAATATCTGAGTTTGATATTTTTCCTATTGCCCTGAAAACATTTTGCAAGGATACTGCCTGACCTACTATTTTTGATGGTTTTTTAATTGTAGAATTCTCTAAAACATTCTCGATATTTTCAGCATTTTTTACCGCTTTCATAGCCAATGCTTTTATAGTATCAACATCAAAAGGTTTTGGGAGATATTCAAAGGCACCTCCTTTATAAGCCGACAAGGCATTATCTATATCAGAGTGCGCTGTAATTACAATAGTAGGTAACTCCGGGTATCTTTCTGATACTTTTTGCAATAGCTCCAGGCCTGATATACCAGGCATTTTAATATCAGTAATGATGAGATCAGGTTTGTCAGAATTTAATGCTAGAAGAGCTTCTGATCCATTTGGGAAAGTTTCAATTACAAAAGCATCTTCCAAGGCACTTCTACATATAGTCCTAATGCTTTCCTCGTCATCAACAACCCAAAGCTTATATTTATTCATTGTCGCTCCATGGAAGAATAATTGAAAATACAGTTTCTTTATTTTTGCTCTTGCACTCAATTATGCCTTTGTTTTCAATGATTATTGATTGTGCAATAGTTAGCCCTAAACCCATTCCTTCATTTTTTGTGGTAACCATAGGGTAAAATATCTCTTTCAATTTATCTTCAGGTATCCCAATTCCATTATCAATAACATCAATTTTTACAACAAGATCATGTTTT
The DNA here is from genome assembly GCA_038101125.1 of Gammaproteobacteria bacterium. Lineage (GTDB taxonomy): Bacteria > Pseudomonadota > Gammaproteobacteria. Next base: position 49,018 of record JAYNVZ010000002.1, on the reverse strand, counting down.
ATATCACCAATTGTATATTTAAATATCGGTCTTGTTTTTATTACTATATTGCCATTCTTATTGATTGCTTGGATCGCATTTCTTAGTATGTTAATTAATGATTGGATAATTTGATGCCTATCAAGGGTAAGCTGAGGAATACTTGGATCATAATCTTTGATGAAATTTACATCTACATTATCGGCATCATATTTAAATAGTTCTATGACATGTTCGGTGACTTCATGGATGTTTATAATTTCTTTATCAGACTTAGGGAAAGGAGATGCCATTGCATTGATTAATTTTAGTAATCGTTCTGATTCTTTCTTAATTATTTTAGTAAATTTTGCTTGAGACTCATCTGTGAGAGTTTTATCTAACAACTGGGCTGCTCCCATTATACCGCCCAGCGGATTCTTAATTTCATGAGATAGACCTTTAACCATTTCTCTTGTAGCTTTCTGCTGGTCTATTAAGTTTTGATCAAGCGATATATTGTATAATCTTCCTGTTTCATTCATCTCCATCAAAATATACTGATCATTTTCAGAATTATAGCTTGATATATTACAATCAACTATTCTTTCTAAACGATCAAAATTCTTAAACTTAAGATCCCTCAACACAACTGATTGAAATTTATCTTTTACTTTTTTTAAATAAGTTGTCAGGCTAACATTCTTGCATTGAAGCTTTTTTATATCTTTCATGGTTGAAGATGATCCAAGTAAGTCAATTGCAGATGTATTTGTATAAATATAATTAAAATTTACGTCAAAGATTAAAATCGCTGTTCGTAAATTATCTAAAACATCATAATTAACGTTTATTTCTTTAATATTTCTTTTGTTTATATTTATACTCATAATTATTTTATTTACTGCCCTCCTTTCAGAGGGCAGTTACTATGTTATAAGCTGTAGTACATTTCAAACTCACAAGGATGTGTTGATTGTCTGAGACGTTGTACTTCCTCGTATTTAAGAGCAATATAAGAATTAATCATCTTATCGGTGAATACGCCACCAGCTTTTAGAAAGTCCCTATCTTTATCTAACGCCTCAAGAGCTACATCTAAACCAGGGGCAACAGTTGGAAGCATTTTTTCTTCTTCAGTTGTCAGTTCAAATAAGTCTTGATCCATAGCTTCACCAGGATTAATCTTATTTTTTATCCCATCAAGGCCAGCCATCATCAGAGCACTAAATGCTAGATATGGGTTTGCTGTAGAATCAGGAAATCTTACTTCTATACGTCTAGCTTTATCGCTCATCACATAAGGAATCCTGATAGCAGCGGACCTATTTCGAGCTGAATAAGTTAAGATAACAGGTGCCTCGAAACCAGGTATTAACCTTTTATAGCTATTCGTTGAAGCATTTGTAAAGGCATTTAATGCTCTAGCATGCTTTATTATTCCACCAATATAATGCAGTGCTTCTTCTGACATATTTCCATATTTGTCTCCTGCAAAAATATTTTTCCCATCTTTTGAAAGAGACATATGAACATGCATACCAGTTCCATTGTCTCCAACTAGTGGTTTCGGCATAAATGTAGCTGTTTTTCCATATGCATGTGCCACATTCATAACAGCATATTTATACTTTTGCACTTCATCTGCTTTGGAGACTAGTGTATTAAAGACAGTTCCAATCTCACATTGTCCACCTGTTGCAACCTCATGATGATGTACTTCACATGGGACACCCATTTCTTGACATGTTGTTACCATTGCAGACCTACAATCTTGCAATGCATCTACTGGTGGGACAGGGAAGTAACCGCCTTTAACTAGAGGTCTATGCCCCATATTTCCTTCCTCATAAGATTTCCCACTGTTGTAACAAGCTTCTGAAGAATCTACAGAAAAGAATGAACTTCCTAACTTATCTTCAAACTTTACATCATCAAATACAAAAAATTCATTTTCGGGACCAAAGAATGCTTGATCAGCTATTCCTGTTTCTTTTAGATACGCTTCAGCTTTTTTAGCAATCGATCGCGGATCTTTTTCGTATGGTTTACCATCTGCTGGTTCAATAACATCACATGATACTATCAGAGTTGGTTCATCGAAAAATGGATCCATTACTGCTGTGCTTGGGTCAGGCATTAATATCATGTCCGATTCATTAATATCTTTCCATCCAGCTATAGATGAACCATCAAACATTTTGCCTTCAGCAAAATCTGTTTTAATCCCATCTTCATTGGCAGTAACAGTCACATGCTGTTCTTTCCCATTTGTATTAGTAAAGCGGTAGTCAATAAACTTAACCTCTTTCTCCTTTACTATTTTTAGTACATCCTCGACACTCATTTGTTTACTCCTCTACGTTATTTGTGTACTAATATAACTGCATGTATCATGCCAACATATATTATTAAAAATTGTAATGGTTTAGTGCATATCCATTATGTTTTATATCAATATGCACTATTATAGATCATTTATGTGCACTTTTAAAGTACTACATGTATCATTATAGTGCATAGTAGAATAATCAAGACTTATAGTACTCATTAATATTAAACAAAAAAAATCTAAATCATTTAAAATTACACTATAATATGAAATAAAAAATTATCTTAAAGGTACCTCTATTGACCGCACAGAATATGGACGAACTTGTCGCTCTTTGTAAGAGAAGAGGTTTTATTTTTCAATCTAATGAAATTTATGGCGGACTTCAGGGCTTATATGATTATGGCCCTCTTGGTGTTGAGCTAAAAAATAATCTCAAGCAATCTTGGTGGTCATCAATGGTATATGATAGAGATGATGTTGAAGGTTTAGACGCATCTATACTTACTCATCCTGATGTGTTGCATTTTTCAGGTCATGAAGATACTTTTACTGATCCTTTAGTAGATTGTAAAAAGTGTAAATCTAGATGGAGATTAGATCAAATTACAGATTCTTCATGTCCATCATGTGGGTCAAAAGATCTTACAGAACCAAGACCTTTTAATTTGATGTTTAAGACATCAGTGGGGCCTGTAGATGATGGTAAAAATTTTGCGTACTTGAGACCTGAAACTGCTCAGCAAATATTTACGAATTTTAAAAATGTTGTCGATTCAACATCTAGATCTTTACCTTTTGGTATAGCTCAGATTGGTAAAGCTTTCAGAAATGAAATCACACCTCGTAATTTTATTTTTAGAGTCAGAGAATTTGAACAAATGGAATTAGAATTTTTTGTACTACCTGGCACAGATGATGACTGGCATAAAAAATGGGTAGATAATCGTCTAAAATGGTGGATAGACCAAGGAATTGACTCTAATAAGATCAAATTATTAAACATAACTGGTGATGATTTAGCACACTATTCCAAATCTACAGTTGATATTATGTATGAATTCCCACATGGTCTTGAGGAATTAGAGGGAATTGCTAATCGTACAGATTTTGATCTAGGTTCGCATAGTAAAAATCAAGACGATCTAAGTTTAACCTCTAGCACCCTTAAAAATAATGCTTCTAATACTAAATTAGCTATACAGGATTTAGAAAATAAAAAACTTATAGTTCCGTATGTCATTGAACCTTCAGCAGGTGTTGATCGTGGGGTGCTAGCTGTATTAAATGAATCTTTCAATGTTGAAAAACTTGATGATGGCAAAGAAAGAATAGTTTTATCTCTTAAACCACATCTTGCTCCTATAAAGGCTGCCGTAATACCTCTGAAAAAAAATAATGAAGATCTTGTAAACAAAGCTATTTCTTTAAAAAATATTCTGCAAGGTTTGAAGCTTGGCAGAGTTGTTGTAGAGAATACGGGCAATATTGGCAAAAACTATCGTAAACATGATGAGATTGGGACGCCTATATGCATCACTATTGATTTTGATACTCTAGAGAAGGATATTGTTACAATTAGAGACAGAGACACAATGAAACAGGAGAAACTCGAATTATCTAAAGTAGCAGATTATTTTAGAAACTTTTTATTATCGTGATAAAACAAAAATATATTATTCTTGATAGAGATGGAGTTATTAATAATGATAGTCCAGATTATATTAAAACACCTAATGAATTCAAACCATTACCAAGGAGTCTTTCAGCTATTAAATTACTCACAGATAATGATTTTACTATTATAATAATCTCTAATCAGTCAGGGATAAACCAAGATCTTATATCGCCATTAAACTTCATCCAAATTAACTTAAAAATGATATCTCTTATTGAAAAGTCTGGTGGAGCAATATCTGCCTCATTATATTGTCCATCATTGCCATCTTCTGATAGTTTTAACCGAAAACCTAAACCGGGAATGTATATTGATATAGCTGATAGGATGAATATTAATTTGAAATCTTGTTACGCTATCGGAGACTCACCTCGTGATATTGAGGCAGCTCGTGCTGTTAATTGTAAAGCTCTAGGTGTTCTAACTGGTAATGGCAGAGAGATACAAAAAAATAATAAATATGATATCCCTATATTTAGCGATCTCTACGCAGCTGCAGAATTTGTAATATCAGAGTAATATTCTATGGTGCGGGATTTGGTATATCGTTATGTATATTATTAATTTCATCTATTATCTCATCACTGAGGTTAATATCTATACTCTCAATGTTTTCTTTTAACTGAGATATTGTTGTTGCTCCAATGATGTTGCTTGTCAAGAATGGTCTTGTGTTGACAAAAGCTAAAGCCAGCTGAGTTAAAGATAGGTCATATTTTTTTGCGACAGCCAAATATTTTTTTGTCGCAGCTATGCATTTCTCATTATTATACCTTGTGAACCATTCCCCATGCAGCCCCAACCTTGAATCTTTGGGAATGCTATCAATGTACTTTCCTGTTAACATTCCAAAACCTAAAGGTGAATATGCTAATAATCCAATATTTTCTCTGTAAGATATTTCAGATAAACCTACTTCATAAATCCTATTTAATAATCCATATGGATTTTGTATAGATTGTACTCTTGCTAGAGATTTGTTACTGGATACTCTTAAATATTCTTGAACTCCCCATGGTGTTTCATTGGATATACCTACATATCTTATTTTGCCTGACTTAACTGCGTCATCAAGTGCAGATAAAGTTTCTTCAATTGTGATACCAAAATTGTCAGAGCAAGTATATCCTAGGCGGCCAAAATAGTTTGTGTCTCTCTCTGGCCAGTGTGTTTGATACAAATCTATGTAATCAGTATTTAATCTCTTTAGTGAATCATCTATTGCTTTTGTAACATGATCTTTGCTAAGTCTAGACCCACCTCTCACATATTCCATTCCTGGCCCAGCAATTTTCGTAGCTAAGCAATAAGACTCCCTATTATTATGCTTTTTTATCCAGCTGCCAATATACTTTTCTGTAAGTCCTTGGGTTTCTTTTTTTGGTGGTATCGCATACATTTCTGCTGTATCTATAAAATTAATACCATTCTCTAGAGCAAAAGATAGCTGCTCATGAGCCTCCTTTTCAGTATTTTGCTCTCCAAATGTCATCGTGCCTAAACAAATAGCACTCACTTTTAAACCAGTGTCGCCTAAAATTTTATACTTCAATATAACCCCCAAGACAGTGTTTAAATATTATGATAGTATATATTTGCTTATTTATATATATCTGCCAATTAAAACTAGGGGTGAATACATTAATTTTTTAATCAACATTAAAACAATGCTATTGAATTTTAGCAGCTGGCTTCCTGAGTCTTTGATGAATAGATCATATCTTACTAGGGATGTCATCGCAGGCACCACAATAGCAATGATAATAATTCCGCAATCTATGGCATATGCAACATTAGCGGATGTACCTCCAGTCTACGGATTATATGCAGCTTTACTGCCAGTAGCAGTAGCAGCTTTTTTTGGATCTTCTAGGTACTTAGCAACAGGCCCTGTTGCTATGGTTTGCCTATTAACATCTGTTGCCATATCTTCACTTTCATTTGGCGATACGTCTTTATACATCGCCTATGCTGTAATTTTAGCGATGACTGTAGGAGTATTTCAAATTGCATTAGCTTTGGTTAGAGCTGGAAATATTTTTGATAAAATACCGGAGCATGTCTTGTTAGGCTTTACATCTGCAGCTGCTCTGATAATAGCAACTTCACAGTTGAGTAAAGTATTTGGGCTGTCTAAAATATCTTTAAGTGATCTATTGAATATAAATCAACTCCTCGCTGAAACGCCAATCAATCTTGAAGCTTTCTTGCTTTCAATAATAGTTCTGTCTCTTATGTATGTTATAAAATATAAATATACAAAATTTATGACTTTTAGTAACCTTGCTGTTTTCTTTGCTGTTTTATTTTCAATACTCTTTGCATCAAATTATTCTTACAATGGACCAATTGTTGGTTTTATACCGTCTGGGATTCCTGAAATGACATTGCCGTCTTTGAAGGTTTTTACAGGCTCAATCCCAATGTTGATTATTCATACAGTAATTATTGCCTTTGTGGGATTCATGGAAGCAATCGCAATCGCAAAACAGCTATATGTAAAAAAACCACCAAAAGATCAGAACGGTGTTGAGCTTTATAAAAACCCTATGCCTGTAGACTCTAACCAAGAGTTATTTGGACAAGGACTATCTAATATTACATCTAGTATTAGCGGGAGTATCCCTGTGTCAGGTTCATTTTCTAGGTCTGCTGTTAATGAATCTGCTGGAGCATACAGTGGGCTATCATCTATAGTAACAATGATAGTTGTTGGTGCAACATTATTATTTGCTACACCATTGTTGCATAATCTCCCTGAAGCAACTTTGGGCATTATAGTAATTTTTGCTGTCATACCACTAATAAAAGTTAAGGAATTAAATAAATTATATAGAGAAAATATAGGCCTTGGATCAATTGCATGGCTAACATTTTTTAGCACACTCATTTTCCCTATGTTATCAATTGAATTATTTGAGGGAGTTAAAACTCATATATGGACGGGTATAATATTTGGTTTTATTCTACACATACTCTTTTCTAAAAAATATCCGGCACAATCAGAATAATCTATTTTCTTACAATTATATCAAATACAAAATTTTTTCTTTTTTTGCCACGCTTTTCATAATTAGTAATCGGTCTGTTTCGCCTGTTTCCAAAAGATAAGCTTCTACGGGTATAGTTAGATATCAGTTCTTTTGCACTGTAAGCATAATTTATATGATCAGTTGCAAAATGTATTAAACCACCAATCTTTAGTTTTTCAAAAAACAACCTGATAGAAAAGTTGTTTAGGATCCTCCTTTTTCTATGTTTATATTTTGGCCATGGGTCTGGGAAAAAAATTAATATCTCATCTAATGATTCATCATCAAAGTACTCTTCTATTATTTCAATAGCATCTCCTTGGTAGACATATATATTATCAACATTATTTTCTTCTATATACTTATTTATATTGTTTATGCCTAAAGTATATGACTCAATACAAAAGTAATTACCTTTGAAGTTCTTTTGCAGATCCATTACAGATGATCCAGTACCAAAGCCAATCTCGAGTATTTTTTTTTCACTATTATTTATATTTTTTATAAAAGTTTTCTGAGTCTTAATAGGCCCGATAGATTCTTTTTTGGATAGTTGTCTTGATCTATGGCTATTGTAGAATTTAGGTTTTTCAAAATTATTCTTAGTCACAGACATTTCCTTCCTTTGGGGAGGAAGCACTAGCATGAAATTTTTTTGGAATTCTTCCAGCATGGTAGGCATCATAACCTGACTCGACAGCTTTTTTCATTGCTGTAGCCATTAATAGTGGGTCTTTAGCGCATGCTATAGCAGTATTCATTAGTACTCCATCGCAACCAAGCTCCATAACTTTGGAGGCATCTGATGCAGTTCCAACTCCAGCATCAACTATGATTGGTACAGTAGAATTTTCTTTTATTGTTAGTAGGTTATACTCATTTTGTATTCCAAGACCACTACCAATAGGTGAAGCCAACGGCATTATTGCGATGCATCCTATATTTTCTAATTCTTTAGCCACTATGTGATCATCAGTCGTATAAACCATTATTTTAAAATCATCTTTGACTAATTGTTCTGCAGCTTTTAAAGTCTCTGTTACATTCGGATAAAGGGTTTTTTCATCGCCCAAGACTTCAAGCTTAACAAGTTTTTCTCCTTCTAATATCTCAGCTGCTAATTGACAAGTTCTCACAGCATCTTTCGCATTATAGCAACCTGCAGTATTTGGCAGAATTGTAAAAATCTTTGGATCTAAATAATCTAGCAAATTTGGTAAACTTTTGTCTTGCCCAATATTCATTCTCCTTATTGCAACAGTTACCATTTCTGCTCCGCTATTTAATATCGCCTGTTTGGTTTCCTCAAGATCTTTATATTTTCCAGTACCAACGATTAGTCTCGAATTATATGATTTGTCATTAAGAGTTAATTTGGACACCTTAACCGCCTCCTACAGCATTAATAATTTCAACACTATCATTCTCTTTTAAGTTGAATGTATCATATTCAGATTTTGGCACTATTGTCTCATTAACTTCGATAGCGATATATTTGATTTCAATATTTAGGTGTTCAAGTAGACCATCAATTGATATGCTATCAGGAATGATTTGAACATCTTTATTTAATATAATTCTCATTTTTGTAGATATTGTCATTAAGTAGTAAATATCTATTATACTATCTTCAAATATTATTACCTTTATTATTAATCTAAAAGTTTTTTAAAAAGCAATCTTGATAATAAAGGCAAGAGCCCAAAGACAGTCAATAATATAACCAAGTGTGCATCTATGGAAATATCTGATGTCAATGTGCCAATAAGTTTATCTCCCAAAGAGACTATAATAATAGTAGCCGGCAACATTCCTATCTGGCTTACGATGTAATACTGTATCGTCTTAACAGTTGTTAGTCCCATTAGAAGATTGACTAAAAAAAATGGAAACACCACACACATTCGTAATGCAAAAATATAATATCCACTATTCTTTTTTACGCCATCATTAATAATTTGATATTGGCGGCCATACCTATTTTCAATAAAATCTCTGAAAAAGTATCTAGAAATTAGAAAAGCAAAAGTCGCTCCTAATGAAGAGGCAAAGGATATAAGAATTATTGCAATTATGTTGTCAAAAATCATCCCACCAAGCAAACCAAGCACCAAAGCAACTGGCAGAGAGAGAGATATCAGTATGATATAAGAGGCAAAAAAAATTAACTCAACTTTATAGGGGTTTGCTTGTCTATATGTCTCTATGAATAATAGGTTTTCATTAAGCATGGCAACAATATAATTTCTAAATTCTGAGAATAGCAAAGAAACAATTATAATAAAGAATATAACAATCAGTAATAACTTGAGGTTTTTCATGCTGTGACAAAACTCTTTAAATAGATTATCTATAGTTTATTAAGAATAAATCTATTCTAATCATATCGTAATTTAAAAAAATTAGCAGTTAAAACTATGTTAAAATTCTTCATGTATAACTTATATAATAATAATGCTCGATAAAAAGATAAAATCAACTGCAGATGAATTTAACCTTTATGCTAAAAAGTACTTGTGCTCTAAAAAAAAGAGAACAGACCTTTGGAGCGCCATGCAATATGGGCTTATGAATGGTGGGAAGAGGATTAGACCTTTTTTAATAATAGAGATATCAAAAGCTTTAAAAATTAAAAAACATGATTATATGAAACTAGCCTTAGCAACTGAGATGGTTCATGCATATTCACTAATACACGATGACTTGCCTGGAATGGATAATGATGACTTGAGAAGAGGAAAACCAACAACACATAAAAAGTATGGAGAGGCTACAGCTATATTAGCAGGCAATAGTTTACTTACACTTTCATTTGAAATACTCTCAAATAAAAACATGCATCCTAGCGCACTTGTGAGGTCAAATATTATTCAAGAGCTAGCTATTATATCAGGGTATAAGGGTTTAGCTGGTGGGCAATCTTATGATTTATTATATGAAAAGAATAAGCGTGTAAGTGAAAAAGAAATAATTATGATGCATGAATTAAAAACAGCTAAGCTTTTTGAATTTTGTATGGTGGCGCCCTTACTATTTACTAACAGTAAATCGGTAAAAAAAATGAATGATCTAAGAACATATGGTAAAAACTTTGGTCTAATATTTCAAGCGACCGATGATCTTCTAGATTTTACTGGAGAAAAAAAGTTATTAGGCAAAAAGGTTCAAAAGGATATGAAAAAAAATAAAGGAAATATTATGAAATTTAAATCTGCTGATACAGTGAAGGAATATTGTAATGATTTAGCTGTTTCTGCGACCTTACACCCCTCTATGTTTAAAGATAAGAGGAATATTTTTAATTCATTAATCTTTCATATTATAAATAGGGTTTCGTAGTTGAGATATATTACAATAGCTATCCTATTTACAGCTTTTATGCAATCATGTGCGACTTTACAGCCTGCTGATAAAGAAATCAAAATTAATCTATTAACTGTAGACTCAAAGCAAAATCCAATTGATGCTGTGTGTAATTTATATTCATCCTCATCTAAACTAGATATTATTGCTCCAAAAAATTTCGTGTTTGTTACTCAGTGTTCATCTATAAATATTATTTGTAAATCTGGTCAGCTTACAGGCGAATACGGAGTCACAGAAGAACAGAGAGATTTATCAGCAGATAATTTTATAATAAATTCTGGGATAGGTTATATTTTCGATAGAGCTGTAGATGCTGTAACTCCAATGGGCTCACTGATGAACTTAATGTCTAGTGACGATGAGGAGTGTATTACAGAGAGGAATATAACTATTGTTTTAGAATAAGAAACTAGTTACTGTATAAATATGTTTATTTTAGGATTAATAGGATTTTTATTTTTTGGAGCTATTGGTTATTTTGCTTATACTTTTGGACAGTGTCTTGGTGTATTTAGTAGATTAGACAAAATCATGGATAAGAGAATCTTTGGGGTTATATCCTTATTCTTATATCTATATTTCGTTTATATGAACCAAGCTATGCTTGTGGATGCATTTTTGAAGCCAATAAATGACTTGAGTGCTATTTAATTATCGTTACTGTTCAATAATAGATACTTATAAATTTTCATCATTCTTCTCTTATTTCAATCTAGCATTAAACTTTCTGATTTTTCAATCTCTAAGAGTCGGTCCTTATGAACTAATCCACCAAAGCTTGAATAACCTGATCTGCTATTATCCTTGGACAGGACGCGGTGACAGGGAATTATAAGCAAGCATTTATTAGCTCCACAGGCATTTCCTATAGCTCTAGGAGAACTTGCTAAATCATTAGCAATATCAGAGTAATACTTTGTAGAGCCATATTTAATTTGTAAAAGTTGCCACCAGACCTTTTTTTGATAATGTGTTCCATCTGGGTTTACTTTGATTGTAAAACTTTTTCTATGACCTTTGAAATACTCTAGTATTTCTTTCTGAGCATGCACGAGTGTTCGACTAGAAGTTTTATTAATTTTTTTTTCTGTAAATGACGAATGTATAACTTCACCATTTTTCTCTTTTAGTAACATCCGGGCTAAAGGCGTATCAAACACACATTCGTTTATCATATAACCTTTAAGAACTTTAGTAACCAGAATCCTATAACAGAAAGCATAAAACCTATAACTATAATATTAATTAAAAATGTTGCGATTCTAAATTGAAAAGTATCTTGTTTATTATCTGGATTGACAAACTCACCATTGACCCATTTTCCAGTATAAGTGCTACCATCACTATAGGTCCATTGACCGTCACCAAAAGGTCTCCCTTTTTTGTATTCACCTGTATATACCTTTCCGTTTGGGAAAGTATTCACACCATAACCATGAGGAAGATCGTTCTCCCAGCCACCATCATATGTCCTATCACTTGCAGTTTTTAAAATTCCTCTACCATGTTTTTTGCCATCTAAAAAATCTCCAGTATAAATATCACCATTTTCAAAGGTTTGAACTCCGCTTGTCATATCATTGTTTTTATAAGAAATGGTTGAATCTACGGATCTTTTTGATGAGTTCGATAAATTTTCTCTCGACATAATCTTCATAATTCTAGTATACAGCTATTAGTAGTCTTTGTTATAAGTGTATAACTAAAATATAGATCTAGACCTAATATCTATTAGTATTTTCAAAATTTAATTGTCTAAATGTATAATTAAACTTTCTTAATCTGAGCTAAAACGGTGTAGAAGATAGGCCCATCACCCATATCAGTTACATCTTGAGTGTTTAGAGCATTGACGTTTACACCATTTTTGATCAGAGAGCCTTTGTATTGTTTTTGAGTTGAGGCAACACCTTCAAGCATAGAATCTATTATTACGGCATGAGCATAAGTCTCTCCAATATCATTATAAATTTTACATAAGTCTCCATCTTTTATTTTTCTTTTACTTGCATCTTTACTACTCATTTCAATAGTAGGTCTTGATGCCATATTTCGTAATCTTTCGACGGGAACAAAAGAGTTACCAATAAATTGATGTGTGGCAGGACTTAAAATCTGAATTGGATATTTTTTTCTTAATGCTTTGTCAGCGAATTCTTCGATATGTTCTGGGTAGGCACCTAATCCAATCTTTTCAGTATCTTTTGAATAGATTTGAATCTTACCATCTTTAGTTGGCCAACCTTTTTTTATATAATCTCTTTTTTTATTTTCAACATTACCCTTAACCCAGCCATTTTTTTTAAGTTTTTCAAAAGTAACGCCTTTAAACAGAGGATTATGTTTTGGGTCAATCATATTCTTAATCATACTTTCATCACTTTCTTTAAAACATTTATCTTTATAGCCCATATATTTTGCAAGATCCCTAAACAAATCTTGATTAGATTTACTTTCTCCTAGTGGTTTTATCGCTGGCTGTGTAAGACTAAAATAATAATGTCCGTAAGGCGCATGAAGATCCATATGCTCTAGTTGAGTATCTGCTGGCAAAACAATATCAGCATAATCACAGCTATCTGTCCAAAAAGTTTCGTGAACAACCGTAAACAAATCTTTTCGCTTTAAACCTCTGCGAACACTGATGCTATCCGGAGCACAATTAGCTATATCTGAATTCCAAACAAATAATGATTTAATTGGAGGATCCAATTTTTTATCATTTAAGGCATTTCCTATTTGTATCATATTTATGGATCTTGGATTTTTATTATCTAGAAGATCTGGTCTTTGTAACTTTCCTAAATCTACGTTCCACATTTCCTCAATTGACCCTACAAAACACCCAGAGCTTTTATTCTTCCAAGCACCTGTTATCGCAGGAAGCAACATAATTGATCTTACCATCATGCCACCATTACGATGACGGTTTAATCCATAGTTAGGACGTATATATGTTTTCTTGGTTGAACCATATTCAAAAGCTAATTGTTTAATGTCTGCTTTTTGTATACCAGTAATTCTTGAAACTTTATCTAAGGTATACTTTGGTAATATTTTATCTAGGAATTCCTTATATCCAGTCGTATGTTTTTTTAAAAAAGCTAAATCATGTTTTTTATTTTTAACTATCTCATTCATCATACCTAATGCTAAGGCTGTATCAGTTCCTGGTTTGGGTTGAATATGCCAGTCACTTAAAGCAGCTGTTCTAGTTTCTCTTGGATCAATACAAATTATCTTTGCACCTCTTTTTTTTGCTTCTTCAACAAATGGCACCATATGAACATGTGTTGAAACAATATTGGTACCCCATAGTATTATCAAATCATTATTTGGGACCTCATCAATTGCAGGCCCACATGCTGCCCCATAGGTATAGATACCAGCTGTTGAGGCGGCAGCTATACAAATAGTTCTGCCTAGCCTGGCCGCGCCCATCTTATTCCAAAATCTTTCAGACATCCCCCAGTAGCCTAGCATCCCTAGCGTTCCAGAGTAGCTATATGGCTGTATAGCTTCGGCGCCATATTTTTTTTCAATAGCTTTTAGTTTTTTAGCAATTGTTTTCAGTGCAAAATCCCAAGAAACTTTTTTGAGTTTTCCTTTTTTGCCTTTTGGTCCTACTCTTACATGGGGGTACAAAACACGATTCTTGTTATAAACTAAGTCAAGATAGTGATTTACTTTATTGCAAAGAAAGCCTTTGGTTATAGGATGAGTCTTATCACCAATTAACTTAATTGCTTTTTTAGTTTTAGTATCAACTGTTACCTCCAGAGAGCAGGTATCTGGACAATCATGCGGACAGGTCACCTTATATTTTTTAATTTTAGACTTTAACATAATCTTGTTTTTCAACTTTCTGAATTGATATTGCATTAGTTGGACAGACTCTCTCACATTCGCCACAACGTACACATTTCTTATGATCGATTAGTAATTTACCATGATATACACCGATACTTTCTTTAGGACGTATTCTCTTATATGAAACATCTCCATCTTTGAGCGATTGGACATCACTGACTTCAACAATACAATCTTTAATGGGTTTAGCCAGCAGACACTCATCGCACAGAACGCAAAGATCATTATTAATCTCAAACTTATAATGACAAAGATAACATCTCGAAGCTTCATTATGAGATAGATCTTTTCGATAGCCTTTTTCGACTTCGCGCTTAAATGTTCTTTGATTTATGTTAACTGTGGGCATTTCATGTATAGGAATATAGTTCAATTTTAGATTTCTACCAGTTGTCTTTATATTTGTAACTTTAATCTCAGAGTTAAACAGATCTCTTTTCATTAAAAACTTATCTATTTGTTTGACTATATCTTTTGAATGAGCAATAGCATTAATCAACGTAGAAGCCCCAGTTGCAAAATCCCCAACAGAAAAAATATTTTTCCTTTTACTTTTAGATAAAGGTAGATGTTGTTTTTGACCAATCGCAAGAATAATATGATCAGTCTTCACTTTAAATTCTGTTCCCTTAATATCTCTTAGTTGATAAACTCCATTGCGTTTAATTAATTTAGTGTTAATTAATTCCAATCCTGTTAACTTATTATTTCTTTTAATGATATTAAGTGGCTGGGCATTGAAGATCATTTTTCCATGTTCATTTATAAGCTCATCTAGTTCGCCAGGCAAGATGACTAAATCATCTGTTGTTCGTCTATAATACGTTCTTACAGATTTTGCACCTAACCTGAGTGCAGTCCTTGCGCAATCCATACTTGTATATCCACCACCTATTACAACAACATCCTTGCCTACATATTTATCTTGATATTCATTTACTCGAAGTAAAAAATCTAATCCATCTTCAACATCTTCAGATTTAGAAAATTCTTGATTAATTTTATTCGGTTTTAATGTACCAAGCGCTAATACAACTGCATGATACTTTTTTGATAGTTCTTCTATTTCATCATAAGATTTAATGTTTTTATTATAGCGAACTTTTATACCATGTTCTAAAATCTGCCCTATTTCTCTGTCGATAACATCTCTGGGTAATCTAAATATTGGAATCCCTTGATTTAGCATCCCACCTGGAGAGTTATGTCTCTCAAAAATTTCTACATCATGGCCATATCTTGACAACTCTCTAGCTGCTGTGAGACCAGCTACACCTGCTCCAATTATTAATATTTTTTTATTAGTTTTATGGCTGTAGTTTTTTAGTTTAAATTTTTTGGATTGATGAAATGTTTCCGCTGATCTTTTGGAAAAACATATTGATACTGATTCACCATTTGCATCATCACTATGTCGGCACGCATCCTCGCAAGGTCGGGAACACACTCTTCCAAGAATACCTGGAAAAACATTATCTTCTAAATTAATTTTGTATGCTTTTTCATAATCATGATTATAAATTGCTTCTAAATAGCCGGGTATATCCGTATCTGCTGGACAGGCTGATCTGCAAGGCACGCTTTTTTCATACCATTTAATATCTCTCTTAGTTGTTGAAACACCTTTATTAATACTGAGCGCAGATGCATGTCTGCTAAAAAAGCTTTTCTTCATATTTCCCCCATCTATTACTGTAGCAAAATTAATTTCTCTTCATAGTATTAATTGAATTTTAAACATTAGAGTTTTCTAATGTTCTTAGATAGATAGTTCTACATTTAATAGATTTTTAATGGATATTATGTGATGATTAATATGTTAATTAACGGGAGAAGATTATGAGTTGGAGTTTAAAAGGGGATTATGCAGAAAGCTGTAATTGCGATCTAATGTGCCCATGTTTATACCTACAAAGCCCAACAAAAGGTTTTTGCGAGGCAATGCTTGTATGGGATATCAGTAAAGGTAATCTAGGTGATGTTAAGTTAGATGGGTTAAAAGTCTCAGCATGGTTGCATGCGCCAGGTCCAAATCTTACTGATGGCGGATTCCAGTTAGCATTGTATATTGATGAAAATGCAACAGATGAACAAGCGACTGCTATCGAAGAACTATGGGGTGGAAAACATGGCGGCCACTTAGGTGTCATAGCTAGCTTAGTAGGTGAAGTCATTGGTGTAAAAAGAGCAGCAATTAATTTTAAAAAAGATGGCACAAAACAAACTTTAGAAGTTAGTGGTGCAGGTGGCTGGGATATGGCTGGTGTTGAAAGTGGAGATGGCAAAGTTGCACAATGTAATTATCATCCGCTTGCAATAAATCCTGGATTTCCAGTTGATGTAAACATGACCAGTAAGCAAGAGTATTCAGATCATGGTAGAACATGGAATACAACAGCAGATAGAGTTGGTCTGTCAGGACCTTTTGCTTATCAAGCATAACTAAAAAATTAATTTTTAAAGAGGGCTTCGGTCCTCTTTTTTTTATCAAGAATTTTATTGAATATTGAAAATGTCAAATAGCGATCTTTATAAAGAACAAATCACAAACGCAATTAATGCGTTCAGTCAAAAAAAATATAGCAAAGCAGAAGAGATATGTTCGCAAATACTCTCCAAAAATGACAACGCTGATGCAAATCATATAATTGGATGCATTAGAATGAGCCAGGGCAATTACAAGGAGAGTATTTTATTTATAAAGAAGTCTTTAGATATTAATCCTGATGATATTGGAGCTCTAATATCTTTGGGTTGCGCATTAAGTTCTAAAAAAGATTACCAAGAATCAATTGTTGCGTTCAAAAAAGTCATTAATTTAAAAGAAGATATATCGCAGGTTCATTTTTATTTAGGTGAAGCATACAGGCAGATTGAAAAATTCAATGACGCTCTAGATTCTTTTAAAAAATGTTTATCACTAACTCCAGATCATATCGGGTGTCAGCTAATGGTAGGAATAATCTATGAAGAATTAAAAAAGTTTGATCAAGCCATAAAATTTTATAAATCCTGTATAGAGACATACCCTGATTATATAGAACCACATATTAATCTAGGAATGTGCTTATTACTTACAGGTAATTATAAAGAGGGTTGGAAAGAATATGAATGGAGAAGAAAACTGCCAGCAGAAGTTTATAACTTAAAACTTACTAGCCCTGAATGGACTGGCCAAGAACTATTAAATAAAAGAATTCTGATTATTGCTGAACAGTCTATAGGTGAAACTTTTCAATATATAAGATTTGCTAATCAGCTTGCAGCAGAAGGCGCTGAAGTTGTTTTAATGTCTCAGCCTGAAACACTAAATATTTTAAGACAACAAGATTGGATTAAAGAAGTTATTGAATATGGAGATACTACTGATTATGATTATTTCACCTATCTCATATCAATCCCAAAAGTACTAGAGTGGAGCCCTGACATGGATACTCAGGTTTTCCCATATCTCAGTATTAAAAATGATATCGCTAGTGAAATAGTTAATACTCAAAAAAATATTGGAGTGATGATTAACTCAAATAGTTCACTTTCAAATTATAAGCAAATTAGCGTTCCTCAAGATACATTGAATCTAATTTTTCAGAAGAGCGGACACAATATAATTAATTTGGAGGAATTTAAAGACTTTAGTGATTTATCAGGAGTCATGAAAAATTTAGACTTAGTTGTGTCTATTGAGAGTGATTTAGTTCATCTTGCTGGTGCACTAAATATAAATACTTGGATTATGCTACCAACAGTACCCAAGCATACTTGGGATTTGAGTTACAAAGATACTTCGCCATGGTATCCTTCAGTAAAACTATTCAGACAGGAGATGACTGGTGACTGGTCAGGCGTCATGAACAAAATAGAGGATCAATTATCAGATGTCTAAATTTCTAATTAAGCAAGCTTTTGCAGAGGCTATGGACCTTCATAAACAAAATAGATTTGATGAAGCCAAAGTTATTTATAATAAAATATTAACAGTAAATGATTCAGAACCTAATGCGCACCATTTAATTTCTTTGGTATTTATGGCTGAGGGTGATTTTGTTAATGCAAAAAAACATATTGAGGTCGCTATAGAAAAAGCACCCGATCAAGCAGTGTTCCATAGTAATTATGGTAGTCTGCTTCATTCTATGGGAGAACATCAATTAGCAGTTAACTCAATTAAGAAATCTTTGAAATTAGATAAAAAATTATTTCAATCATATTACTCACTTGGAATTATTTATACAGATATGAATGAACATGATAAGGCTGTCGAGAGTTATATAAAAGCTTTGGAAATCAATAATGAATCTTCAGAGGCGCATAATAACTTGGCCAACTTATTTAGTTATTTGAATAACCCAGAGGCAGAGTATCATTATAAGAAGACAATAGAGCTAAACCCAAATGAAATTTATCCACGCTTGAACATGTCTAATTATTTTATCAAAACTAATAAATTCAATGACTCACTTAAATATTTACAAGAGATGATTGAACTCGGTTTAGAATCGAAAGAAGTTTATAACAGTTTAGGCGTATCCTACAAGGGATTGAATGATGATGATAATGCATCGAAGATGTTTCTTAAATCATTAGACATGGACCCGAATTTCACCCTAGCTCAAAAAAATCTTGATAGCCTAAAATAACCCTATTTGTCATATTTAGTATGATTAAAAAAATTTTTCAGTCAAAAAATGTTTTTTTACACAAACCTGAAATATCATGTTATAATGTAATTTCAATTCACTAATTCTATCAAAACACGCTAAATCCATAAATATCTTCTTATTTGTCAATAATAGCTTGCGTTATATGCAACTAACTGTTAAAAAGTAGCCACTGTTACCAACAATGATGGGTAGCATGAGAAGAGCTACAATAAAAATGTTATTAAATAACAGATAGTAGGTATCTTCTACTAACTAATTTAATAATATAGTTGAAAAATTAATGACTAATTTTGTAAGATTTGGCCTTTCTACCAATTTAAATAAAGCTCTTACAGATATGGATTTCAAGAATCCAACACCAATACAAGTGCAAACTATTCCATTAGCCTTAAAAGGCAGGGATATTTTGGGTTCAGCCCAAACTGGTACTGGCAAAACTGCTGCGTTTTGCATTCCTATGGTTGAGTTATTAACTAGAAACTCTAATATGACTGCACTTATAATGACGCCGACAAGAGAGTTAGCTCGACAAGTCCTAGATGTCGTTAATCAGCTAATAGGAAAAAAGTCCCATATAAGATCAGCTTGTTTGATTGGCGGAGAAGCCATGGGTAAACAATTACATCAATTAAGAAAAGCGCCTAGAATTATTGTTGGTACTCCAGGAAGGATAAATGATCATCTTGAAAGTGAAACACTAGATTTAATGGACTGTGGCTATTTAGTTTTAGATGAAACAGATCGTATGTTGGATATGGGTTTTGGAATTCAAATTGACCAAACATTACAATATCTACCTTCAGAAAAACAAACACTATTATTTTCAGCTACAGTGCCAGCAAAAATAATGAAACTATCCAATAAGTATTTATATAAACCAGAAAGAATTGCAATAGAATCCGAAAAAGTATTGTTAACTAATATAAAGCACAAAGTAATTAATATTGCACATAATAAAAAATATACTGAATTACTTACTCAATTATCTGATCGAAAAGGTTCTGTGTTAATTTTTGCTAAAACAAAACATGGAACACAGCGCATGGCGAAGCATCTTACTAAAGATGGATTTAAAGCCGATGCTTTAAATGGTAATTTGAATCAAAACAAAAGAGATAAAGTGATGAATAACTTTAGACTTAAGAAATTCAAGGTGCTAGTCGCTACAGATATAGCTGCCAGAGGTCTAGACGTTGATCATATCGAACATGTAATAAATTATGACTTACCACAGGTTGCAGAAGACTACATACATAGAATTGGTAGAACTGGTAGAGCAGGATCCAAGGGCTTTGCCGTCTGTTTTATTTCGCCAGAAGAAGAAGAGCTATGGAATCAAATAAACTACTTATTAAATCCAAATAGTGTAAAAAAACCAGCTATAAATAAAAGCACACGATCATCTAGAAAGAAAATAGATAATAGAAATAAAAGTGAAAACACAAGACGTAAATCGAGTCGTAGCTTTTCAAAAAAATCAGGACCAAGAAGAGCCTCAGAAAGTAGCCCATCAAAAAAACCATCAAGAAATAAAAAATCTAGAAATGATAATAATGACAATAATTTAAATAGACCTAAAAGGAATACAAAATCTAAAAGAGATGTACATGATAATTCATCAAAAAAAACAAGAAGGAGTACGCAGGCTAAGAAAAAGAAAACATATAAGAAAACAGATGCTAACAAAAAAACAAAGGCAAAAAATAGCCTAAGAAACAAAGGTAACCGAACATTAAGTTTAAAACAAAGGAGTAAGCGATGATGGAAAACTTGAGAAATATTGCAATTATAGCTCATGTCGATCATGGCAAAACTACACTAATCGATTCGATTATGAAGCAGAGCGGGATGTTCAGAGAAAATCAAGATGTAGATGAAAGAATTATGGATTCTGGTGATCTAGAAAAAGAGAGAGGAATCACTATATTGGCTAAACCAACATCTATACAATGGAAAGATACAAGGATTAACATTATTGATACACCCGGTCATGCTGACTTTGGTGGAGAGGTTGAGAGAGTTCTAAGTATGACTGATGGGGTCATATTACTGACAGATGCGGCAGAAGGTCCAATGCCTCAAACAAAATTTGTATTATCAAAAGCACTTGCTCAAGGTTTAAAACCGATTGTTATAGTAAATAAAATTGATAGACCTGATGGAAGGCCAGACGCTGTTATAGATGAAGTTTTTGATCTATTTGTTTCACTAGATGCAACTGATGAACAATTAGATTTTCCAATATTATATGCGGCAGGTAGAGATGGATGGTGTGTTAAAGATTTAAATGACCCAAAAGAAAATTTACATGCATTATTAGATCTAATACTTGATCATGTCGAGCCTCCAAAAGTTGAATCTAATAAACCTTTTGCTATGTTATCTACATTATTGGACTCAGACCCATATCTTGGAAGATGTTTAGTAGGTCGCGTTGAACAAGGCACAGCTAAGGTCAACGATAATGTTAAAGCTATTAATCTTAGTGGAGAACAAGTCGAGTCTGGCAGGTT
Organism: Gammaproteobacteria bacterium; assembly: GCA_038101125.1. Taxonomy (GTDB): domain Bacteria; phylum Pseudomonadota; class Gammaproteobacteria. Next base: position 27,608 of record JAYNVZ010000002.1, on the reverse strand, counting down.
GACTAAATTATTTAAATTTGAGGGAACTGAGAGAGTCGCCGTTGATGAAGTACAAACAGGTGACATAATATGTATTGCTGGATTAGCTGAAGCTTCGGTGGCTGATACTATTTGTAATCTTGATGTTACAGAACCTATCGCTTCAACACCCATAGATCCCCCAACCATGTCTATTACTATTACAGTAAATGATTCGCCACTTGCTGGCCTTGAAGGTAAAAAAGTTACATCTACAGTTATAAGAGAGAGGTTATTGGCGGAAGCTGAAACAAATGTTGCAATCTCTTTTGCAGAGAACGAGAAAAAAGATGCTTTTGAAATTGGAGGAAGAGGTGAGTTACAGCTCGGAGTTTTAGTAGAAACAATGAGAAGGGAAGGTTATGAGTTAACAGTATCTAGACCACATGTTGTGTATAAAATTGATAAAAATGATAAAAAGCTTGAACCCATAGAGGAAGTTATAATTGATGTGGATGATGAATATGCTAGCACAGTTATTGATAGCATGAATAAGAGAAAAGCTGAGATGCTAGATATGAGAAACACATCAGGTAAAACTAGATTAATATTTAAAGCCCCTTCAAGAGCTCTGATTGGTTATCAAAGTAGATTTTTAACAGAAACGAGAGGAACCGGAGTAGTTAATAGGTTATTTGATTCTTATGGACCTTTCAAAGGAGAGATATCAACTAGAAGAAATGGAGCATTAATTGCAACACAAACTGGGACAGCTGTTGCATACGCTATCTTTAATCTTCAAGATAGAGGCGTCATGTTTATCGACCCACAAACGAAGGTTTATCAAGGAATGATTGTGGGTGAGCATAATAGACCCAATGATTTAGAAATAAATATTCTAAAAGGAAAACAGTTAACGAATGTTAGAGCGTCTGGAACTGATGAAGCTGTAAAACTTGTAACTCCAAGAAAAATGTCATTAGAACAAATGATGGCATATATAAATGAAGATGAAGTTTTGGAAGTTACACCACAAAACCTTAGACTTAGAAAGCAGTATTTAGATCCACACCAAAGAAAAAAAGCAGCAAAAGAACAAATATAATTATTAAATATGATTAAGACAAATGACTTAGAAATATCATTTTCAGGACAAAAGATATTCAGTGATGTAAACATAATTATCAATAAAAAAGAAAAAGTTGGTTTTATTGGTAGGAATGGTAGCGGGAAGAGTACATTTCTAAAGATTATTATCGGCAAGCTTGAACAAGATGCTGGTGAAGTGATGATGCCTAAAGGTTATAAAATTGGTCATTTAGATCAACACATAAAATTTAGCGAACAAACTGTCATTGACGAAGTATGTAGTGTGTTATCAGGAGACAGAGAATATGAAACTTGGAAGGGAGAATCAATTCTAACTGGTCTAGGTTTCTCTTATGATGACATGTCAAAAAACCCTAATGATTTCTCTGGCGGCAACCAAGTAAAAATTAATCTTGCTAAATTATTATTAGACGAACCAGATATGCTACTGCTTGACGAACCAACGAACTACCTAGATATCCACTCTATTAAATGGTTGAAAAATTTCTTAAATGATTGGAGAGATGAGTTGATACTAGTTACTCATGATCGTAGCTTCATGAACAGTGTAATTACGCATACATTAAATATTCATAGAGGTGAATTTAAAAAAACATCTGGAAATACAAAAAATGTTTTAGAAAAAATACTAAGTGAAGAAGAAATTTATAACAAGACAGTTGATAATGAAGCAAAGAAAAGAGAAAAAACAGAAGCCTGGATTAATCGATTTAAATCAAAAGCTAGTATGGCAACGAGAGCACAATCCAAAATTAAAGCTCTAGAAAAAAAAGATGTAAAAGAAAAACTTGCAGCGGTTGCTAATTTAGATTTTAAATTTAACTATGAACCATATGGAAGTAAAGAAAATCTTATTAATTCAAGTAAACTTAATTTTTTTTACGATCAGAACAATCCTCTTATAAATAATTTATCTTTCAGCATAAAAAGTGATGACAAAATTTGCATAATTGGCAAAAACGGGAAAGGCAAGTCAACCTTACTAAAATTAATAACAGGGGATCTTAATCCAATTAATGGCTATGTAAATCATCATGCTAAAACTAAGATTGGTTATTTTGGTCAAATGAATATAGATAGACTTGATCCAAATAATACTATCTATGAGGAAATCCAAAATTGTGTTCCAGATATACATGAAACTGAAGTTAGGAAAACTTGTGCAAACATGATGTTTTCAAATCACTTATCAAATAAGAAAATTAATATCTTATCAGGTGGTGAGAAAAGTAGAGTAATGTTGGGAAAGATTTTAGTTAAGCCAGCTAATTTGTTGCTGCTAGATGAACCAACTAATCATTTAGATTTAGATTCGTGTGATTCATTACTAAATGCAATTAAGTCTTTCAGTGGAGCAGTCTTAATGGTTACTCATGATGAGTATTTCCTACATCAAGTTGCCAATAAACTTATTATCTTTGATGACAATAAGGTGAATATGTTTGATGGAAGTTATGATGATTTTTTAAAGAAAATTGGCTGGAAAGATCAATATTAGTTATTTATGACAATCGAAATTTACTTGTCGGCACAACTTTGCATTTCTAAGATGAGAAAAAATTAATATTAAACTTCCCCCAATTGTTATAAGTATAGACAGAAATTCTTCTGAATGTTGTTCTGAGTGAAAAACTTCATGTATTACCAAGGATGTTGCCAACAAAACTATTCCTGTTACACCCATCAAGACAACTTTATAATCTCCATGTTTTCGACATCCTAAATAGAACGCGATGGCCGCAAAGGGCAGAATAAAATAAATTAAAGTTTCATGAAATTCATGGCTAGCAAAAAAGGAGTATGGAGCGATTATAAGAATTGCAGGTAATAATACACAGTGTATTGCACAGGCTGCTGATATAGTTATTCCTATATTATCTATTATTTTTTGCATAAGCTAAATCTACCAATTTATATGATTAATACAAGTTTTTATTAATATTTATAGATAATAATCTTTATATTGCTAAGATAACTTATGGTTAAAAATATACATTATGACTTAATTCTTAAAAATGGAACGGTCGTTCTTCCTGATAAGACAGTAAAAACTGATATAGGCATCAAGGGCGAAAGTATCCTTACTATTGGTGATCTCTCAGAACGCAGCACAGATTATTCTACTGATCAGGTAATTGACTGCCAAGGATTGCATATATTGCCTGGCGTCATTGATTCCCAAGTGCATTTTAGAGAGCCAGGTCTCGAAAACAAGGAAAATTTAGAATCAGGAATGTTGGCAGCAGCAGCAGGTGGGGTTACTGCAGTATTTGAAATGCCAAATACGAACCCTCTAACAATTACCCCAGAAACCATAAAAGATAAATTACTTAGGGCTAGTAGAGTAGCATGGACTGATTATGCTTTTTATCTTGGAGGAACTGGCAGAACAGGCCCAAATCTTGATAAGTGGGAAAATGCTCCAGGAATATGTGGGATTAAAATATTCATGGGAGCCTCTACAGGTGAGTTGATGACAGCAAGTGATGAAGAAGTAGAGTCTGTGTTATCAAATGGCAAAAGAGTTGTGGCTGTACATGCTGAAGATCAGTATATTATGCAAGAAAATATGAAGACTATTCTAAAAGATCAAACAGATGTATCACTTCATAGTGTTTGGCGTTCACCGGAAAGCTGTTTATCTGCAACAAAGAGAGTTGTTGCTATAGCAAAAAAATATAACAGAAGAGTCCATGTGTTACATATAACAACATCAGAAGAAATGGATTTTTTAAGAAAAAATAAAGATGTTGCTAGTGTGGAATTATTAGCAAACCATCTGACTCTTCATGCGCCGCATTGCTATGAGAGACTGGGTACACTTGCACAGCAAAATCCCCCTATCAGAGAGAAGCATCATCAAGATGCACTATGGAAAGCCTTAAATGATGGGACCGTTGATATACTTGCTTCAGATCATGCACCCCATACTTTAGAAGAAAAATCTCAAGAGTATCCTAAATCTCCAAGTGGAACTCCAGGCGTTCAAACATTAGTTCCTATTATGTTAAATCATGTAAATAACGGAAAACTAAGCTTAGAACGATTAGTAGATCTTTGGTCATATGGACCCGAAAGAATCCACAAGTTAGTCAATAAAGGAAGAATCAAAGTTGGCTATGATGCCGACTTTACAGTAGTAGACATGAACAAGAAAAATACCATTACTAATACTCAACAAAGATCAAAAACAGGTTGGACGCCTTATGACGGTATGGATGTCGTTGGATGGCCGATAGCAACTATAATTCGAGGCAATATTGTTATGAGGGAAGATGAAATGATTAAACCAATAGGTAGACCTGTAAGATTCCAAGAGACTATTCCTAATAATAATGACTAGTGACAATAATAAGCTTTTTATGGGATTAGCAATAGAGCTTGCTCAAACTGCTTTTGAAAATAATGAAGTACCCGTTGGAGCAGTAGTAGTTCAGAATCGTAATTCAGAAATCCTAGCAGCATTTTCTAATCAAATGAGGACAACAGGTTCATCACTTGCCCATGCAGAAATGTTGGCATTGCAAAAATCAATGGAAATATTAAAGAATGAAAGGTTGGTAGGTTGTGACATGTATGTCAGTTTAGAGCCTTGCCCAATGTGTGCACAAGCTATAAGTTTTGCACGAATCGATACTCTATATTATGCCGCTGATGATCAAAAAAGCGGTGGTGTATCATCTGGCCCTAAAATATTCGAATCTACATCATGTCATCATAAACCAAAGGTGATAAGCGGTATGATGCAGAAAGAGTCGTCAGATTTATTAAAGCAATTCTTTAAACTACGAAGATAGTACTCATTTAGATAAGAATTTACATCAGTTTTATGAATATGATATCTAAACCTTTGATGTTTCAGTCCTAACAATTATAATAAACATTAGATATTTATGAGTACACAAGAAGACAAGCTAGACGATATACATTCAGATTGTGGAGCTTCTGAACCATATGCACTTCAGGTTACTGATGATAGTATGGAACCAGAGTTCACTAATAATTGTATAGTTATTATTGATCCTGTTGGACAGTGCCATCATGGACAGTTCGTATTTGTTGAATATGAGGGTGTAAGATGGTTTAGGAAATATGAAGAAAAAAATGGTAACAAATATTTATTACCACTCAATCCAGCTTACCCAGATATATTATTAGATAATTCATTTGATGTGATAGGAATAGTTATTCAAAAAAATGAAAATAGAAAGATTAAGCATTATAACTAGGCAATAGATTTATGAAAAAAGTAACAATATATAGCACAAGAATCTGCCCTTACTGTGTTAGAGCTAAAAATTTTTTCCAAAAAAGAGATATCGCATATGAAGATATTATGGTTGATATGGATCAAGAACAGCTAAAGATAATGATGGAAAAATCCAAAAGACAATCAGTCCCTCAGATATTCATCGGAGATTATCATGTTGGAGGTTTTGATGATTTAGTTGAGCATGATATGGATGGCAAACTAGAAGATTTACTAAAGGATTAATATGGATAAATATGAAAATAGAGCTATGGAATTAGAAAGCGGAATAGCTGCTTTTGAAACTAAAAATTTTGCTCATGCTATTAAATTATTATCTCCAATTGCTTCTGAAGGAAATGTTGAAGCTATGTATCGAATGGCAATAATGCTACAAAATGGTTTAGGGTGTCAGGCGAGCACAGAAAAAGCATTTACTTATATGGAAAGTGCAGCTATGAAAGGTTATCCGTTGGCGCAACATGCATACGGCTTTATGTTTTTTGAAGGGGAGTGCACGGAGAAGGACATTGATAAAAGTATCGAGTGGTTTACGAAAGCTGCAAACCAAGGTTTAATGGGATCAGCAACCACCCTAGCTATGATTTATGAAGAAGGCAAACTTGTTCCTCAAGATCTTGAGAAATCACAATACTGGTATAAAAAAGCTGGGATAGAAAAATCTTAATGAAATACTTCCCTTTTTTCATGGAACTCAGCAAGCAGTCCGTTCTATTAATTGGTGGTGGAGAAGTTGCTGAAAGGAAATTGGATTTATTACTAAAAGCTAATGCCAAGCTGACTATTATATCTCCGCAGTTTACAGACTATATTCTTGACTTAATTAAAAATAATAAAAATATAACTGCTATCAGCAGTACCTATAAAACTGAACATATGGATAATAATTTTTCTTTTGTAATAGCTGCAACAAATGATGAATCTTTAAATGAAGAAATAGCCAGCCAGGCAAATCATAAAGGCATTTTAGTAAATGTAGTTGATAAGCCTAATATTTGCGATTTTATATTCCCATCTATATTAGAGAGGGGTCCTATAACTGTAGCAGTATCAACCGGAGGCTCTTCTCCAGTTTTGGCAAGATTACTAAGGACAAAACTTGAAACAATGATACCTGGTGCTTATGGTCGACTAGCTAAGATTGTTTCTGAAAATAGAATACCAGTCAGAAAAAAATTAGTTAATTCAAAGTCTAATAGAATCTTTTGGGAGCAGATGCTGAATGGTAAATTTGTTGAACTTGTTTTAAGTGGACAAGATAACGAGGCAGTAAATTATCTTAATAAAGAAATAAATAGCTTTGATGAAGAAAAAAAAGGCGAAGGCGAAGTTTATTTAGTTGGCGCAGGTCCTGGCGATCCTGATTTGTTAACTTTTAGAGCTTTAAGATTAATGCAACAGGCCGATATTGCGTTATATGATAGGTTAGTTCATCCATCGATTATTGATTTGATACGCCGAGATGCTCAAAAAATATACGTTGGAAAACAGAGAGATAACCATACTGTTAGACAGGAAGAAATTAATAGTTTACTTGTTAAGTATGCGAAGCAAGGCAAAAGAGTTCTTAGGCTAAAAGGAGGAGATCCATTTATTTTTGGAAGAGGAGGAGAGGAAATTGATACATTAGTTGACAATAATGTTTCATTTCAAGTAGTTCCAGGAATTACAAGCGCAAGTGGTTGCTCAGCATATAGCGGCATACCATTAACTCATAGAGATCATGCACAATCATGTATATTTGTAACAGGTCATTTGAAAGAAGGAAAATTAGATTTAAATTGGGAGAAACTCATACAACCAAATCAAACTATCGTGTTTTATATGGGACTTGTATCAATAGATATAATTTGTAGTCAATTAATAGCCAATGGATTAGATTCAAAAACTCCATGTGCATTAGTGCAACAAGGAACAACTCCAGATCAAAAAGTTTATACATCAACAGTTGAAAACATGAGTCAACTCGTAAAAGAAAAAAAACCTATGGCGCCAACAATTTTTATAATAGGTTTTGTTGTAAATCTACGAGAGAAATTAAACTGGTATAATACAGATTAATTATTTAACTTAAAATTTATTGGAATAGTTAAATCTATAGAATTCTTATTCATGCTATCTGGTATTTCAGGGAAAGGTGACGAAATCATGATAATGCGTCTAGCTTCCCTATCTAAAATTCTATAGCCCGATGAGTCAACAGATAATTTTTCCACTATTCCATTTTTTAGAATTGTAAAACTAACTTTTGGCGACCCTTCTTGTTTGCGTTGTCTTGCCAGTAACGGATAACTTTTATTACCATCAATTATCTGTCTGACTCTTCCGTAATACGTATCATATACATTTTCAGATTTATCACCAACCGCTCTATTATCTATGAGAACTTGTTGTTCTTTTTCTGAATCTTCAGTTTTATTTCTTATTTCTTCAGATGCAAAACTTTTCTCATATATCTCATCACTAGTTTCAAGAATTATCATCTGAACTGTCATACCTGTTTCACCTATTTTCGTAATATCACTTACTGATCTATTTATTGAAAAAGATACCAGAAACATAGAATGGACTATAAAAGCTAAAATAATATATTTATTGATATTGTCTGTTCTATTCATTTTTCGTTTGATAAGAGCGTTACATTTGATATCTTGTTATGGTTTAGTTTAATTAGAATATTATTTAATTTTCCTGTTGTAACTAATTTATCTGCTGCGATTATTATATCCTTACCATCAATTAACTTTAACTTTTCATCTAAAGTTTTAATAGTAATAGCTTCATCATTAAAAATGACTTCTCCATTAGATTTAATAAACAAAATATGTTTATCTTTTTCTACATATTCATCAATTACAGCTGATGCTAAATTAATATCATACATTTCTTTTTGTTTAGCAATCACACCTGCCAACATAAAGAATATTAATAACAAAAATATGATATTTACTAATGGAAGTAAATTATCATCATTATTTGTTTTATTTGTTTTATTTGTTTTATTTTTTAATTTCATACCTTATAGCTTTTCAAGCAAGGGCATATCTATACCCTTTGTTTTATTCTCATAATTTTCATCTATATCATTTTTAGATATCCCAATCGTAATTTCATTGATTTCATTTTTTTTAAAATCTGCAATAACATTTAATACATCTTGTATTTCAGTATCTTTTTCTCCTTTGATTATAACCATATACTCTTCATCGTTTTTTTTGCCATCAAGGATATGATTTTTGATACTCTTTTGAGACATTGTTTCTTTATTTAATTTAAATTCACCATCTTTATTGAATTCTACTAAATATATTCGTTTATCACTCTGTGAGGTGCTTGCTTGTTCATTAGATAGCTTAATATCAGTTTGGTTGAAACTTTGAAAATTTGTCGCAAGCATGAAAAATATTAGCAGAATAAATACTACATCTATTATTGGCGTTAAACTAATTCTGACCATATAACCCTCATGAGCCCATAATTTTATATAATTTTGCAAAATAAGTCATTTTATTTAGCAATTATAACGATAATAACAATCATTCGCATTTACAAATGAGAATCATTCGCATATAATATACCAGAATAGTTAGAATATTGGTATTACAGCTATATATTTTACTAACTTTATATATATGAGGAAAATTATATGAAAAAACAACATTTTCAGGTATTTGCGGTTAGCTCATTGTTACTAATGAGTTCTACTATATTTGCCGAAGAAATGAGTCCTGTTAGTGTATTCGGATCTCAAGATGAAACACAGCAAGCAGGATCAGCCCACTACATCTCTGATGATGAGATGAAGTCATTGGGTTATACAGATGCTGAGAGAGTTCTCAGAAGAATTCCAGGTGTTTATTCTCAGACTGAGGATGGTTACGGCTTAAGAACTAACTTAGGTATGAGAGGAACCAGTGCTCTGAGAACAACAAAAATAAACATTTTAGAAGATGGCGTGCCACAAGGCCCAGCTATTTACTCTAACGGTAGTATGTATTTCTTCCCTGATGTTGGTCGTATGGAAGGTGTAGAAGTTTTAAAAGGTGCAGCAGCTATTGGACAAGGTCCAAGAACAACTGCCGGTACAATTAACTTCTTATCTAGATCGGTCCCTACATCTGGTAGTGAAGGTCATTATTCTATAACCGGTGGAGATGATGGTTTCTCAAGAAATCACTCATACTACGGTGGGAATATTGGATCAGTGGGTTATGTATTTGAATATCATGACTATAGAGCTGATGGATACAAAAATATTAAAGGCACTGGCAACAATACTGATACAGGTTTTGATAAGCAAACTGACTTATTCAAACTTAGGTACACACCAATGAACAGCGCATGGAATCAAACATTTGAAATCACAAGTTCTAATACTTCTGAAACATCAAATGAAACATATATTGGATTGACAGGCGTTGACTTTGCAGCTGACCCATATCAAAGATATGGCGTTTCATCTGTTGATCAAATGGATAATGATTATCATCGATATATCTTCACACACACAATGCAACCATCTTCAAATATGACTATTACATCTAAGTTATATAAAACTAGATATAGCAGACTTTGGGGCAAAAGTGGTGAGATGATGGTCGATCCAGATGGTGACGGTGCTAATACTAATAATGCTACTGTTAAATATTCGGCTATTGATATGGCTGGAAATTGTGCTGGTGATTCTGGCATCGAACTAAGAGCATGTAACATATTAACTAATAACACAGCTATGGTTAATGGCGAGTATATAAAAAGATCTATGGGTCATCGTGACTATGGAATGACAGGTGTTCAATTTGTCGTCAACCATACAATGGGTAACCATGATCTAGAATATGGATACAGACGTCATAAAGACTATAGAGCAAGAGCTGATAGTGGATTTAGTCAAAGGTATACTGTTGATGGCAACGGTACTATGACATTACTATCTGAACATGGTAATGACAGTACTAGATTCTCAGACGCTGAACTTAAAGATACAGATGCAGTATCATATCATTTAAAAGATACGATTACTGACGGTGCTTTCACACACTCTTTTGGAGTTAGATATGAAGACATGGAAAGTAATGATGGTACAAACGCAAACCCAGGTAACTCTAAACAAGATTTAGATAGAACAGCAACAATGATTGCTGCATCTACAATTTTTAGAGCTGCACCAGGTGTTTCTTTGTATGCATCTTATAACCAAGGACATAGCCCTGTAGATGCAGGCAAAGGACTTTCTGTTGAACCAGAAAAATCGGATAACTATGAGCTTGGATTCAGAAAAGAAACTGCAGGCGGTTTCATGGAAATCATAGCGTTCTTAAACGATTATGAACAGCTAAATGAAACTTGTCTTGAGGCAGCTGGATGTTCTGGTAGTTCAGGTGATACTACTAACAAAGGGCAGGCAGAGGTCAAAGGTATTGAATTTCAATATCGTGTAAATAACTTGTTTGCTGGCACAGAGATGAAAGGCGCGCCGTCTACATCTTCTAGCACAAGATACCCATTTATGGTAACTGGGATGATACAAGATTCTGAATACAAAGGTCAAAATACAAGCTATGTGGGCAATTCGATTGCTTATGTACCTGATTTCCAACTGTACACATCTTTAGGAATGGAGACAAATGATTACAGTATAGCTCTTGGGGCTAAATATCATGATGATACATTCACTAATGATAACAATACATACAGAACAGGTAAGGCATTCATTTTTGATTTACATAGTTCTATGAACCTTAATATGAATACAGGTGGAATTAAAAACGCTAAGTTATTTTTTAATGTAGATAACTTATTTGACAAAATCATTGTAGCTTCCGAGCATGAGTACGGTAAACGTCCTAACAAGCCGGTGTCTGTAATGGCAGGAGTGAAATTCGACTTTTAATATTTCATCATTCTCCGGTGAAATAAGTATGGATATCTAGCTTAAGAGAACATTCTTAATCTCTCCCTTAGGTTAGATATCCATCATAAGGTTTCTCATTAGATAGCCCTCTTGATCTTAAGAGGGCATCTTATGTCCAAACAAGGATTTGAGTATTTGCAGAGTATGTGTATAAATCTCCCCGTTACTCAAATCCGAACACTCATTATCTAGACAATATCTACAAATCATGTACTATACTTTTAGGGGTTTAAGATGATAAATATTCGTAAATACTACAGCTTAATTGTTTTATTGATATGCGTAGGCGCATTCCCTGTCGCTGTAATTTCTTCGAATGACATTGCGGATCACGAGAGTGATATTTGTAAGTTTCATACTGATCAATCTACTAACAACCACATTATTCCTTGTGATCATTGTTCATATTATTTTGATATGGCATCTCATGCTGATCATATGAATATTTTTATGGTTAGAAAACCTATCTTGTTAGTTCAAAATAAAAAAGAATTCAAACATACAACAAAATCATTTTTTAAAACACCTCGATCTCCTCCACATAGTTATCTTTAATATAATTTAATTAAACATAACTAATTTATAGTGGAGGAACTATGAATATAAATAAATACGTTTTCTTTATAGCGGCATTATTTGTGACCAATCTTCATGCGGAAGATTTAACAGATATACAAATTTCTGCGCCAGTCTTGAGCACCCAGGACTTAACCAGTCAAGCTATAGAAGATATAAATACTAAAAATGCTATTGATGGTGGAGATCTTTTAAGATCTATCAATGGTATTAATACAATCAGGCGTGGTGGTCATGGCCTTGATCCTGTGATAAGAGGACAAAGTGATCAAAGACTTAACTCATCTATTGATGGTGCTATAGTTTATGGAGCTTGTTCATCTAAAATGGATCCTGCGTCCACATATGTAAATATTGAGAACTATGATTCTATTACTGTAATTAAAGGGTCTCAATCTGTCATCTATGGTGCTGGTGGTCCTGGAGGGGTAGTAAGATATGAGCGTATTACAGAACCACTTGCTCAAACTAGATTATCTAAAGGTGATAAAGCTCAATCGAAAGGCTATAAATTAAAAATTGGGCAAACATTTGACTCAAATGCCGAAGGTAAAACTACTTTAGGTGACTTTACATTAGGTTTAGGTCAAGCTTACTTTAGAATCAATGGATCTTATTCTGAGGCAGGTAATTATGAGACAGGGACAGGCTTAAAGCCGCTCACAGAATATGAGACTAGTAATTATGCAACAATCTTAGGCAAAAGATTGGATGATGGTTCAAAGCTTGAATTCACGTATACTAATAACTCTCAAGAAAATATTGGGTTTGCTGGGTTACCTATGGATATAGCATATAGTTATACTGATATCTATAATTTAAAATACCATCGCGTAACACCATTCGGTCCGTTTTCTTCAATGAAAGTTGAATTACATAATTCTGACATGGATCATTTAATGGATAACTATACGATGAGAACTACCAATTCGATGAAGACGCCAGCTGCTTCTGATACTTATGGGTGGAGAGTAATTGGTGCCATGGATAGTGGCATGAAGGTAGGTGTAGATTATGAACATAATACTAGAGATGCAGAACAAAGTATGACCATGAGTGGAATGCTAATGAATCTAATGTATATGTGGCCTGGAGCAGAAATATCTAAACTTGGATTTTTCTTAGAAAATGACAATAAAGTTTCTGATCAAACAACAGTATCTTATGGCCTTAGACTTGACAGAGTAGAGACTAATGCTACGCGCGCAACTGATGATTTTGGTAGTAATATGCTACAGGTTCCGGCAAACTCATTGTACACAGCTCACTACACTGGTACTGTTACAGCTGGCAAAAGAGACTTCAATAATTATAGTGGTTTCTTAAGGCTCAAGAAGAACTATGGGCAAATGTCTAGCGCTTATATTTCTTTAAGTAGAAATGAAAGAACACCAGATGCCACTGAGTTGTTTAATGCCAAAACTTCTATGACAAACATGGGCGGGGCTAAATATAGACTAAGACATGTTGGTAACCCAAATCTAGATTCTGAGATACATACAACTTTTGAGCTTGGGTTCGAAAATATGTTTATGGGCAGTCATGTAAATGGTTCCATATATTACAATGATGTTAGTGATTATATTACAACCTACAGAGTTTCTGATGGAACATACGATAACACTGTTAATGATGCAAGAGTCTATAAGAATGTAGATGCTACAATTTGGGGTTATGAGTTAACAGCAAGAAAAAATATTACTTCTAATGTTAAAACTACACTTAATCTAAATTATACGCATGGAGATGATGATACGCAAAATAGACCTTTACCCCAGATAATGCCTTTATCAGGGGATATTTCACTAGAATATCAAACTGGTTCAATTAACTATGGTATAAGAGCTAATTTTGCTGATACTCAGGATAATTTTGATTCAAGAGTTTTAGATAGCGGAAGAACTGGAGGATACACAGTATATGATATATATGCTGGTTTTGAGCCAACACCGAATATTAGATTCAGTATGGGCGTGAGCAATTTAACTGACAAAAGATATGCGACTCATTTAAATAGCACAAACTCTATAGATTCTACTGCTGATCGTGTTGATGAGCCAGGAAGAAGTTTTTGGGGTTCATTAATCTATGATTTTTAATTAAATCTTTCAACTTCAATTTTGCTGCCTCTTTAGATATAAAAAAGAGGCAGCGATTAATCGATTTATCTAATGATATTAAATTTAAATCAACTAGAATATACCTTTGAGGATTTTTAATTATGGATTTTAATGCACTATTAACACTTGGCGGACCTGTTGTGTATATTCTAATTATACTGTCAATATATGCCACTGCAGTCATCTTTTATAAATTACATATATTTTATAAAGTTAACTTCTTTAATAATGAAAATCTAAATGAAAGTATAAGTTTATGGCTTTTAAAGAAACAAGATGAAGCTTACGAAAAAATTAACAAAGCTGATGATCCACAGACAGAAGTCGTGGCGTTTACAATGTATCAACTTCTTAAACACAAAAAACCGACAGTTAAACTTGATAATGATATAAGGGAAGAAATTGCTAGATTATCAGATGAAAGGATTACATATTATAGTTCTAAGCTAAACAGCCTTCAGGTAATTGCGGCAATTGCCCCTTTATTGGGTTTATTAGGGACTGTTTTTGGAATGATTGAGGCATTTCAACAAATGGAAGTTGCGGGGAAAAATGTTGATCCATCAATCCTCTCTGGTGGTATATGGGAAGCCTTGTTAACGACCGCAGCAGGCCTTTCTGTTGCAATTCCAATAGTTATTTTTGAATCTTATTTTAGGAGCTTAATCGATAGGTTTAAATCTAATCTTGAGAATGCAATCACAAAGATTATGACTGCAGATCTTAATTAACCACAACAGCCAACACCATACTTTTTTAACCTCCAATAATTATAAGGCCAAGGTGTTAGAAAACCAGCTAATAACATAATTGGTAAAACGCTTAGGGTAATTTTGGCACCTCCAGTCATTAAATAGTCAACCAGATTCATTGCAAACTCCATGCTGATCATTGATATTAAGCTCATTCCAACGGCAGTCTTGAATGCATTTTTTATACTCATTTGTTTTAATAAAATAACTGTCTCTAAAATAATGCTTGTAAGTATTCCATTAAACATTGCCAGTAACATAATTGATGCTGTTGACCACATTATATTGTGATATTGGAAATAATAGATTGTACCAATATCTCCAATACTGCAGCCCAATAAACACCATAATGTGTTAACTGCAGATTGGTTCCATGTGTGCCTGCATCCCCAGTCAAATTTTTCTATAGTATTCATATTCATTTTTTTTCTGAATTATTCATCAATATACAAATGGTTATCTTGTATCACAGTCTTATAAGTTTTTATTGGCTCATCCGCAGGTTCATTAAGTGCAATACCAGTATTCAAATCAAAATAACTTCCATGAAGTGGACATTTGACTTTGGTACCATTTAAACAACCCATTGTTAGCTCAGCATCTTCATGAGTACACATATCTGTTGTGACATAAAAATTATCATCAATCTTAGCAACTAAATAGTTATGGCTATTAATAGTTACTTGCATCATATTATCATTATCAAGATCATTTATATTAATTAGTTTAATCATTACTATATTTGCTTGAAGCGGGTCAGGGCACTTCCAGATTTAAGTACCTTCTTAATCTCATTTGAAGAAGATTTAATGCCACTGCTAGTAACATGGTTGAGTATGAGCGATGCACCATAGATGATACAGTCAGCCATTGGACCATCTTCTCCAGATAAAGCCTTCATTCCAAGCTTTAGTGATTCTTTAGCAAGATCCATCGGATTTACCTTAGTTTCAATTTTATCATGAGTACTTTTTTTCTTAATTGACTCAGGTATATTAACTGCTCTAACGCTTTGATTTATATTTAAATCTACCTCAGGGTCAATTTCTAATATTTGATCTTCTTCTTGAATATCATTGTAAAAATGAGCGTTAGACTTTTGTCTCAAAGAGGGTATTACTCCACCTTCTGTTCCACGAATGACGATAGCTGTATTAAATTTAGCATTCCTAGCCAAGTTTAAATATATTGGAGGATAAGGTTTATGAACATATCCTGTAACAAAATGATTTTTTTTAGATATTAATGGGTTAGCAAGAACTTCTATGGTTGTGACGACAGGCCTTTTTATTATCTCTGTTCTTAGAGACATTAGATTATTTAATTTAGGAGAGAAAATTTTTTGATCCATATACCCCCATCCAATATCTTTGTTGTTAATCCTTTCAGCAACATTTATATGGGATGCATTTACGTCCAATCCTAAAAGTTTAAAAATTGCATGATGTGTGCATCCAAATTTTGGTCCAACAGTTTCTACACCTTGAGAAATGGCTGGTATACCTAATTCTGCTAATACAGGTAATATGAATGCTGATGATGGGATATTTCTAGTAAAGCCATCATATGGGTCTGCTATATTAACTAAATTTTCAGCCTGTACATCAAGAGTTTTAACAGAATCTATCATGGCATCATGAACGCCTAAATTTTCGTCTGTAGTTTCTCTTTTCATTCTAAGGGCAATCAAAAAAATTGCTGAGCGTACATCACTTATGTCACCATCTAAAATTGATGACATTGATCGTTTAGCTTCTTCTCTTGAAATATTCTTACTTAGCTCCGGTCCAGTAGCTATTCTCTGAATCACAGATTTCATAAGTTCTTGGTTAGATAAATCTTTATTAGACGTCATTATTTAAATACTATCCATGTAGTTGCTATATATTTAATACCTTTTTGAAGTGTAACACCACGATGCTCATGAGTCCAAAATGGTGGAAACAATATAAGTTTCCCAGCTTCAGGTTTTACTTTAACGTCTTGATTTAAGAACTCAGTTTCTCCGCCTGGCCCGTCAACATCATTCAGATACCAAATTGCTACTAATTGTCTATCGCTAAATTGATGGCTCCCGCTATCAATATGCCAATGAAAGTACTCACCTGGTTTAGTTCGTTGTACAGCATAACCAATATCTTTAAAAGGCCCAGAAAAAAAATCAAATTCTTTTTTAACAGTACTCAGAGCTTTAGATAAACTAGTAAAAAATAATTCATCCACATCTTTCCATTTGTCTTTGCCACTTATTACCATATCTGTGGACTTCTTTACATCTGCATTTTTAGTAAAATTTTGACCTACTCTTCCTTGGTAATGGTCATCTTTAGACTCTTCAAATCTATTTATAATATTCTTGCATTCATCAGTGGATAAGCTATTTTGGAATTCATAAATGAAACTCCCAGGTTTGACTTCTATTAATCTTTTGTTGATCTCAATACCCAATTGATATTACCTCTAGATTTATATTCTTAATAGTTGAGTGTATAGTATAAAATACAACCTAAATATATAGAAGATAATTAATATGGCAATTAGAATTAAGAGTAATTGGTCAAAGACGGTAAAGCGTCAGAAAACTAGCGAAGATATTGCAAGCGCTTTATCTTATATTTCTTGGAAGTTATCTTTAGATAAAGCACGCAATCTTCATGGAGAAGATTTTGATTATTCATCTGATCATCAACGTATAGCTGTCATTGTTGAGTTTATGTCTTTCCAAGTCCATATTGTAGATAGGCTTCTATTTTTAGACAAAAAAAAAGATGATTATAGAATGGCAGTTATGAACATATTAGGCAAACAGTCTTCTAGAATAATGCAGGAAAATTGCGAGGACTTATTTGGCATTGGAGATTACAAAAAAGGTTATATTAATACTTTGAATTTAAGATCAGAAGAGTACTCAAACTATGAATTTACAAACGGTGGTTCAAACTATTCTATTTATCGTCACCTTGCGAAAAAAATTCAGGATGCCATGGGAACAAGTCAAACTAATAAATGGGTTATGGATCAGATTGTAGATATTGATGCGGTGGAAATATGTAAGAAAATTATAGATGTGTATAACTCGCTAACCAAGTAGTTACTTCTTAAATTTTTCCGCCTTTTCTATATTGTTATTTTCTCCGTCTTCATATCCAGCTTCATACGCATCTGTCAATCTTTGTTCTTCTAGTTTTGGAGCGTGCTGATAGCCTTCTTGCCAACCAATTATATAATCATCGGAAACATTCATTTCTTCTAATTCGCTTACTTTTTGAAAATAATCATTATTCATTATGTTCTAATTGACCCCTTAAGTTCATGAGCTATATCAACTAGTCTATTTGCTAGTTTTTCATGCTCTTCTTTGTATTCTTTTACTATTCCAGTCGGATTGAGGTGTATATCTTTTTCTGTAATACCATCCTTTCTTTCTAGCTCCATAAATTCCTTCTGAATTTTAAGCATTTTAGTAATTATAGTTTTTCTCTCTTCTTCAAGTTTTTTCATATCACTCATTAGTATCCACCTTTTCTCCTACTTTCTGGTAAACCACCTATTCTACCAGCTTGTTTGCTTGGATTGCCAGGGAATAAATCAAATAATGTTTTAGTATCAATTTTCTCACCCCAAATTTTACCGATATCTTTGACCATATTTCTTGTATTAGGTTGATTCTCTTTATTATTGATAAATTCATCTCTTAAATAATTAATGACATCCCAATGCCTGTCAGTTAGTTCAATTTCCTCTTGTGTTGCAATTACCTTAGCAATGTCTTCATTCCAATCTTCAAGATTAACTAGAAATCCAGTCTCAGTTGTCTCAATTTGCACACCATTTAGTTCAACTTTCATTTAAAACTCCATCTAACCTATTTTGTATATGTGAAAATTCTAATATACTAATCAGAATATGTCTATATGGATTTTAAGAATCATCTAGTCTTCTTTGAAACCAGAAACTGCATCAATTGATTTATGAGGTAGAAAAATACCACATCCAAATATTCTGCCACTGCCTACACCAGTATCTTGGAGTAAAACAGAGTTTTCTTTACTTAGATCGGCAATCATCAGGCTGCGAGTAAATCTATTTTTACCATTTATTGTGAAAGATTTTTCTTTGCCACATATTGCTTTTTTTATCATGACTCCATGAGAAAATAATTCTTTTTTTACACTTAAAAGAAAGTCCTCTTCAGTTTCATTCTCGTCACATAACACAAACCTGCTAATTAAGTCTCTGACAACAAGGAAAGCTTTAGTGTTAGATTTACCAATTTTAATGGTATTGCCCAATACGTTCACAGAAACATTCTCGAGCTCTTTAGCTTTTTCTATATCAATCCTTGGAATTCTAAGAACTAAACGTGTTCTTTTGGATAAAAAGATTTCTTCTTTTTCTGATCTTACCCAGCCATTACCAGACTCAGGTCCATGAAGCGTATGTATGCCAGTTAAATTATTCTCTAAGAGCCAGGGCATATTTTTTGTTATTTCATTAGATAAAGCATAAGCATGATCATAGGGTAATGTTTTGCAATCTATTCTAAAAGTTACATCTATCATTTTAGATGTATCATTGAGCTGAACTTGTTCTTCTTCTTCCCACATTATTATTCTATGTAACTGTTAAAGGCTGATTCTACTTTATCTTCCCAGTTTTCTGGCGTATCAGGAAATGGAGGTTTGAGATCAATCCTAAAAAAGATCTCCCCATCTTTTGCCCGTTGTTTAATGACTTCTAGTAATTCATCAAATGTTTCGATTTGTTTTTCTTCTATCAATAAACTGCTTAGGTACAACATCACTTAATTACTCTTCTTTTGGATCTTAATCTATATAAGAGCCTATTCTTATTTTCTGAATTTGTAAATGCTGTACGCTTATGAATAACATTATTTGTTATTACACCTTCTCCTTCAGCAAATTTTTTTGTTATATGATATTCAGATGAATCTTCTATAATACTTTTTAGGATATTGATCGCTTTCAGACTAACATCATTCCAAATAATATTTTTTTTTCTCATACTAAACTTCATATGCAATTTCTCATCATTAAACATATAAACTGGATTAAGAACCCCCTTCCTTTTAGTCATTCGATTTTCTGGGATACAGCAAGTGTTTTCTAACATTAGATCTTTTATTTTATTACTAATATCGTTAAACAAAATATATGAGATTTCATGATCTAAATATTTGTTAACTCCGCCTTTTTCGGATTGTGTCTTACAGAATAATAACCATGATAAAATGGAATTATCTTTAGTATTATAGTAGCCATCTGTGTGCCAATTTAGCTCTTTAGCAGTGTATGGAATATACTCAGATATTTTATCGTTATGCTTATGTTCTTTTATCTCTGTGAGGCCATCATCATCCGATCTTGAATCTAATTCATAATCACCTAGTCCAATTTGAAAGGCAAATCTTTTGATGGATGATTTATCTTTATAACTAATATTATCAATATTGAAAAAAGCTAGGTTATTACTTCTCAAAAGGCTAATTACCTTATTTTTTTCAGGCTTGCTCACACTGTTCGGATTAGAAATATGGACTGTTAGATGATCGATATTTCTAGTAAATGACTCTAGTTTTTTATCTTTCCAGCGTTTATAATCTTCTTTAGTATTTAAGAGTATATTCATCAGAATTTATTCATATTTATTACTTGTAAAGCATTTATTATCAATGCTATATTGTTTAGCCATAGACTTATATTAGAAAATAATGATAATATAATAAAGATATATATCAGAGTTGGGGAGTTATAATTGAAAAAGCACGATACACCTATGTTAGATGAGCTAGAAAACGGGCCATGGCCTAGTTTCATTAGTGGAATCAAAAGATTAAGAGATACGCATCCAGAGACAAGAATTAATGAAATGACCAATGATTTATTAGGTCAATTAGAACATTCATACGAAACAAGAAAAGGATACTGGAAAGGTGGAACAGTAAGTGTATATGGATATGGTGGCGGTATCATTCCAAGATTTTCTGAAGTTGGAGATGCATTTCCAAAGTCAAAAGAATTCCATACTTTAAGAGTTCAGCCTCCAGCAGGTAATTTTTATACTACACAATCACTACGAGACCTAGCAGATTCATGGGAAAAACATGGCTCTGGTTTAGTCACTTTCCATGGTCAAACCGGCAACATTATGTTTATTGGGTCAACTACCGATTCTACGCAACACTTTTTCGACGATATCAATGAAAAAGGGTGGGATTTAGGTGGTGCTGGTCCATGCGTGAGAACAGCAATGTCATGCGTAGGTGCTGGAAGATGCGAAATGTCTAATGTTAATGAACACAAAGCTCATAGATTATTAGTAAATAATTTTATTGACGATATGCATAGACCTGCATTGCCATATAAATTCAAATTTAAAGTATCAGGATGTGCTAATGATTGCATGAACTCTATAGAAAGAGCAGATATGTCTGTCATAGGAACTTGGAGAGATGACATAAAAGTAGATCAAGAAGAGTTCAAAGCATATGTTGGATTAAAGGGTAGAAAATATGTAATTGATAATATAGTTACACGTTGTCCAACTAATGCAATATCTCTCAATGACGATGATTCTGTCACAATCGATAACCAGAATTGTGTAAAATGTATGCATTGTCTTAACGTGGTGCCAAAAGCTTTACATCCAGGTGATGATAAAGGGGCAACAATTCTTATTGGCGGCAAAAGAACACTTAAGATTGGCGACTTAATGGGGACGGTAATAGTTCCATTCATGAAACTAGAATCTGAAGAAGACTGGGATAGGCTAGTTGAAATTGCAGAGGAAACGATTGATTTCTGGGCAGATAATGCGCTGGAACATGAAAGATGCGGTGAGATGATCGAAAGAATTGGTTTAGTAAATTTCTTAGAAGGGATTGGTGTAGAAGTTGAGCCAAATATGATTGCAAACCCAAGAGAGTCAAGTTATGTAAGAACAGATGATTGGGATGATGAAGCAGTTAAATGGTATGAACGTGCAGACGCTAAGAAAGACACTGCTTAAAAGAGAAGAGTAATTATGACAGAACAAAAAAAACAAAGATCACCTATAGAGACTGGAGCTCCTGATGGATTTCAGTACATGCATCCAACAATGCGAAAAAATTTTGGACAATGGAAATGGCATGATCACCCTAAGCCTGGAGTATTAAGACATAAGGCAGAGAGTGGTGATGAAATCTGGACAATTAGAGCAGGAACTCAGAGAATTTTAGATGTATTTACCCTAAGAACACTTTGTGATATTGGTGATAAATATGCAGATGGGTTTGTAAGATTCACAATAAGAAGCAACATTGAATACATGGTCAAAGACTCAGAAAAAGTTGAGCCATTAATTGAAGCACTAGAAAAAGAAGGCTTCATTGTTGGTGGAACTAAAAATAGTGTCGCAATGATATCTCATACTCAAGGATGGTTGCATTGTGATATCCCAGGAACAGATGCATCTGGTGTTGTAAAGGCAATGATGGATGAGTTAATAGATGAATTTAAAAATAATGAGATGCCAAACAGGGTTCACATGACTACATCATGTTGTCAAATAAACTGTGGTGGTCAAGGTGATATTGCAATTAATATACAACATACCAAACCACCTAAAATTAATCATGACCTAGTTTCTAACGTATGTGAGAGACCATCTGTTGTAGCTAGATGTCCTGTTGCAGCGATTAGACCTGCAATGGTTAATGGAAAGGCCTCACTAGAAGTAGATGAAAAGAAATGTATTTGCTGTGGAGCTTGTTTTCCTCCGTGTCCACCAATGCAAATAAATGATCCAGAGCATAGTAAATTAGCTATCTGGGTAGGTGGCAACCATTCTAATGCAAGAAGTAAACCAACTTTCCAAAAATTAGTAGCTGCAGGTATACCTAATAATCCACCTAGATGGCCAGAAGCGACTGCTATAGTAAAAAGGATCTTAAAAGTTTACAAAGAAGATGCTAAGGATTGGGAACGTATAAATGATTGGATTGAAAGAATAGGATGGCCAAGATTCTTTGAATTGACTGAGTTGCCATTTACTAAACATCATATCGATAACTGGCGTGGTGGAAGAAAAACATTGAATTCATCTGCTTATATTAGATTTTAACAGCAGGTTATTATGAATTTTGGTATACTAGTCAATGAAGGACCATATCAGCATCAAGCTTCTGACAGTGCTTATTTATTCGCTAAAGCTGCTATTGAAGAAGGACACACAATCTTTAGAGTTTTCTTCTATCATGATGGTGTAAATAATGGAACAAGATTAGCGACACCTCCTCAGGATGATAGACATATCCCAAATAGATGGTCTGAATTAGCAAAAGAAAATAATATCGACTTAGTTTTATGCGTTGCTGCAGCTCAAAGACGTGGCATGGTAGATCCTGATGAAATGAAAAGAAATAATAAAGATGCTGATAATATAGCTGAAAAATTCAGGATATCTGGATTAGGTCAACTAATAGAGGCTGGAATACAAGCAGATAGGATGATAACTTTTGGTGATTAAATGGAAGATGAACTAGAAACGGGTGTTGTTAAAAAATTCCTCTATGTAAATCGTAGAGCACCACATGGAACAGTATATGCGCATGAAGCGCTGGAAGTAGTTTTGATAGGAGCTGCATTTGATCAAGATGTAAGTTTGGCCTTCATAGATGATGGTGTTTTTCAGCTAAAAAAGAATCAAGATACATCCGAAATCTATACTAAGAACTTTTCTAAAATTTATTCTGCATTGGAAATGTATGATGTAGAAAAACTCTATGTTGAGAAAGAATCACTTCATTCACGCGGACTCACAGAAGATGATTTATCTGTAGATGTCAAAGTTATTGATAGTTCTGAGATGAAAAAATTAATGTCCGATAGCGAGGTTGTTTTAAATTTCTAATGTTACATACTGTAAATAAATCACCATTTGAAAAAAATAGTCTTGAGACATGTTTAAGATTAGCTGAAGATAATTCATCAATTCTTTTGATTGAAGATGGTGTTTATGGAGCTTTACAGAATACATCCTTTGAGAGTTCAATTACAAATGCTCAAAAAACTATTAAACTTTATGTACTTGGGCCAGATTTAAAAGCAAGAGGACTTGATAAAAGTTCCCTAATCTCTAATATAGAAATTATAGATTATAAAGAATTTGTTAAATTAACAGTTGAGAATGATAAAGTTCAAAACTGGTTATAAATAGGAGTAAATTATGCCGATAGAAGTAAATGGAAAATCTTTTGAAACCGACGAAGAAGGCTATTTAGCCAATCTTGGTGAGTGGGAGAAAGACCTAGCTACTGCCATGGCTAAAGAAGATGGCATTGACCTTGGTGATGATCACTGGGAAATTATTAATTTCTTAAGAGAATATTACGAAGAATATCAAATAGCGCCAGCTGTTAGAGTATTAACAAAAGCTGTAGGTAAGAAACTTGGCAAAGATAAAGGTAACAGTAAATATTTATATGAGTTGTTTCCTTATGGTCCAGGTAAACAAGCATGTAAATTTGCTGGATTACCAAAGCCTACTGGTTGCGTTTAATTATAATACCAAAAATATAAGGAGAGATAAGGTATGTCATTTGTGACTATATTCTATGGAATATCATTCTATGTGGCTACCTTAATACTCTTTATAGGTATTGCTTATAGGATATACGAATATTCAACAATACCTGCCCCTTTAAAAATCCCAACACCTCCTGCGCCTAAAACAAAACCATTGGTAGCGGTTAGAATTTTTAGAGAAGTTGTGTTCTTTGAGAGTTTATTCTCGGCAACTAAATGGACATGGTTATTTGGCTGGTTATTTCATTTTGCACTTTTACTCGCAGCCTTCAGACACTTGAAGTATTTTACAGATCCAGTATGGACTTGGGTTTCATGGGAAATCGTTCAAGCTGCTGGACATTATGCAGGCTATGTTATGGTTTTTGGTTTGTTTGGACTTTTGGCAAGAAGGATATTCGTTGACAGAGTTAGATATATATCAAATCCATCAGATTATTTAATGTTAATACTAATTATTTCAATAGCTATATCTGGTTTAATGATGAAGTGGTTTCATACTGATATATATGCAGTAAAACAGTTTTTTATTGGACTGATGTATTTTAGTTGGACAGAGTTACCTAATGATTTTATTTTGCTCTTACATCTTTCACTTGTTTTACTTTTAATGATAATATTTCCCTATAGTAAATTGTTACATGCACCAGGATTATTTTTTAGTCCCACAAGAAATCAAACTGATACAGCAAGAGACCAGAGACATATTTCAGATTGGGCAAAGAGTCTAGAATCAAACAAATAAGAGATTAATATGGCAGTAAAAGAATTTGAAAAACCAGAATTAAAAGATTACTCTCCTATACCTAAACTTGTTGAGCAAGCTACATCTCATTTAGCGCCATTCAAATCTAAGGAAGAATTTCAAAAGTCACTTGGTTATCCAGGTGAACTTGTAGAAAACTGGCAAGATATTGCTTTGAATAAAATGGGAGATTTGTTAAAGAAATATAGATCTCTTCGTGTTTACATGGATTCATGTATCCAATGTGGAGCTTGTACAGATAAGTGTCATTACTATCTTGGAACAAAAGATCCAAACAATATGCCTGTAGGCAGACAAAATCTAATGCGCGGTGTTTATAGAAAACATTTTACTCTACCTGGTAAATATTTCCCCAAACTTGTTGGCGCTGTTGATCTCACTAGAGAAGTTTTAGATGACTGGTACTCTTATTATCATCAATGCTCTCAGTGTCGAAGATGTGCAGTATTTTGTCCTATTGGCATTGATACTGCTGAAGTATCTATGGCTGCAAGAGAAATTATGGATTCTGTTGGTGTTGGTCAAAAATATTGTAATGAGATAATTGGTAAAGTTCATAAGATCGGAAATAATCTTGGCCTACCAGAACCTGCCTTAGCTGATACCCTAGAAGGCCTTGAAGAGGACGTAGTAGATGATATTGGTGTTGATGTAAAATTTCCATTAGATGTTAAAGACTCGGAAGTCCTTTTGGTGACTCCATCTGCTGATTTTTTTGCTGAACCTCATGTTGATGGATTAATTGGATATGCAAAAGTTTTTCATCAAGCTGGTATTAGCTGGACATTAAGCTCTCATGCTAGTGAGGCTGCTAACTTTGGGATGTTTATAGGTAGCTATGATAATATGAGAAAACTTGCTTTAAGAATAAGAGAGGCAGCTCTAGAACTGAATGTTAAACGAATAGTTTTTGGTGAATGTGGGCATGCATGGAGAGTCGCTTATAGCTTCTTAAATACGCTTGCTGGGCCATTTGACTTCCTTGATCCAAGATATCCAGTTCCACAACACATATGTGAAGTAACTCATGACTTAATGAATAAGAATGTTTTGCAATTTGATAAAACTGCAAATGACGATAAAATCATAACTTTTCATGATTCATGCAATGTAGCTAGAGCTTCTAATATGGGTGATATCATCGGTGGACAGTTCACTTTACCTAGAGACATCATAAAAGCTACTACTAATAATTTCTATGATATGGAAGAAGAGACTATTAAGGAAAAAACCTTCTGTTGTGGAGGCGGTGGTGGCCTATTAACTGATGATCTCATTGAGTTGAGGATGAAAGGAGCTCAACCTAGAATGGAGGCATTAAAGAGGGTTATTGAGGAACATGGCGTTACACACATGGCAGCTATTTGCGCTATTTGTAAAAGCCAATTTTCAAAAGCTTTCCAATATTATGGATTTGAGTTAGATCAAATAATTAGCCTACATAACCTTGTTGGTGATGCACTTATAATGAATAAAAAAGAGCTTTAGAGCTATTCCTGTTGTGCTATAATTATCCAATATTAGATAAGCATAATAAGCTTATATTAAGTGTGAGATTAAAAAAATGACGAAAATTGAACAAACTGTTAACTTAATGAAAGAAGAGAATACCTTCAAAAGATATCAAGAAGGAGATCACACATATAAAGACTTTTCTAAGCAGATATTTAATGAGGATAAGTCTCATAAATGCCCAACATATATTCATAAAACACCTCCATGCCAAGGTAGTTGCCCATCA
>JAYNVZ010000002.1:0-804 GCA_038101125.1 Gammaproteobacteria bacterium | reverse complement strand
TTGTAAGAGGCATCGAAAAAGCACCTGAAGGTTTGACAATGTCTGAATATGCATTCCGAAGATCTACAACAGCGAACCCATTTCCGTCTCAAATGGGCAGGGTCTGTCCGGCACCATGTCAAAGTGGCTGCAACAGAAATGAAGTAGATGATTATGTTGGTATAAATGCTGTAGAACAATTTATAGGTGATAAAGCTTTTAAAGAAAACTATGCATTTGAAAAAGCTCCAAAATTAAATAAAGAGAGAGTCGCAATAATTGGTGGTGGGCCAGCTGGTCTATCAGCAGCTTTTCAATTGAGGAAAATGGGTTATGCCTCAACAATATTCGAGGAAAGAGAAGATCTAGGTGGAATGATGAGATATGGCATTCCAAATTACAGAACACCTCGAGATATATTAGATGCAGAAATTAAACGAATTTTAGATTTAGGTGACATAGAAGTCGTTCTCAACAAAAGAGTTGGAAAGGACATTCCATTGGATGAAGTTGAAAACTCTCATGATGCAGTTTTGTGGACTATAGGCTGTTGGAATGGTAAAGCTCTACCAATAGAAGGCAGTGATGCTGAAAACTGTCTAAGTGGGGTAGCTTTTTTAGAAGCTTTCTGTCAAGGCAGGCTTAAAGTTGGTTCAAAAAAAGTCGTATGTGTTGGTGGTGGTGATACGTCAATTGATGTTGTATCAGTCGCTAGAAGATTAGGTCATATTTCAAACCTTAATCCACAAGAAACTCCAGAAGCAGTTGTTCATGGGTATGTAGCTCAAGACGTATCGGAATCTGCTGTTAAAGAAGGTGCTGAAG
>JAYNVZ010000023.1:7775-17779 GCA_038101125.1 Gammaproteobacteria bacterium | reverse complement strand
TTCTTCAGCTTTGACTTCTTCAGCAGGTGCTTCTTCAGCTTTGACTTCTTCAGCTTTGACTTCTTCAGCTTTGACTTCTTCAGCAGGTGCTTCTTCAGCTGCTTTTTTTGCAGCTTTTTTCTTAGCTAACTTTTCTAGTTGTGCAGATTTTGCTTTCTGTCTATTTTCCAAGTTATTTGGATCTAATGAGTATTTTTTTAGGAGCTTTACTCGATCACTTAGTTGTGCACCTTTTGAAACCCAGTGCTCAAGTCTCTCAACATCTAGTTTAATTCGATCAGAAGTCTCTAAATTTGGATCATAGCTACCCAATCTCTCCAGGCAGCGGCCATCTCTTCTATCTTTTTGGTCTATGACCACAATATGATAGTAAGGTCTTTTCTTCGCCCCGCCCCTTGATAATCTAACTCTAACCATAATTTTTCTTTATTCTCCTGTCTTTGAGACATGCAAATTATATCATTAGTTATTATTTCTAGTTAGTTTTTTTGCTAAAAAATAGGAATAAATTGAGGACATGGCTATCTAATCGTCAAATAATTATGTTTATGCTGATATACAGATCGAAATTATATAGTATTATCATATAATAAATGGCTATTTTACGCAGATTAGTTAATATAACTTTGAAACACAACTATACATAAAAATGGAACTACTAGGTATATCGACTATATTTGCATATATTATTTCAATATTTAGCATTAAATATGTAATTATTGAAGAAGACTACCCGTCATACAAAAAAACCTCTTTTGACATTATTTTCTTTTTGAGTTTAGTGCTATTTTCAGCCTATACATATTCATTGATAGGTAGTTTTTATCAGAAGTTCAATTTTGCCAAATCTTTAGAAATAACTTTCTTGATTGTAAATTATTTATTTTTTGCTTTTATGTTTTCCAAGCCTATTAAGCATTTGGGTCTAGTGTTGCTTCCGTTGACTTTAATTACTATTCCATTTTCAATGATGTATGGAGGGGATAACAATCTAGGACAAATTGATAATGACCTAAAGATCCACGTTATTGTTTCTTTAACGTCATATGGTTTTTTAGGACTCTCGGCGATTCAAGCAATTTTATTAAGGTATCAAGAAAATAAGCTGAAACATATTCAAGACTCACTTTTCTTAACCATTTTGCCATCTATAGAAAAAATGGAAAAGGTTATGTTTGAACTAATCATTTTTGGTTTTATATTATTAACATTATCACTAATTAGTGGGGCACCATTCATACTTGGAGGCGAATATTCTGGCTTAACCGAAAAGATACTATTTTCTGTAATAGCATGGATAACATATTCATATTTGATTTATAGCAGATTTTCAAAAGGTTCCAGAGGAAGAAAAGCTACAAGCTTGACTTTAAGTGGTATGGCATTTTTATTTATTTCATATTTAGGAACAAAACTTTTTTTTGAAATTTTTTAAAACATGTTTGAGATTATATGACAGAAATTAGTATTGAAAATTTATTTATAATATTATTTATTTTGCTTCTATTGTCAGCTTTTTTATCTGGCTCTGAAACATCTTTAATGAGTGTAAATAGATACAAGCTTAAGCATAGATTCAAGCTAGGTGAAAAATCAGCTGAAAAAGTTAATTTTCTTGTTTCAAATCCTGATAAGACACTTGGGTTGATATTATTGCTGAATAATTTTGTGAATATACTTGCGTCAGCAATAAGCACATTAATAGCAGTACAGCTCTATGGACAGGCAGGTGTCGCAATATCTGTTTTTGCCTTAACGATTGTGATTCTAATATTTGCAGAAGTGACACCTAAAACCTTTGCAGCTTTATATCCTGATAAAATTGCTTATCCAATATCATGGATATTTTATCCATTGATGAGAGTCTTTTACCCCATAGTTGTTGTAATTAACTTCATGTCTAAAATATTATTAAGAATCTTTGGTATAAAATCTGATTATGAAAACCAAGAACTTCTGACAAAAGATGAAATCAAATTAATCGTGAAAGAATCTAGTGAAAGGATACCTAAAAGCCATGAAGAAATGATAGTAAATATGCTCGATCTAGAAAAAGTTAAAATTGAGGATGCAATGATTCCAAGAAGTGAGCTAATAGCTGTAGATATTGAACTAGATATAGAAGATATTACTAAATCTATTTTAAACTGCAAACACACAAGGATACCAATTTATGAAAATGAATTTAATAAACTATTAGGATTTCTTCATAAAAGAAAAATAATTGAGATGTTAGTCGATGGTAAGATCACTAAAGAAAAGATAATAGACAATGTTAATGCTCCTTATTTTATTCCCGAAGATACATCGCTTACAAGTCAATTAATAGAGTTCAAAAAAGAAAGAAAAAGAATAGGGTTTGTGGTTGATGAGTATGGAGACGTAAAAGGAGTAGTAACTCTCGATGATATACTAGAAGAAATCGTTGGAAACTATACAGATATAAGTAAAGATGATGGAATAAGCAAATTAAACGATAAAATATACTTAATAGAAGGTACAGTTCAAATAAGGGAAATAAATAAAAAATTGAATTGGAAAATACCTGAAAACTTAGCAAAAACCATTAATGGGTATATATTAGAGTCATTAGAAAATATTCCATCCAAAGGTGTAATTTTTGAGAGAAATGGATACTCATATGAAATAATTCAGGTAAGTAATAATTTTGTAAAACATGTAAAGGTAACAAAAAAATAGTAGTATAAGAATATGGAAAAGAAACCAAAAACTAATTTATCGACATTTGAGAAAGATTTGAAAGCAATGCAGGATCTACTAGATGATATTGAGTCTAAAGATTTGAGCTTAGATGAGGTAATAGAAAAGTATAAACAAGGAATACAACTATCAAAGAAGTGTCAAAAAGCACTCGAAGAAGCGGAACAAAAAATCAAAGAAGTTTCAGGCATTAGTGAAAAATAGTTTTTATGACCAAAGATTATAAAATTTTAGATAAAATAAATGACCCAACAGATTTGAAGAGTCTGTCGAGCCATGATTTAATCAAACTATCTAATGAGCTTAGGGAATACTTGTTAGATTCAATATCTAAAACAGGCGGTCATCTTGCTGCTGGTCTTGGTGCGGTTGATATTACAGTTGCGCTTCACTATGTCTTTGATACTCCAAATGATATTATTGTATGGGATATCGGTCATCAATGTTACCCACATAAAATATTAACTGGCCGAAAAGATAAAATGTCTACGTTAAGAAAAAAAGGTGGTATTTCCGGTTTCTTAAAAAGAGATGAGAGTGAGTATGATGCTTTTGGAGCTGGGCATTCCAGCACGTCAATTAGTGCAGCAGTAGGTTATGAGAGAGCAGCTAGACTAAAAAATGAGACTAAAAAAGTAATTGCTGTAATTGGCGATGGAGGCCTAACTGCTGGTATGGCATTTGAAGCTCTCAGTCATGCTGGAGGCATGAAGTCGAACTTACTTGTTGTATTGAATGATAATGAAATGTCCATATCCCCGAATGTTGGCGCGGTTCATAAATACCTAACTAGAATTTTGACAGGTAAAACATTTAACTCTATAAAAGAAAGTGGCAAAAAAGTATTTAGTAAAGTAAAAGCAATTGAAGAGATAGCTAAGAAGGTTGAAAACCAAGCAAAAGGTTTCATAACACCTGGATTATTATTTGAAGAGCTTGGCTTTAATTATTATGGCCCTGTAGATGGTCATGATGTAAATGGACTAGTTGATGTACTTCGAAATCTCAAGGAGAAAGAAGGACCTAGAATTCTACATATAATTACAAAAAAAGGGAAAGGATATAAACTCGCAGAACAAAATCCTATCTCATATCATGGTGTTACTCCATTTGATATAAAAACCGGCGCCTCGAAGGTTAAAAAGGTAAGTAATAAATTAACATACACTCAAATATTCTCTCGATGGATTAATGAAATGTCTAGAATAAATAAAGATATAGTAGCCATAACTCCAGCTATGAGAGAAGGCTCTGGTCTTGTGGAATTTGAGAAAAACTTTCCTGACAGGTATTTTGATGTTGGAATAGCTGAGCAACATGCTCTAACATTTGCTGCAGGTTTATCATGTGGGAATTTAAAACCAATCGTAGCAATCTATTCAACATTTCTTCAAAGAGCATATGATCAGCTTATACATGATATTGCCATACAAGATCTTGATATATTGCTAGCTATCGATAGGGCAGGCATAGTTGGTGCTGATGGTGAAACTCATCAAGGTATATATGATATTTCGTTCCTAAGGATTCTTCCAAATATGGTACTCATGACGCCATCAAATGAACAGGAAATGTGGAAAATGCTCAATACTGGATTAAATTTTAAAGGAATTGGCGCAGTTAGATATCCAAGAGGATTTACTGAGGGCTTAGATTTAGATTTAAGTGATGAAGAGCTGGAAATTGGAAAGAGCAAAACAATAGTAAAAGGAGGGAAAATTGCTTATCTAGTTTTTGGCACTCTTTTAAATACAGTCCTAAAACTAGCTAAAAAAAATGGTGCTTCTGTTATTGACATGCGTTTTGTTAAACCGATAGACGAGAAAATGATTATTAGTATATGTCAAACACATGAGTATATATTTACTGTCGAGGATAATGTTATACTTGGTGGTGCTGGCTCAGCTGTAAATGAAGTTGTGCATAAAAATAATATTAGAGCAAATATAATTAATTTAGGAGTCCCCGACAATATAGTGTCGCATGGCAACCAAGATGAAATTTTTGCAGAACTAAGTTTGGATGTACATGGTTTAGAAAATCAAACTAATGGCCATATTAAAAAAATGGTAAATTTAAATAATAATCAAAGAAAGATTAAGGGAAAATAAAATTTATACACTCACAACATTTGTTGAATTTTCATCAGCGCATGTCTTGCATGGACACGAGGGTCCATGTAAAAGAATGCATGGACATAATTGGAAAGTTGAAGTTGAAGTTTCAGGAGATAAACTAGATAATATCGGAATGGTTATAGATTTTAAAGAAATAAGAAATATGACCAACGAAGTTGTAGATAAACTGGATCATAGGTTTTTGAATGATCTTAATGCTTTTAAAAAAGTAAACCCAACTGCGGAAAATATAGCAGAATATATTCATTTGGAGCTTACGAAGTTAATAAATAATGAT
Organism: Gammaproteobacteria bacterium; assembly: GCA_038101125.1. Classification (GTDB taxonomy): domain Bacteria; phylum Pseudomonadota; class Gammaproteobacteria. The sequence continues at coordinate 12,643 of JAYNVZ010000023.1, read as the reverse complement.
AAGATTGTTGTGAAATCAATTAAATTATGGGAAACAGATAAATCAGCAGTAACATATACGGTGTAATAATGGCAACTAATAAAAAAACAATGAAATCAATAAACAAAAACAATCTTCCTGATACTCAAGGATTGGAAGATACAAGGAACCTTCCCATCAATAAAGTTGGGATCAAAGATATTCTACATCCGATGGTAATTAAACAAAGATCAGGACAAGATCAAACAACCGTAGCTAGCTTTAATATGTATGTAAATTTACCGCATAATCTTAAAGGTACACATATGTCTAGATTTGTTCATATTTTAAATAACCATGAGGAACAAATAACAGTAGATACATTTAAATCAATGATCGAAGAAATGCTGACTTTATTAGAGGCGGAATCAGGTCATGTTGAAATGACTTTTCCATATTTTATAAATAAGACTGCTCCAGAATCAAAGGTGAAAAGCTTGCTTGACTATACCGTAACTTTTATTGGTGAGGCAAACAAAGGAGTGTCAAACTTGAAAGTTAAAGTTTTAGTTCCAGTCACAAGTCTATGTCCATGCTCTAAAAAAATATCTGCATACGGGGCACATAATCAAAGATCACATGTAACAGTAACAGCAACAATTAATGATTTTATGTGGATTGAAGAGATAATTGATATTGTCGAGAAAGAGGCATCTTCAGAACTATATGCTCTTCTTAAGAGACCTGATGAAAAACATGTAACGGAGCTAGCATATGATAATCCAAAATTTGTTGAAGATATGGTTAGAGATATAGCTGTACATTTTGCGGAAGATAAAAGAGTATCAGAATATATTGTTGAATCGGAAAATTTTGAATCTATACATAATCACTCTGCATATGCTCAAATCCATCAAATTAAAGAATAAGGACCTATCTCAGATCTGCGTATAACGCTCTTATTACTTCTTCAGTTGCAGTGTTAGTGAAGTTTAAATTAGCATTATTCTGAATTTCAATAAGAGTTCCTTCTTGACTAGAAATTAGAACAATGTTGAATGAATCCATAGCTTTGCTAGATTTCCAAAAAACTAATGAACTTAGAAAAGACTGATCAGAAGCCTCCTGATTGTCAATAGAAACATTTATAACCCCATCATCTTTATTAGCGGACAAGGTGTTAACACCATAAGTATCCAAGGACTTTATAACCTCAGGCCATACTCGCTCATAGATATCCCCGATAAATAATGTATGAAAACCATTCTCATCTACATTCATAGTAGCTTTGTTACGAATGCCTGTTGATTTTACGATTGAATAACCTTTAGCTTGAGCTTCTTCGCCACCCAGATAAATAAATAATCTAGATATCATTTCAGTCTCAAATTCTGGATCCCTTGGTCTATTTTGCCATCTAAATTCCGTATCACCATCAGACATGAACTCTTTACCATAATGAGTAACCAAGATATCTGTTGATTCATCATTAAGTATTACTCTAGTGCTATAACTATCCCTTGTCTCAGGAGAGACTAACAATGGTATGTATCTACCTACATATTTTTGTACCGTACCAAGTTGAGCCTCACTTAAGTTTTCAAGAAAACCAGTGCGCATTGATCCTAATGTATAATCTTGTTGAACTAGCATAAAACCTTCAGATCGCCAAAAAGAAGAAAGCTTGCTCCATATATATTTTTTGTCTTTACTTTTTACGGAAAGGAATGAATCTCTACCAGAACGCATAATTTTGATATTATCAAGCGGAGTATCTACAGTAAAAACGCCAATTCCTGTATCATCATAATCAGGTATCTCAAGAATATTGTTAGAATTTGGAGTTATTAGATCTGGTGGAACTAATAAATCAAACTGAGTATCTTCATACTGTTTATTTGTTTTATAAACAACTAAATCTTTTCTTTCTTCAGAAGTAAGGTTTTTAAAATAATCAGTAAAACTTGAACACCCAGTTAATATGAATGTAGTTGATAGCAAAATAATATTTAAGTGTTTAGTATTCATATTTATTTAATTTTAACTCCAGCATCAATTAATGACTTCTCTAACTTAGATTCATATTTTTCATCCATCCATACTAAAGGTAACCTTATCCCTTTCTTAATTAATCCCATTTTATTCAAAGCCCATTTAACTGGTATTGGGTTGGATTCAATAAAAAGATTATCATGTAATGTATCTATTTTAGTATTAATTTTTTGCGCATCATCACTTTTTCTCTCTGATGCTAATTTACACATATTATGCATATCTAAAGGAACTATATTTGCTGTTACAGATATATTGCCACTAAAACCTAAGCCAATATCTCTCACCGATGTTTTGTCATCACCAGTAAATATAGAAAGGTTATCTGAACACTTTTCCAATATTTCCTTGGATCTCTCAAGATCTCCAGAAGCCTCTTTTATACCAACAATATTTGGATGCGAAGAGAGATCATATACAGTATCGGGGAGCATATCTACCGATGTTCTACCGGGCACATTATACAATATTTGAGGTATGCTTACTTCATCGGCTATTTTTTTATAATGCGCATACAAACCTTTCTGTGTTGGTTTATTGTAGTATGGAGTAACTAATAAACAAGCATCTGCGCCAAGTTCTTTTGATCTTTGGGTTAATTGTAATGCTTCACTCGTAGAGTTTGCTCCAGAACCTGCAATCACAGGTATCCTTTTGTTGACAATAGCCAGAGTAGATTTTATTACTTCAGAGTGCTCATCGAAATCAAGAGTTGCAGATTCACCAGTAGTTCCAACTGAAATAATGACATCAGTTTTATTTTCAATATGAAATTCAATTAAATTTTCTAGAGATACGTGATCTAAGCTGCCATCCTCATTCATTGGAGTTACTATTGCAACCATACTCCCTTTAAACATGTTTCCCTCTCATATTAACCCTCATTTGCTGTTCGCGGCCAAATATTTAGCAATGTATTCATTAAAACTGCCAGTGGTATCGCAAAAAATACTCCCCATATCCCCCATATTGTACCAAAAAATAAAATAGAAATCAGGATCGCAAGGGGATGCAGATTAACTGCGTCAGAAAACAGGATGGGGACTACAACATTGCCATCTATAACCTGGATAAGTACATGAATAATAACTATATACCAAAAATATGAAGTTATTCCCCACTGAAAATAAGCTATGAAAAATATAGGTATGGTGACTGCAATGGCACCTACATAAGGTATTATTACTGATAATCCACATAAGAATCCTAATAACAGAGAGTAATTAAGACCAAATAAAGCAAAAAATAATGTAGATGCAAACCATACGATTATAATTTCTATCAACTTACACCTAATGTAGTTACCTATTTTAAGGTCTAATTCTGCATATGCTTTTTTAGATAAGTCTAGTTTTTCTGGAAAAAACTTTGTAAACCACGAGTGAATTTGTCCCTTGTCATATAAAAAGAAGAAAATAAGTATAGGTACGATGAGCATATAAACTATTATTTGAAATATACTACCCGCCGATGCAATTGAATAAGAAATTACTGACCTACCTGCCATGCTAATTTCTGTGTTCATAGCAGAGAAGACATTTGTCAGCTGTTCCTTTGGAATAAAATTATTATTACTGGATGTAAAGTCAAGCATTAGAGTTTTTCCTTTTTCAAGCATGAATGGTAATGTCTTAATTAGTAGAGTCAATTGTTCTAACATAATTGGAACTAAAAGAAACAAAGTTATGATTGCTATTGCAATAAAAGAAATATAAACAAGCAATACAGCTGATTTTCTTTGGATATTAGTTAATTCATTAAGTCGTCCAACCACTCCCTCAAGCATGTAGGCTAGAATAATTGCAATAAGTATGGGCGCCACTGTAGATAGCAAGATATATGTAATCAGCGTAATAGAAACTATTATTAGTGCTAAAGCTACTTGATTAGGATCTGTTAAATGGCTTTCATACCAATCTTTAAAAAATTTAAACATACATTACTTCAAAAAACTCATTGAATTGCTTTATATATAATACCTATAATCATGTTAAACTAAAACATCAAATTAAGATTTATAAGGGATTAAATAATTAATAATTTATGAGAGTTTCACATTTTCCAATATTCACTTTAAAAGATACTCCGGCCGATGCCGAAGTCATTAGTCATAAGCTGATGATAAGATCCGGAATGATAAGAAAACTCTCATCAGGACAATATTCATGGTTGCCTCTTGGTTTAAGAGTTATAAAAAAAATTGAAGATATTATTAGAAAAGAATTAGAAAAGATTGGTTGTAGTGAAATATTAATGCCATCTGTTCAACCCTCTGAACTATGGCAAGAATCAGGTAGATGGGAGCAATATGGCCCAGAACTGCTCAGGTTTACTGACAGACATCAAAGAGATTTTTGTTTAGGTCCAACTTTTGAAGAAGTTATCACTGATTTAATCAGAAAGGATGTATCGAGCTACAAGCAATTGCCAATAAATTTATTTCAAATTTCAACTAAATTTAGAGATGAAATCAGACCAAGGTTTGGTGTAATGAGGGCAAGAGAATTTATTATGAAAGATGCTTACTCTTTTCATCCAAATCAGGAGTCTTTAGATGAAGCATATGAGATGTATAAGAATGCATATAATAATATTTTTAAAAATCTAATGTTAGACTTTACTATTGTCGATGCTGATAGTGGCAATATTGGAGGGAATGAATCTAATGAATTTCATGTTATTGCGGATACCGGTGAGGATGACTTATTGCTAGATGATCAACTAAAAGGTATGAATATAGAAATTGCAAAAGTTAAGTATGGTGAAGATGATTTAGAGGCATTAATCAAGAAAACTAATTTAACTCATAAAAAAGGAATAGAAGTTGGTCATATTTTTAAGCTCGGTCAAAAATACTC
>JAYNVZ010000023.1:0-7765 GCA_038101125.1 Gammaproteobacteria bacterium | reverse complement strand
GCAAAAATAACCACTAAAGATTCTAAAACTGTAGATATGTTTATGGGTTGCTACGGGATAGGTGTGACAAGAATTGTGGCTGCAGCAATAGAACAATTGCATGATAACAAAGGTATAAAATGGCCTTCATCAATAACTCCATTCAATACTGTGATTATTGAAATTGATGGTCACAAAAACTCAAATGTTAGGACATATTGTGAATCTGTGTACAAATCGTTCATTGAAAAAGACATTGAGGCCATTTACGATGATCGAGATGCTAATTTAGGTAAAAAGATTAAAGACTGGGAATTAATTGGTATACCTAATATTGTGATAATAGGAAAGAATGAATCCAACAATAAAACTGTAATATTTAAAAAAAGGTCCTCGGAATCTAAATCTGAAATGGATATTAATGATCTGTTAGATGAAGTTATCAGCTAGTATTAATTATCTAGAAATCTATAATTATTTTTTTGTGAATTATGTTGCTCAATTGCCATTTTAGATTGATTGAGAGCTTCTTTGGCTAATTTAATTGAAACACTATATTTCTCATTCGCATGAGCTTTTTCTGCCTTTTTAATAATTTTCTGAGTATCTCTCCATGCATTATTTAGCTTTACTACCTGTTTATATGACCTCTTCGCATCTTTTATCGATTGACTTGATAGTTGTTTATCTCCGTCAGCAGCGAAAAGCAATTGAGAAAAAAATAAAGCTACAAAAAGTATTGAAAGTTTATGCATAATATAACGTAAAAAGTTTATTTTATTATCCATATAGAATATCCTAGTTCTATAATGAATGTACTTATTATATATTATTCTACAAATGGCTCAACGAAAAAAATGGCTCGTTTGATAGCTCGAGGGGTAGAAAATATTGATGGTGCGAATGCAATACTCAGAACAGTACCGAATAATCAAAAAAACACTGATGATAGTGACCCTCTGGTAATAAACGAGGATCTGAAAGACTGTTCTGCCTTATTAATTGGCAGCCCAACTCATTTCGGTAACATGGCTGCGCCAATGAAGGCATTTATAGATACAACAACAGCTGAATGGTACAACGGAGTTTTATGTGGCAAACCTGCTGGAGTATTCACATCAACCTCAAGTCTCCATGGAGGACAAGAATCAACCCTCCTCAGTATGATGTTGCCTTTGCTACATCATGGGATGATATTATCTGGTGTCCCTTATAGTAATAAGACATTGAATACCACAAAAACAGGCGGAACACCATATGGACCTAGTCATGTTTCTTTTAATGGTAAAAATGATATATCAGAAGATGAAAAAGAAATTTGTATGAGTTTTGGTGAGAGAGTGGCTAAGCTCGCAAAGAAGTTAGATAATTAAAATCTACTTATACTCAATTATTTTTTTTATAAAAGGAATAGTTATTTTCTTCTTTAAAGATAATGAGGCTTGATCAATATGTTTGATACAGTTACATAAAAAATATAAATCTCTTTTATAGTGGTTCATTATATAGTCGCATACATTATTTGGGATATCCCATCCTCTTTCATATGCATTTTTTCGTAAAACCTTAATTTTTCCTTCATCAGTGAGCTCTGGTATTGTCAGAACTTGATCCCACTTCAACCTAGATGATAGATCAGGTAGTCGAAATTTAATCTTAGCAAGAGGTAAAGTAGATGTTACCAATATATGTTTTTTATTTAATATAAAGTCGTTAATTGCTGCAAACAATAATTCTTCGGTATCATTCTGTTTAATTATTTTATCAATATTATCAATAATCAATAATTCATGCCTTGATATTTCATCAAAATGCACTTTATCAATATTCGTCTCATTTAAAAAAACAGTGGACTTACTTGTTATGGCTTTTATGGCTAAACATAAATGAGATTTACCACTTGATTTTTTACCAATCAAAAAAATAATTGCGCTAAGTGGATTATCATGGAATTTCATCAAAAAATCTATTGTAAGATTGTCATGTCCAGCAATGTAGTTATCAAAGCTTTTATTCGAGATAAAGCTGAAATTAATAGGAATTTGATCTTTTTTAACTTTTGTTTCTTTCATAAATGTATATATACTCAATAGATTAATATATAATTAAATCCTAACCATTTAAACATGAAAAAAACTTTAAACAAGCTAACTTATGCAAAATCCGGTGTAAATATAAAAAAAGCCGATAAACTCATAGGCAACTTAAAAAAAGGGGCAAACCCAAAAAATCCTAATGTGGTTGCTGGCATAGGAGGTTTCTCGAGCCTATATGCACTGGATATTAAAAAATATACAAATCCTTTAATTGTTGCTGGTACCGATGGTGTAGGGACAAAACTTAAATTAGCAGCTCTATTAAATGAACATAGATATATTGGGCAGGACTTGTTGGCTATGTGCTTGAATGATGTGATAACCTCAGGAGCTGAACCATTATTCTTTTTAGATTACCTTGCAACAAGTAAAATAGATGTTCAACTACACACCAAGGTTCTCAAAGGAATAAAAAAAGCTTGTAATGCTGTAAAAATACCTTTAATCGGTGGTGAAACTGCAGAGATGCCTGGGATGTACAAAAGTAAAGATTATGATCTGGCTGGTTTTTGTGTTGGTATTGTTGACAAACATAAGATGATCGACAAAAAACTAATAAAAAATGGTGACCTAATAGTAGGTATACCTTCTAGTGGATTTCATTCAAATGGTTATTCATTGATAAATAAATTAATTGAGACCAATACTCTCTCATTAAAAAAGAAATATGATGGCATAGACCTTCGAAAAGCTCTAATAAAGCCAACAAAATTATATTCAGATCTTTTTTTTAATTTGCAAAAGAAAATATCCATACATGGAGCTGCTCACATAACGGGTGGCGGCATTACGGATAATGTTCCTAGAATTCTTACAGATAAATTTATGGCTAAAATAAATTTATCTAGCTGGTCCTTGCCAAAAATATTCAAGCTTATTCAAAAGAAAGCTGCTTTGACAGATAATGATATGTTAAAGACTTTCAATTGTGGAATTGGAATGGTATTAATTATAGATAAAAAAGATTTAAATAAGTTAATTTCAGTCTCAATGAAGTTAAAGTATAAGCCAAAAATACTTGGTTGCATTGCAAAGAAAAATAGTAATAAAGCAATTGTATATGAAAAGAACTAAAGCAATTATTCTTATTTCTGGAAATGGCACCAATCTATTAAATATTCTAGAAAATATTAAATCCGGATTTATCAATATGGATGTATTTATGGTTATCTCCAATAACTCAAAAGCTAAGGGTTTGGATATTGCAGAAAATCATAACATAGCTACAATGGTCATTGATACAAATAAAAGTTTTGACTATGTTCTGTCCGATATAGTAGATAAAAATAATATTGATCTATTAATTCTTGCTGGGTTTATGAAAATACTCCCTAAAACTATCACTGATAAATATGATGGCAAGATTATTAATATTCACCCATCACTGCTTCCTAAATACAAAGGTTTAGATACACATAAAAAAGTGATCAAAGCAAAAGATAAGTTTCATGGTGCATCTGTTCATTATGTTACTTCTGAACTTGATGGTGGACCAATAATCATACAAGGAAGATATGAAGTTGATCAGTATGATGAAGAAACTATAAAGAAGAATATTCATATGATTGAATATCAAATACTTCCTATTGCAATCAAGTGGTTTGTAGAAAATAATATAGTAAAACTAGGCAATCAGTTTTCATTTAATGGCGAGATATTAGAATGTCCTATAGAGCATATTTTAAAAAATTAACTAAGTTTATCATAATAATATTATGTATGATTATTCCTATCTATTCTTATAGTGAGCAAGTGGCTATTTCTCAACATCTTTATAAGCTATATAAAGGGGAAATTCTTTTTGGCAAAAGTTCTTATAGCTTATATAAAGAAGGTAATTCATTTTTTGTCGAAATTGTGAGTAAAACTGATGGAGTTTTTAAAGTAAAGAAAGATCATCGTATAGAATCATCTAATTATGTGATTAACTCAGGCTCTATATCTCCACTAAAATATGAATATATAAGGGAAAGGAAAGATAAAAAAGATCATATAGTTACAATATTCAATAGTGATAGTGGTGTACATACCATAGATAATGGTATTAAAAAAGAACATCATAAGGTTGCTGATACACTCGATAGACTATCAGTTCAGATTGCTTATCAAGAAGATTTAAAGAATGGTACTTTTGAATCAACTTATGCTGTTTTAGATAAAGGTAGATTAAGAAAGTACATTTATACAATACATTCAGATGATGTGATTGATACGGTTTTCGGTGAAACCAATACGATTGTAATAAAGAGAGTTATTGAGAATAATAAAAGAAGTACTCTCACTTGGTATGCAGTAGATCATGATTTTATTCCAGTTAAGATAGAACAATATAGAAAAAAATCTCTAAAGTTCACAGTTTACTTGGATAAAATTAATAAATAATTATTTTTGTTTATTTCTCAATCTAAGTGAATTTACTTTTATAAATCCTTCGGCATCTTTTTGATCGTAATCGCCTGAATCTGCCTCAAAAGTTGACAGATCTTCGCTATAAATAGAATAAGGTGATTTTCTACCTAATATAATTATATTTCCCTTAAACAATTTAATTCTAACTGTGCCAGTAACTCTTTTTTGAGAATCATTAATTAGTTTTTGTAAACTTTCTCTTTCAGGACTAAACCAATACCCATTATAAACGAGCCTTGTATATCTGTTTGATAAGTCTTCTTTTAAATGCAATAACTCTCTATCCATTGTAATTGATTCTATTGCTTTATGAGCTTTATGATAAACGGTACCACCTGGAGTTTCATAACAACCTCTAGATTTTATTCCTACATAACGGTTCTCAACAATATCTACTCTTCCAATTCCATGTTTGCCTGCAAGTATATTTAGCTTATTCAGTACTTTGGCTGGAGTTAACGACTTCTTATTAATCTTAACAATATCTCCATCTTTAAAATCTAGCTCTAAAGTATCGGGTTTGTTTACTGCTTTTTCAATTGATTTTGTTCTTAGCCACATATTTTCTTCAGGACTTTTCCATGGGTCTTCCAAGATACCACCTTCATATGAAGTATGAAGAATATTTGCATCCATTGAATATGGACTTTTCTTTCCAGAATCAAAATCGATCGCAATCTTATTTAATCTAGCATATCTTACTAAATCTTTTCTCGAGACAAATGCCCACTCTCTCCATGGAGCAATTATTTTTATTTTAGGATTCAATGCATATGCTGATAATTCAAATCTAACCTGATCATTACCTTTTCCAGTAGCTCCATGACAAATTGCATCAGCGCCCTCTTTTTTAGCAATTTCTATAAGCCTTTTACTTATTAATGGTCTCGCTATGGATGTTCCAAGAAAATATTCACCTTCATAGACCGCATTAGATCTAAACATAGGGTATACATAATTCTTAACAAACTCCTCTGTTAAGTCTTCAATATATATTTTTTTTATACCTAATTTTTTCGCTTTTGCTCTTGCGTCTTTTGTTTCTGAACCTTGTCCAATATCAGCGGTAAATGTAATAACTTCACATTCATATTTTTCCATGAGCCATTTTGCAATTACCGATGTATCAAGTCCCCCAGAATATGCTAATACTACTTTATTGGGCTTCATTTTGGGTATCTTCGGTCTCAATATTGCTGGCTGCTGGTTTGACCCATCTAAACCCCTTGTCAGTTGATTCTTTCTTCCAGAAAGGAGCTTCTGCCTTAAGTGATTCCATAATGTCACGTGTAGCATTAAATGCATTGTCTCTATGCTCAGACCAAGTGGCAACTATAACTATTGGATCAGTAGGTTCTAACATACCCACCCTATGAATTACTAGTCCATCGATTATTTTATACTTTTTGATTGCAGTGTTAACAATATCCTCTAAATATTTTTCCGTCATACCTGGATAATGTTGTAACTCCATACCCGTTACATCAGAATCTTCATTAAAATCTCTCATGGTACCCAAAAAAACTGATGATGCTCCAATTTTAGGGTTATTCTGCAAGTCATTCTTTTTATAATCAACTAGTGATTGCCATGGATCAAATCTTTCATCTACTATTTCTATTTTCATAATTAACCACCTGTAACTGGAGGAAAGTAAGCAACTTCATCTCCATCATTTAATTTAAAGTCTTTATCAACATATTTATGATTAACAGCTATTAGAACATCTTTTGGGACATTCAATTTTACCGTCAAATCTTTCCATAACTCGTAAACAGACAATGATTTGTCAATATCTAGATCTTTAGACTCTGTTCCCATTAAATCTCTAACACTAGCAAAATATTTGACATGTATTTTCATGAGTTTGTGCATGTATAATAGTTATAAAAGCAATTATTATCAACAAAATTAACAATTTGACCGCAAAAAGTCAAAATCTACTTTCTAATGAGGCTAATGCTTATTTCTCCTAGCGTGATTTCCAAGAATTACACCTAGGAATATGGATCCAAAGCATATGATTGTTAACATCCATTCACCATTGGTAAAACCAGAATATATAGGAACTAAGGGAAAAAACATTGCAGTTGCAATAAAACCTACCAATACTTCGAATAGTCCAAACTCAGGGAAGATTTGAATCAATAAATCATATGCAGCAACATAACCAGCTATTATAGCTATGGAATAAAAAATATAACTGAAAATAATATACATAATTAAATCTTAGCTTCCTGTATTAGATTTTACAACTTAATATATCTAAAACCTGTCAGCCTCCAATATATGACATCTCAACTTTGTTTTTTTTATTTTTAATGATCTTTTTTGTGAACCTTAGCTGCGAATATTGATCATTTCTTTCAAGCCATATTTTTTCAAAATATTCCCCTAAAGATAAATTGTTGTTTCTAATATAATTAGCAAAATCGTAACCAGTATCAGAAAATAAACAAGTATAAAACTTACCATCAGCTGACAATCTTCCTCTATTACAGTTACTACAAAATGGTTTTGATATGGATGATATAAAACCTATGCTTAAAGGATATTCATCAAGCTGCCATTTTTCAGATGTTGAATCTTTTTTAACGACTATTTTACTCATGGAGTAATGCTGTTTAATTAGATCCATGATTTCCTTAGAGGTAAAAACATTTTCAGAATCCCAATTATTAGATTCACCAACATCCATATACTCGATAAATCTTAATTCGATATTTTTATGTAGAAACTTTTTTACCATATCGATAATTTCATGGCTATTTTTATTTTTAATAACAACCATATTTATTTTTAAAGTACCAAATATCTTTAATGCATTATCTATAGAGCTCAAAACTTTAGAGATATTATTGTTTGTTGGATTCAATTCATCTGTTATGTCTTGAGATAAGGAATCTAGACTAATAGTGATTGCATCTAATCCATTAGTTTTTAATAGTCTTATCTTGTCATGATTCAATAATGATCCATTGGTAGTAATCGAAACTTCATTAACTAAAGCGTCATCTTTGAGGCCTTTTATAAGTAGTTCTATATTTTTCCTTAACATAGGTTCACCACCAGTTAATCTTACTTTTTCCAATCCATATCGTTTCAATATTTTAACCACTTCAATAATTTCCTCATAAGTAAGGAGTTCACTTTTTTGTAAAAACTGATGGTCTTTACCAAATATATCTTTAGGCATACAATAAGAACATCGATAGTTACATTTATCTGTTATGGAAATTCTTAAGTATTTAAAATTTCTTGATAGTTGATCATTAATCATA
>JAYNVZ010000022.1:0-18422 GCA_038101125.1 Gammaproteobacteria bacterium | reverse complement strand
ACTTTTTTAATGTATTGTGTGGCTTCATAGCAAATTAATCCTGCAGATACACCAATAAATAATGCTCCCATGGGTCCAACAAAACCAGATGCTGGAGTAATTGTCCCAAGACCAGCTACCATACCTGTAACTATACCAAGGACACTTGGTTTACCTTGTTTCATCCATTCTCTGCCCATCCATGACAAAGAACCTGCTGCTGCACCAATATGAGTTACAAGCATGGCCATGCCTGCAGATTGATCAGCTGCTAGAGCTGAGCCTGCATTGAATCCAAACCAACCAACCCATAACATAGACGCACCAGCAACGGTCATGGTTAGATTGTGTGGCGGCATTGGAGTAGCAGGGAAGCCTCTTCTTTCTCTGAGCATTACTGCTGCAACTAATGCTGCAATACCAGCATTAACATGAACAACAGTTCCACCTGCAAAGTCCATAAGCCCAAGATTTCCTAGCCATCCACCGCCCCATACCATGTGGCAAATTGGAGCATAAACAAACAACATCCAAAGAGTGCTAAATAGGAGCATAGAAGAAAACTTCATTCTCTCTGCAAAACCACCAACTATTAATGCTGGGGTTATGATTGCGAATGTTAACTGGAACATTGCGAAGACTGATTCTGGGATATCTCCGCTTAAACTCTCATTTGTTAGGCCTGACATAAATATTTGATCAAAGCTTCCAATGATTGAGTTTAGAGAGCCACCGTCACCAAACGCTAATCCATACAAAACAACAACCCACATTATTGATACTAGACATGTTAATGCAAAGCACTGCATTAAAACGGATAATACATTTTTATTTCTAACCAATCCTCCGTAAAAAAAAGCTAGACCTGGTATCGTCATAAAGAGAACCAAAGCTGTGGACGTCAAAATCCAGGCTGTGTTAGCACCAGAAAGTTCAGAACTTTCAGCATAACCAATATTAGGTAATAAGCTAATACCAATTAGCGTAATTAATGTAAGTATTCTATTTGTAACTATATTCATTTTTAAATCTCCTGTTGTCCAAATACATGCACAAAGTGTGCCAAATTGGAGCATTTACTAAAAAAATATAAAGCCTTTGAATTATTAATGAAAAAATGAAATCATGGATACATTAAATTTTTTTAGTACATTTTATAAAACTATTGCACTTATATAAAACAAATATGCACTATTATGGATCAAGTAAATAATTCTTTCGATGTAATTATCATAGGCGCAGGCCCATCTGGATGCTCTAGTGCCCATCAATTACTAGATGCTGGTAAAAAAGTTCTAATAATGGATAAATCAATATTTCCCAGACATAAACCATGCGCAGGAGGAATTACGATGAAGACACTAAGACATTTGCCTTTCAGCATAGATCATTTAGTAGAACATACAGCTAGAAAGATGAAATTTAGTTTTGGTGGTAGTAAAGAGATAAATTTATCTCATGACAATGGTTCCTGTGTGATGGTGATTCGAGATAAATTTGATTCATATTTTTTTGAACAGACAATTAAGAAAGGAGCAGCATTTAAAAAAATAGACAAAATTAAAAAAATAACTAATACCCAAAAAAAAGTAATTGTGGAAGTTGACGGAAAGACTTATGAGACTGATTTTTTAATAGGAGCTGATGGCGCTAATAGCACTGTAAGAAAACTCACCTCAGATCTAAAATATAAAACTCCAGTATATGCTTATGAAGGAATTGTTGAGAAAAGTGATTTAGAATATGTGACAGAATTTATCTTTAATAAATCTGGATATGCTTGGATCTTCCCTAAAGATAAACATTATAATGTTGGTATAGGTAATCTCATACCCAGCAAAAATTCAAAAAAAATTTCAAAGAAAGATTTATTTAGTTTTGTTTCTGAATATTTTCAAACAGACAAAATTAAAAATATAACAGCTTTTCCAATAGGTACCGAAGGTGATGGTTATAAGGCTAAGAATAATATTTTTCTGGTTGGAGATGCGGCGGGTTTTGCAGAATCTCTTTTAGGAGAGGGGATCTATAATGCTATCATCTCCGGGAAATATGCAGCTAAAGCTATAGTTGATAGTAAACTTAGCTCATATAGTGCTAATCAGCTTTACAATAATTTTTTAGATTCATTTACACAAGAGCTGAAATTATATCGTAAGGGTTCAAAAATTTTATATGGGTATCCAAGAATTAGCTACTGGATGATGAAACTAGGGTTAGGTAAAAAATTCATGAATGGCTACTCTACAGGAAAAACGTTAACTGAAATAATGGGTAAGTCTAACGTATATCTTAACTAGTTCTCTGTTGGCAGAATTCTGCGAGTCTTATAAGCCCCTCTTTATATTTACTTGAATTCAGAGCATCTAAAGAAGTAATTGCTAACTTAGTTTCTTTATTTATTTTTTCTTCAATATATTTATCAGATTTATATTTTTTAAGTAATTTAATGAAAGCCCTACCATCTATATTTTCACTATTAGCATAAGACTCTCGAAGAAAATCCTGGTCGCTTTTAGTAGCATTCCTAAGTGAGTGTATGACAGGCATAGTAGCTTTTCCCTCATAAAGATCCTCGATTGCATTCTTACCGGTTTTTTCAGAATCACCAAAATAATCAAGATAATCATTTCTTAGCTGATAAGCTTTGCCGAAATGTAAACCAAAAGATGCAAGATTCTCGGAATATTTACCATCGCTCAGTATTGAGCCTATTTTTGCTGAGGCTTCGAATAATATTGCAGTTTTCCTATAAATAATATCGAGATATAATTCTTCATCTAAATCAATATTACCTACATTCATGAGCTGTAAAACTTCTCCTTGAGCGATGATATTGGTAGTTTTTGCCAGAGTTTCATAAACAAGTGATCTATTTATTTCCACTATTATCTCAAAAGCTCTAGAGTATAAAAAATCACCAACCAATACGGCTCCTTTATTTCCCCAAATTATATTCGCAGTATCTTTGCTATGTCTGATTCTTGACATGTCAACCACATCATCATGTAACAAAGTTGCTGCATGTATGAATTCAACCACCACTGACGCGTCTATGACTTTTTCTTGGGCTTTAGGATCTGAGGCATATGCTGAAAGCATCAAAACTATGGGTCTTAACCGTTTACCCCCACTAGAAATTATATGGTCACTTAGCGTATTTATCATCTCTACTTTGGTTTGTGATCTAGCTTTTAACTGGCCATCTAGGGCCTCTAATTCACTTGATAAGAGCTTATTAATTGATACAATTGTCATTCTCATATATTACAGATAGATAGCTAAAAGTACTAGTTCTACAAGAAAATACGAAATATATGAATTATAGTGATAAAAGTATTTATTAAATACTAAATACAAGTTAGAATCATTGGTTTTAAAGGTAAAGAGATGTACGCAATAATCAAAAATGGCTGTCAACAGTATAAGGTAACTGAAGGAGATTCTATCAAAGTAGATCTAATATCTTCTCCTGAAGGAACAGCTGTATCTTTTGATGATGTCTTAATGGCTTTTGATGATAAAAATTCAATGATTTCAGGGTCAAAGATCAAGGTAACGGGTACCATACAAAAACATGGTAGATATAAAAAAATTCGTGTAGTAAAATTTAAACGTAGAAAACACTATATGAGATCACATGGTCATAGACAAGACTTTACAGAAGTCAAAATAGAAAAAATTAAATAAGGTAAAAAAATGGCTCATAAAAAAGCAGGCGGTAGCACCAAAAATGGAAGAGATTCGGAGTCCAAGAGACTTGGAGTCAAAAAATATGGTAGCGAGTTTGTAAAAGCTGGCAATATCATTATTCGTCAAAGAGGTACGCCGTTAAAAGCAGGAACTAACGTAGGCTGCGGTAAAGACCATACCTTATTTGCTAAAGCAGATGGATACGTTACTTTTCAAAAAAAAGGTCTAGGCAAACATAAGTTTGTTAGTGTCTTACCGACAAAAAATATCTAAAACCCTCAGTCAAATAATATGAAATTTATAGATGAAACCATAATATTGGTTAAAGCTGGTAATGGTGGTAATGGCTGTCTTAGCTTTAGAAGAGAAAAGTATATACCCTTTGGTGGTCCTGATGGTGGTGACGGAGGTCAAGGTGGCTCTGTTATTATTAAGGCTAAAGATGGACTTAATACTCTTGCCGACTTTAGAAATAGAAGTAAATTTATCGCACCTAATGGTAAAACAGGTGGAGGTAAAAATAAAAAAGGTCGATCTGGTGATGATCTAGTTATACAACTACCAGCTGGTAGTGTAATTTATGATCTAGATACAGAAGAATTGATCTGTGATCTAGAAAAAGATGGCCAATCAATAGTTATTGCCTCAGGTGGAGAATTTGGTCTTGGTAATGCAAGATTTAAAACCTCAACTAATCGAGCGCCAAGAAAAACTACTGATGGAAAAGTCGGCGAAGAAAGGCAACTCAAAATTGTGCTAAAAGTTCTTGCTGATGTTGGTCTAATTGGGTTACCAAATGTTGGGAAGAGCTCTATACTTGCTGCTGTTAGTATGGCTAAGCCAAAGATAGCAAACTATGCATTCACCACAATCCATCCAAATCTTGGAGTTGTACTTATAAGCGATTATGAAAAATTTGTGGTAGCAGATTTACCTGGTTTAATTGTTGGTGCATCAACAGGCGCTGGTTTAGGCATTCAGTTTCTTAAGCATATATCTCGGACACGGTTGTTGCTTCATGTTATTGACGTATCGAAAAACAAACTAGATCAAATAATGAAAGATGTTGACATGATAGCAAAAGAATTAAAAGATTATGATCAGGATCTAAGTAAAAAAGATAAATGGTATGTGTTCAATAAAATAGATGTTCTTAGTCAACAGGAACTTGAGGAATTAAAGAAATATGCAAAGGATGCAATTCAATCAAACAAATACTATACTTCTGCTATTGCAGGTATAGGATTAAATAATTTATGTGAGGATATAATTGAATATTTAAGAGATGAGATGAGTGATGAAAAAATACAATAAAGTTGTACTAAAGATTGGCAGTGCTCTTATTAGTGAGAGTAATTCTGCATCCTT
Organism: Gammaproteobacteria bacterium; assembly: GCA_038101125.1. Lineage (GTDB taxonomy): Bacteria > Pseudomonadota > Gammaproteobacteria. The sequence continues at coordinate 13,382 of JAYNVZ010000022.1, read as the reverse complement.
ACAAATTATAGAAAATTTAACGAGACAGGTATCTGATCTCAGTAAAAACAGTCAATTTATTATTGTTACATCTGGCGCAATTAGCCAAGGTATGAATATACTCAATATCAATAATAAACCAAAAGATCTTGAGTCTCTCCAAGCATTAGCTGCAATTGGACAACAACAATTGATGGGCTTATATGAAAAATATTTTAATAATTTTAATAAATTAATTGCACAAGTACTTCTTACTCATGATGATATGAATGATCATGGGAGATACATGAATGCAAAAGCAACGATTGAAAAACTTCTTCTTTTAAATGTTATTCCTATAATTAATGAAAATGATGTTGTAGCTACAGAAGAGATAAGGTTTGGAGATAATGATAAACTTGCTGCTATGGTTGCAAATCTCATAGATGCTGATCTTATGATAATACTTACAAACCAATCAGGTTTTTATAATAAGAATCCAGATAAACATAATGATGCTAAATTGATTGAAAACTGTAATATAAAAGATATTAATATTAATGAGTATAATTCTCATGAAAAAAGCGACCTAGGAACTGGTGGTTTCAAAACTAAATTACAAGCAGTCAAAATGATTTCTGAAAACGGTATTGACGCAATTATTGCCTCAGGATTAGAAAGTGATGTCGTAAAGAGAATACTCTCTAATGAGAAGGTTGGTACTTATTTCAAGTCAGAAAAATAGATCTAGGATAATTTTTGTATATGTTTATTAAGACGTGACTTGTGTCTAGCTGCTTTGTTTTTATGAATTAAACCTTTGATAACTAATTTATCCATTATAGACATAGCTTCTTTAAAATTAGCATTGGATTGATCTTTATTTTTCTCAGACAATGATTTCAGAACCTTCTTGATGCTAGATCTAAAATTAGATTTCTGAGCAGCATTTCTTGTTCGAGCCTTAACCGCTTGTCTAACTCTTTTTCTTGCTTGTGGTGTATTTGCCAATGTAATCTTCTCCAATTAAAGGTAAAATAAAACAAGATTATCTCAGTGAAGGGGATTACTGTCAACATTTAGATACAAATGATCGACCAAAACAAGGCAAATACTAGAAATTCTGTAGTTAAATCATCTTTTATAGTAGGTGGGATGACATTTATTTCCAGGGTTTCTGGGTTTATAAGGGATATTATTTTCGCAAATGTATTCGGAGCATCCTCTAATACAGATGCCTTTTTCGTTGCATTTAAGATTCCAAACTTTTTTAGAAGATTATTTGCTGAAGGCGCATTTATTCAATCTTTTGTCCCTATATTAAATGAGTACAAAACGACAAAACCCCTAGAGGTGAAAAAATTAATTAGTTATATACAAGGTAATCTTGGATTAATATTATTCTTCATAACTCTATTAGGGATAGTTTTTTCAGAGAATATCATTAATATTTTTGCACCTGGTTTTACTGAAAATGATATACGGTATGCACTTGCTTCTGATATGCTAAAAATTACTTTCCCCTATTTATTCTTTATCTCATTAACTGCGATGTATGCAGGAATCTTTAATACATATGATAAGTTTTTACTGCCGTCAATTACACCAGTTCTTCTAAATATATCCCTGATAACTGCAACTATATATTCTTCTCATTTATCTTATACACCTATAATGTCTCTGGCTTACGGTGTTTTAATTGCAGGAATAATTCAATATTTTATTCAACTACCTTTCCTATACAAGATGAATCTTCTAGTGATGCCAAGAATAAATTTTAGTTTCATTGGTGTCAATAAAGTCCTAAAATTGATGTTACCCGCAATAGTGGGTACTGCTGTTGTTCAAATTAATTTGATTGTGGATTCTATTGTCGCATCAATGCTAGCCCCTGGTAGTATAAGTTGGCTTTATTATTCAGACAGGTTGGTTGAATTTCCCTTAGGTGTATTTGGTATTGCAATTGCAACAGTTATCTTGCCTCTTTTATCTGCGAAATATTCCTCAAAGGATATGATTGGTTTTAAAAATACCTTATCTAATTCATTAAAAGTTGTTTTGATCTTTAGCCTGCCTGCAATGTTTGGTCTGATACTGTTATCTGATCATATAATCATGAGTCTATTCCAGTATGGAAATTTTACCAACAATGACACAAATATGAGCTCTCTTAGTTTAGTAGCTTATTCTCTTGGCTTACCAGCTTTTATCTTAATGAAAGTTTTGCTAACAGGTTTTTTCTCAAGACAAAATACTAAAACGCCAGTTAAGTATGGGCTGATAGCTGTAGCATTTAATATATTCATGAATACGATAGTTGTTCTGTATTATTTATCTAATCCCTTTGATGGGGCGCATGCCATGCTAGCTTTAGCAACATCTTTGTCTGCCTGGATTCAGGTGATCTTGCTATACTTGAGATTAAAAAAAGAAGAAGTAGTCTATAACTCTAATATTTTTAATAAAGAGCCATTTATTTCAATAGTAAGTTGTATAATAATGTTGGTGACTTTAGGAAGTATTTTAATCCAACCAATAGAGCTTGCTAAAAATGAATATTATATCAGGGGCTTATTGCTAGGGTTATATATCATTACGGGCGGATTGATTTATATTATTTCAATGTATATCCTTGGCTATAAATTTAAGAAATCTCTCTCATGATAATAATAAAAGATATTAATAACATAGAAAAAACAACTAGCAACAATTGCATATCAATCGGTAATTTTGATGGTATGCATAAGGGTCATATTGAGTTAGTCAAAGAGACTGTTCGAATTGCAAAAGAAAATAATTTAGTACCAACTGTATTAACATTCGACCAAATGCCTGAAGAATATTTCAAGGCTAATGAGTTTTTTAGATTGATGGAAATGTCTGATAAACATAAAGTGTTCGAAAAATTAGGGGTACAGCAGGTACTTGTTATACCTTTCGATAAAAGTTTTTCTGAAATTAACGAAAATATATTTATAAAAGATATATTGATTGAGAAATTATCATTGAAATATTTAATTGTTGGCAAGGATTTTAAATTTGGATACAAACGAATGGGTAACATTGAACTTCTCCAAAAATATAGTGAACTAGGCGGTTATAATCTACTATCATTAGATCTAGTTAAAATATCAAGCGATAAGATATCTAGTAGAGATATACGAATATTAATAAAAAATGGAAAAATCAAAGAAGCTAACCAACTATTAGCTGTACCATTTTCATTATCAGGCAAAGTTATTCATGGCGAAAAAAGAGGAAGAAGACTTGGTTATCCAACCGCTAATATAGAAATATATAAATCTTATCCAATAAATGGTATATTTTTAGTCAATATTTTATTTGAAGATAAAAAATTATTTGGTCTAGCTAGCTGGGGAAATAAACCGACATTTTCCGGTATAGACCATGTGTTAGAAGTAAATATCTTAGATTTTGAATCTGATATATATGGAAAACAATTAAAAGTGATATTTATAGATAAGATCAGAGATCAGATCAAATTTGATAATCAGGATGAATTAATTAAGCAAATGAATGAAGATAAAAAGGCGGCAGAAATTTTATTAAAGGATTTACAATGAATTATAAGGATACATTAAATCTACCAAGCACTAAGTTTCCAATGAAGGCTAACTTACCTCAAAGAGAGCCAGATATTTTAAAATTTTGGGATACAATCAATTTGTATAAGAAGATTCGTGATAAACATGCTGAATCTGATAATTATATCCTCCATGATGGGCCTCCGTATGCTAATGGCGATATCCATATAGGTCATGCTGTAAATAAAGTTCTAAAAGATATTGTTACTAAAAGTAAAACCTTTTCTGGCTTTAATGCGCCTTTCATTCCTGGTTGGGATTGTCATGGATTACCCATAGAGCTAATGGTAGAAAAAAAGTATGGTAAATCTAAATTTAAAGATAATAAGAATGCATTTAGAAAAGCATGTAGAGAATATGCTTCGAAACAAATTAATAAACAAAAAATAGATTTTATTAGACTCGGCGTAGTTGCTGACTGGGAAAACCCATATACCAGTATGGATAAAGATTTTGAAGCGTCGATTGTGAAAAGTTTTTCAAGTATTCTAAAAAATAATCATATTTATCATGGTTCCAAACCAGTACATTGGTGTATTGAATCTGAATCTGCATTAGCTGAGGCAGAGGTTGAATACAAAGATCTAGTGTCAGATGCAGTGGATATTTTATTCAAAATTTCTGATCAAAATAAATTTAAGAAAATTTTTTCATTAGAAGATTTAAAAGGAGATATATATTGTTGCATCTGGACTACTACACCTTGGACTTTACCAGCTAATCAAGCAATAGCTATCGGCAGCAACATAGATTATGTTTTAGTGAAAATAAAAGATAAACATGTGATTATAGCGGAAGATCTAGTGGATAATTTTTTTGAAAAAGCCCTAGATGAAATAGCACCAAAAGATTTTATAAAAAAATTTACGGGAGATTCCCTGTTAGGGTTTCAGACAGAACATCCATTTTATAATAAAGTAGTTCCAATCATAACTGCTGCACATGTTACAACTGAAAATGGAACCGGCTTAGTTCATATTGCTCCTGGTCATGGACAAGATGACTATGTAGCGGGTCTCGAAAACAATCTCGAAGTTTTTAATCCAGTAAATGATAAGGGTATATTTATTGAAAGTCTTGAACTATTTGGTGGTTTGCATGTCAGGAAAGCGAATGATCCTATCATCAAATGTCTAGTAGATAATGATAAAATCCTTCATCATGAGAAATATAATCATAGCTACCCGCATTGCTGGCGATTCAAGACTCCTCTAATTTTCAGAGCAACACCTCAGTGGTTTGTTAGCATGGATCAAGGATCCTTGAGAAAAAAAATAAATGATAATTTAGATAAAGTGAACTGGGTCCCTGGTTGGGGTTATGATCGTATCAAGAATATGATTAAAAACAGACCTGACTGGTGTATTTCTAGACAGAGATTTTGGGGAGTACCAATACCACTATTTGTTAATAAAGAAACCAACGAACTACATATAGATACTTCTAAGATCTTAGATAAAGTTGCAGATATAATTTCTAGAGAAAATATCGAAGGGTGGTTCGATTTTGACAAAAGTAAACTTATCAGTAATCCGGATGAGTATTACATGGTCACTGATACACTAGATGTATGGTTTGACTCTGGTGTTTCTCATATTGCTGTCATGAAGCAGAGAGGTTTAGGGGATACAGCTGATTTGTATTTAGAAGGATCAGATCAACATAGGGGTTGGTTTCAGTCATCACTGATAACTGGTATGGCAATTATGGATAAGCCTCCATATAAAAATGTTTTAACTCATGGTTTTGTGGTTGATGCTAATGGACAAAAGATGTCTAAGTCACAAGGCAACGTAATAGCCCCCCAAAGTATTATAAAGAGCAAAGGCTCGGATATTCTAAGATTATGGGTTGCAACTACAGATTACACAAAAGAAATGCATATATCTGAAGAAATCTTAAAAAGAGCATCGGAAGGATACAGGCGAATCAGAAATACAATAAAGTTTTTATTGTCTAATATATCTGATTATTCAAATAAAAATAATAAAACTCCCGATGGGTTAACATTGGTTGATAGGTGGATACTCAATCAAGCACAAATACTGCAAATATCTATCAGAAAAAATTATGATGAATTTAAGTTCCATCAGATAGTTCAAGACATACAAAATTTCTGCACTGTTCAACTAGGAGGATATTACTTAGATATAATTAAAGATAGATTATATACATCTAAAGTTGATGGTGGCCCAAGGAGAGCTAGTCAATATGTTTGTTACAATATTTTAAAAATGATGAATATTTGGATAGCTCCTATTTTATCATTTACTGCAGAAGAAGTTTATCAACAGATCGATGATAGAAAGTTCGATTCAGTATTTTTAGATGAATGGGTAAATGATGAATTCTCAATAGATGATAATGAAAATAAAGTTGCTGATAAGTTATTTTCTTTAAAACAGTTAGTTTCAAAAAAACTAGATGAAGCTAGGAACAACGATATAATTGGATCCTCATTGGAAGCCACTATCCACTTAAATGTTGATGATAAAACATATGATCTCCTTAGCAGCTATAAAGATGAATTAAAATTTATCTTTATTACATCTGACTGTAATTTAAACTCCAAATTTGAAAATAATGAAATAGAGATTCTAGTAGAAAAAAATAATAATCCAAAATGCGAGCGATGCTGGCATATGAGTGATACAGTAGGCACGATTGAACAACACCCTCTTTTATGTTCCAGATGTCACAGCAATGTCTATGCTGATGGTGAACAGAGAACACTTGGCTAATGAGACTATTAGCCTTAACATTTATATTTTTCTTAACATTTTTTGACTACTTGTCTAAATCACTTATTCAGGATTATGTTAAAAATGGATCATATAAATACAATGACTTTATCTCATTTGAGATTATTCATAATAAAGGAATAGCATTTAGTATATTTAACTCTGAATCCCTTTTAGCTAATACTATTTTAGCCATAATAATTGGCGCTATTATATTGTTTATATTTTATTTATTTTTGAGGGATTTTGATATTCTTGAAAAATTAGAAATATTCGGATATATGTTAATTCTTGGCGGGGCATTTGGTAACTTCATAGATAGAATATCGAATGGGTCTGTATTAGATTTTATAATTATAAATTATGATCGGGTATATTTTCCTGCTGTATTCAATGTAGCAGATATACTAATTAGTATTGGTGCTTTCTTAATAATATATAGTTTTTTATTCATAAAGAAAAATGATTAAATTTAATTCAAAAGTAAAACTTCATTATTCTATATCTAGTGTTGATGATTTAGTTTTTGAGTCCACATTTGATAAAGACCCAGTAGACATAACTATCGGTAATGGAATAATACCCCAAAAATTAGAAATGACTCTTTATGGATTATCAGATAATAAAGAACAAACAATTGTCTTATCACCGTTGGATGCCTTTGGGGCAAAAGATGTTAATAAGACTAAATATGTTCCTAAGGATTTATTCCCTAATCAAGAAATGGTAAAAGTTGGAAATATAATAGAGCTGGATATAAAAGAAAATGATGGCGAGGAAGCATCTTCATTTGCTATGATTAAGGAGATTGAAAAGAATAAGGTGCTTCTTGATCTAAATCATCCTCTAGCAGGAATAGAAATAAAGTTTAAGGTAAAAATTATAAAAGTATATGAATAAGTTTTTCACAAACACTCAGCTAATGCTTGCAACGCCACGCGGATTCTGTGCTGGAGTTGAAAGAGCTGTAGATATTGTAAATAAGGCCATAGATGTATTTGGCGCGCCAATATATGTAAAACATGAAGTGGTTCATAATAAATATGTTATAGAAGACCTGAAAAAAAAGGGGGTTACATTCATTGAAGATATATCCGATGTACCTATGAATTCAATTATTGTATATAGTGCACATGGTGTTTCTATTGAAGTTAAAAATGATGCTAAAAATAGAAATCTAAAAATATTTGATGCAACCTGCCCACTAGTGACAAAAGTACATATAGAAGTTCATAAATATTCAAAAGAAGGAGTTGATGTTGTGTTGATTGGACATAAAGGACATCCAGAAATAGAAGGTACTATGGGCCAATATGATTCTCCAATTGGCAAAATACACTTAGTTGAAAATATTCGAGATATTTCTACTCTTGATATTGACAACAAAAAAGTTGCCTATGTGACTCAAACAACATTATCAATGGACGATACAAAAGATATAATAAATAATTTAATAAAAAAGTATCCTAATATCATGTCCCCTTTAAAAAGTGACATATGTTATGCAACACAGAATAGACAAGATGCTGTTAAATCAATACTGAAATATTGCGATTACCTACTTGTAATTGGCTCAGTGAATAGCTCGAACAGTAGGAGGTTAGTAGAGTTAGCTTTAAAAAATAATATTCCATCAAGATTAATTGATAGCTTTCATGATATTGATCTGAATGAGCTAAAAAATAAAAAATCTATCGGTATAACTGCTGGCGCATCAGCGCCTCAAATATTATTAGATCAAGTAACAGAATATCTAATTGATCAGGGGGCTGTAATGAATAATATCAAGCATGAAGCTGTTGAAGAAAATATAATATTTAGCATGCCAAAAGAATTAAGAAACTTATAGATCATGAGTTACATTATCATCGAGACTATCATCAGGTGGGACATAAGCTGGATCGTTAGGATTTAAAAATATAAATTCAAATTTATCCTTATCTATTTCTACATAATCAAGTTTACAGTTTTTTAGATTAATCATTGAATCTGGAGCAATGATTATTTCAACCTTATTAATCTTCAATCTTAGATCTTCTTCTTTAGATTGATCAAAGCCCATCAAATAATTGAATTTGCCATTATCATCAACATTAACAGCAACTCTCAGAGGCCAGTCTTTAGAATCTGATGATTCAGAAGAGGTTAGTATCTGCTTTGATGCCGCATCAGATATTTCAAATATTGTTTTTTGTTTCATTTCTCTTTATTATTTTTTATAAATTCTAAAAATTTTATAATCCAATTAGTTTTTTTAGTATCTCTTAAATGGCTATAGCTTGCTAGAAGATTTTTATATTTAATACCATCATATGAACCGTTAACCCCATGGCCTCTTTTGACTTTGTATGCATAATTAGCTAATTTAGCATCTAATGTTAGATCAGAATAGTGAAACTCATGGGCCTTAATATTATCATTTGACATATGCCAAGGATGCTCAGATGATGTAAGTTCCACATAGCCTCTACCAATTGGTTTATCATTCATCGCCACTCTACCATTAATAACTCCAACCATTTTAAAGGTTTGTTCGTTTACTTTCAAAGATTTACATAAATACATTAAACCACCACATTCTGCATAAACAGGTTTATTAGACTCAATGAAATACTTAATAGATGATATCATTTTTTTGTTAGAGCTTAATTCTTTTACAACAAGCTCTGGGAAACCTCCGCCAATAAATAGAGCATCTACATTTGGCAAAGACTTATCTTTGAGAGTGTTAAAATATTGAATTTTTACACCTAAGGATTTAAACTTTTCGATATCATCAGCATAGTAAAAACCAAAAGCATTGTCTTTAGCAATGCCAATACTTATTCCAGTGTACTTTTGAGTCTTTAAGCTATGAGTTATAGTTGGTAGCTTTTTTTTATGTCTGACTCCTTTTAATAGATATTCAACATCAACAGATGATTTTACTAATGATGCAATTTTATTTATAATATTATTACTACTTGAGCTTGTAAATGATGGTTGTAGACCTAAATGTTGTTCTAGTATTTTAATTTGATTATTATTTTGGATAGAACCAAATACTTTTAAGTTAGTATACTCATTGACTGCGCTAATAATCTTCCCTTCATGTCTCTCACCCGCAATATTATTTAATATGATTCCCTTGTATTTTATATTAGGATCAAAATCTTCATAGCCATGTATCAAAGGCGCGATACCTCTTGTGATGCCGGAACAATCTACCACAAGTATAGTCTCAAGATTTAGTAAATGAGCCAAAGCAGCATTACTATCAGACCCATCAAGGCTAACGCCATCGAAAAGACCTTTATTGCCTTCGATGAGATTTATAGTAGATTGTTTGGTTTTTAATCTAAAAAGTTTTTTGATTTCAGCCATAGACATAGTGTTATAATCTAAATTGTAACAACTTGCCTTGCTTGCTTTTGATATCCATAAAGGATCGATATAATCTGGCCCTTTTTTAAAGACTGATAGGCCATATGACATCCTACTCAAAATACGAGATAGGCCAATTGTTACAGTTGTTTTACCAGAAGATTTTCGTGTTGATGTTATAAGGTAAGATTTCAAAACTATGCAGTAGTGTTTTCTTGTTCATCTGATAGATTCTTTTTAGGTGATTTGATAAGCGTAGGTAAGAATTTAAAGTTTGCTATGCCTATTAAAATAATTATTAAAGCGAGCGCGACACCTCCAACACCAAGGCCTAATTCATATAGAGAAGGAACATAAGAATGAACAGTATTATCATAAAAGCTACTTTCAACAATAATATGATCAGGGAATATAGTTAGAGGGTATGCTTGTCCTCCAATAATAATGACATACATTGCAACAAAGCTACCAATGAGAATTAATATAGATGAAATAATTAATGATAATTCATTACATAATTTATTATAGCTAATCACAAAAATTGGAAGTATTATCCCTATCAGTAATTGCCCAAGCCAAAAGGCCAGTGTGTAAATGCCACCATCAGATAAAATAAAGATTTCATATTCTAGATGTTTTGCAATGTACATATTTGTAATATGATATAAAAATAAAAAATAGAGGTTTGCAAACAAAAACATAACAGTTAATTTTCTAAGATTCGTTAGTATATCAGTAGAAATGTATGTCTTATGAAATTTACTAATAATTTTGAGAATAAGAAAATATACTGCTGTTCCATACAGCAATGACATCACAATAAATAATGGAGCAAGTATAGCTGTTGCGTAAGCCTCTCTAGCCACTAAAAAGCCAAATATTGATCCTGTACCAGTTGTTAATATAATCCTCCAAGCAAAAGCGAATGTACCTACATACTTAGAAAATCTATTTACCTCTCTGTCTAACATAGTCCAAATGTATGCAGCTAATACGACTGCAAATCCAGAATAAAGAAATATATTCCAAGCAAAGATAGATTTAAAATTATAAGTTGTCATTGCAACAATTAATCTATCTGGTTTACCTAAGTCTAGCACTAAGATGATCAAACCAGCTATAAGGAAAGCTATGGCCAAGAGGGCTGATAATGGAGCTAGAGGTTTGTATAACTTCTTATCAAAAACCGATGATATTGATGCTATGTTTAATACACCCGATGCTATAACAATTAGTAACACAGCAAAAATATGAGGTAAGCCCCATACAATTTGGTTATTCATGCCAGTCACATAGTGTCCTTCATGCTCCATATATAATGAGCAAGCAAAGCCAACTAATATAAAAAATCCTAATAATATTAATTTAGACCAAAAGATTTTGGGAGATATAATATATTTTGTGAGTATAATTTTATCAATCATTTAAAACCCTGAATATGTAACTGTTTGTTTTAATTTCAAGTCTGCTCTCAGACGTCTATTATTTGTTCTTTTGATAGATTGACTTACTCTGCTATTTGGATCTGTAAGATCCCCAAAAGTTATGGCATTATGCCCTTCTTGCATACATGCTTCTTCGCATGCCGTAGTGTCTGAACCATGATCAACTCTGTTCACACAGAGATTGCAACTTTCAACACAACCCTTACCTCTTGGAGCAGAAGTTAATTGTTCAGTTAGATTTTCATGTACAAAAGATCTAGCTTTAAATGGACAGGCCATCATGCAATATCTACAGCCTATACAAGTGTGCTGGTTAACCATAACAATTCCATCCTCTCTTCTAAATGAAGCCCCAGTCGGGCAAACATCACAACATGGCGGGTTCTCACAATGCTGACACATCATAGGTAATGTTGTTACTTTTTCTGTAGTAATATCTTTTATGGTTAATTTTCTAATCCATTGTGAGTCAGTTTCAGGTCTATCTAAACCATATAGGCCATTTTCATCTACACAAGCTTCTACACACGCAGTACAACCATCGACACATTTATCAACCTCTACATTCATTCCCCATTTAGTAGAAGAATTAACCTTTTTATCGAGTGGTTTATTTATTGAAGCATCAGCTGTATGAAAAATATCGGGCACTACATATATAATGGATAATGCTGTTGCTGATTTCACTAAAAAATCTCGTCGATTTATGGTCTTATTATCAGTCATTACTTCTCTCATTAAAGTATTTTACAAGGCTAGAAGTATGTTCTTCAATAGCTGCTGAAGTATTTTTGTTATGTTTTATATTTAAACGAACTTGTTTTTCTCGAGGTACTGTTGCATGGCAAGTAAAACAGTCTATATTAACAGCTGTTTGAACATGACAAGTTTGACAGAACTGTCCCTCAGAATTTATAGAAATGGCATCACCTTTATCATCATATGAAACATGACAGTCTACACAATTAGCCAAACTGTGTTGTTTTGTTCTAATTCCATGTTTTACGGTTTCATCTCGCTGATGATATAGATAGCCAAAATGACTTTTCTGCATATCTTCTGTAGGTTCAACACACTGTTCTAACATATCGGCCTTGGAGTGTCCTTTGATGACATGTGTTTCGCCATCATGAGAATATATATTATTTGAATACAACAGCAGTAATATAAAAGGCAGGCTTTTAATAAGTTGGCGCACTAATCTCTCTCCAAAAATTGTTACCGAGTAAGCTGTTTACTATTCGCCTAAGCCCATTTTGATATAGCCTGTAGGACACACATCAGCACAAATATGACACCCTATACACTTGTCGTAATCAGTATCTACATATCTACCCATAGTAGCAACATCTTTTTTAACCCTAAATACCGCATCTTGAGGGCAATATATTACGCAGTTATCACACTCAAAACACATCCCACAGCTCATACATCTAGATGCTTCTTTAATTGCTTCTTCTTCAGTTAACCCAATAATCCGATCTTCATAATGATCGATAACCTCATCTCCAGAAGGAACAGCTTCGCCTCTTTTTACTCTATCTTCATGTTTAAAGTGTCCGAGAAAAAGTTCCGTAGAAGGAATGACTTCTTGAGCAGATCTATCTTCATAATTATGAATTACAGCTTTACTATTATCAGTACCTCTTTGTAAATCTGGGTTTTCAATAGGAGCAGTGTAGATTTCTGGCTCTATCTCTGTTTCACGTAATTTATCAAGTAAATTAAAATGATGAACATCAACTTTAGGTCTGCGTTTAAAATCTTTATTTTCAAAAAAGCTTTTTATAGACTGTGATGCAATTGAACCCTGCCCGATTGCAGTTGTGAGTAGATGTGGTCTAACTATATCACCTGCGACAAAATGTCCTTCTTTTGTTTTGTGTCTGTAAAAATCGTCTATATCAAAGAAACCATGGTCATTACCTAGTGCTTCAAGACCTTCAATATCGGGTGACTGACCAATTGCTGATACGATCAGATCAGCTTCTATTCTTTTTTCTGTACCTTCAACAGGAACTGGCTTGTTATCTTCAAATGTACACTCAGATATAATTAGAGCTACAGCTCTGTTATTTTCATCTTTTTCTACACGCACAGGGATAACACCATTAATGATGTTTACACCTTCATGTATAGCGTCGTTTACTTCTTGCTCTGCAGCAGTCATTTCTTCTTTTTGGAACAAATATTTTAGAGTAACTTCAGCACCTTATTTAAAATCAGATTACGATACGTCTTTAGCTACATACCCAAGAAAAAAAGCATAT
>JAYNVZ010000001.1:53567-71396 GCA_038101125.1 Gammaproteobacteria bacterium | reverse complement strand
AAGAATGGTTGAGATAAGTATCGCTGTATTTTTCTGGCTCTGTTTACAGATAATTTATCTTCATCTGATAATTCATCCATTCCTAAAATAGCAATAATATCTTTCAATTCTTTATATTTTTGTAGAACACCTTGTACAGCACGTGTAGTGTCATAATGTTCTTGACCAATAATAGATGGATCCAATTGTCGACTTGTTGAATCTAATGGGTCAACAGCAGGATAAATCCCAAGCTCAGCGATATTCCTTGATAAAACTACAGTTGCATCTAGATGAGCAAATGTAGTTGCTGGACTAGGATCTGTTAAGTCATCGGCGGGAACGTACACAGCTTGTATTGATGTGATGGAACCACTCTTAGTCGAGGTTATTCTTTCTTGTAAAACACCCATCTCTTCTGCAAGAGTAGGTTGATACCCTACAGCTGATGGCATTCTTCCTAATAATGCTGATACTTCCGTTCCAGCAAGCGTATATCTATAAATATTGTCTACAAAAAGTAGAGTATCACTACCGTTATCTCTAAAGTGTTCAGCCATAGTTAAACCTGTAAGTGCTACACGTAATCTATTTCCAGGAGGCTCGTTCATCTGGCCATATACTAACGCAACTTTATCTATAACCTTAGCATCTGTCATTTCATGAAAGAAATCATTCCCTTCACGTGTTCTTTCTCCTACACCAGCAAATACTGATGATCCGCTATGCTCTGCAGCTATGTTTCTGATAAGCTCCATCAGAATAACTGTCTTACCTACACCAGCACCACCAAACAGGCCCACCTTACTTCCTTTTGCAAATGGGCAAATTAAATCAACAACCTTTATACCTGTTTCTAAAAGCTCAACTTCAGATGCTTGTTCTGAAAATGTTGGCGCCGCTCTATGTATAGGCATTTTTTTGTCAGCATGAATTGGGCCAGCATTATCTACAGGTTGGCCTAATACATTCATAATACGACCTAATGTTTTTTCACCAACAGGAACACTTATAGGAGCGCCAGTGTTCTTTACATCTAAACCACGTTTTAGACCATCTGTGGTGCCCATAGCAATAGTTCTTACGATGCCATCTCCAATTTGTTGTTGCACTTCCAGCGTCAAGTCACCTTCTTCAATTAATAATGCATCAAAAATATTTGGCATTGCTTCGCGAGGGAATTGTACGTCGATAACTGCTCCAATTATCTCTACTACTTTACCTGTTTCCATTAAATTGCTCCGTTTTCTATATTAATTATAATGCAGATGCACCTGAAATAATTTCTGATATTTCTTGTGTAATAGCTGCTTGCCTGTTTTTGTTATAAATTATTTGTAGTTCTCCTATAAGATCTGCTGCGTTATCTGATGAGGACTTCATTGCTACCATTCTTGATGCCTGTTCACATGCAATATTTTCCACAACAGCCCTATATGTAAGAGATTCAATATATCTTGTAAACAATGACTCTAATACTTCTTTGGCATCAGGTTCATATAAATAATCCCAATAGTGAGAATAATTCTTTTGCGATTCATCTGCTGAATCTGGAGAGATTGGCAATATTTTCTCTATAGTAGGTACTTGGCTTACAGTGTTAACAAATTTATTGTAAGCAATATAGACTTCATCAACATCTTTCGACAAAAATTTATCTATGGTTGATTTAATTGTGCCGAGCAAATCTTCAATTTGAGGTTTATCGCCAAGATGAGTTGACTGGGATATAACTTCTCCTCCAATTCTCTGAAAAAACCCTGCGGCTTTGTTGCCAATCACGCTATAACTCGAATTAATATCATTATTTTTATTCTGTATAGATTGTTGAATAACATTTTTGAATAGGTTGTTGTTTAAACCACCGCAAAGACCTCTATCAGAAGAAACTACAATATAAGCTCTTTTTTTTATCATCCTTACTTCAAAAAATGGTGAGTCATATTCAGGGTGAGCATTTGCCAAATGTGTCATTACCTCTGATATTTTATCCGCATAGGGTCTGGCCATTTCCATTTGATTAACAGCTTTCCTCATTTTACTGGCAGCAACCATTTCCATGGCTTTAGTAATTTTTTGAGTATTTTGTATACTCTTAATCTGCGTTCTTATTTCTTGACTACCAGCCACTACCAAACTCCATTTGCTTTAAAATCATCTAAAGTAGACTTCATCTTAGATGCCACATCATCATTATAATCTAGAGATTTATTGATCATATCTAGGAGGTCTTTGTGATTGGACCTCGCAAATTCATGCAATGATTTTTCAAATGACATTACTTTGTTTATCTCAACATCATCAAAGTAACCCTCATTTGCCGCATACAGTGATAGCGCCATTTCTGCAACACTTAACGGTGAATATTGATTCTGTTTCATCAGTTCTGTTACTCTCTGACCTCTATCAAGTTGTTTTTTTGTCGCATCATCTAGATCTGATGCAAATTGTGAAAATGCTGCAAGCTCTCTATATTGTGCCAATGCTAATCTAACACCACCACCAAGTTTTTTAATGATTTTAGTTTGAGCAGCTCCACCTACACGCGAAACAGATAATCCAGCATTTATAGCTGGTCTTATACCTGCATTGAATAAATCAGATTCTAGGAATATCTGTCCATCAGTAATAGATATTACGTTTGTCGGTACAAATGCAGAAACGTCCCCGGCCTGTGTTTCAATGACAGGCAAGGCTGTTAATGATCCGGTTTTTCCTTTTACTTTACCGTTGGTTAATTCTGATACTGCATCCTCATTAATCCTTGCAGACCTCTCTAATAATCTTGAGTGCAAATAAAACACATCACCCGGATATGCTTCTCTACCAGGAGGTCTTTTTAGCAGTAGCGAAACTTGCCTATAAGCCCATGCTTGCTTGGTTAGGTCATCGTAGACGATTAATGCGTCTTCACCAATATCTCTAAAATACTCTCCCATAGCGCAACCGGCGTATGGAGCAATATATTGCATAGCTGCAGAATCTGATGCAGTCGCTGCGACAATGATAGTGTGTTTTAACGCATCATGCTCTTCAAGTTTTCGTACTACTTGAGCAACGGATGAGGCCTTTTGACCTATGGCAACATATATGCACTTTACGCCTGTATCTTTCTGATTAATAATTGCATCAATCGCAACTGCTGTTTTACCAGTCTGTCTGTCGCCAATAATTAATTCTCTTTGACCTCGCCCAATCGGGACCATAGCGTCTACAGATTTTAATCCAGTTTGAACTGGCTGATCTACAGATTTACGTTCAATAACACCTGGGGCAATCTTTTCGATAGGTGATGAATCTTTAGCATCAATTGCACCATTGTTATCAATTGGCTCCCCTAGAGAGTTAACAACTCTGCCTAATAACTCATTACCAACTGGCACCTCAAGAATTCTGCCAGTACACTTTACTATATCTCCTTCAGAAATATGTTTGTAGTCACCTAAAATTACCGCTCCTACAGAATCTCTCTCTAAATTAAGAGCCATTCCAAAAGTTTTATTTGGGAATTCTAACATTTCACCTTGAAGAGCATCTGTAATGCCATAAACTATTGCAATGCCGTCAGAAACAGATACAACGGTCCCTTCGTTGTGAGCAGCAGATTTAATATCATACTCCTTTATCTTAGCTTTAATTATGTCACTTATTTCTGTTGGATTAATTGTCATATGCGTACCTTGTAATTAGATTATTAATTGTTGTTTAATTTGGTTAAATCGATTCTGTAGACTTAAGTCAATAACTTCGTCATTAACTTTAACCTTAATTCCTGCTATTAACTCAGAATTAATAGTTTGGTCAATCTGAATATCTGATTGATACTTATTTTTAAATAATTCTTTCAACGACTGAATTTGATCATCGCTCAATTGATGGGATGACTCGACCTCCACTATGCGCACGTTATTATGATTAGATTTGAGAACATCAAAAATAGATGAAATTTCTTTCATATAAAACATTCTCTTATTATCTAAGAGAAGATTCATAAAGTTTAGAAAATTATTATCAGGCTTAGTTTTTAAAAAGCCCATCAATAATTTAATACATGAGTCCTTAGATATTTTAGGATCTGCTAACACTGCCTTGATATCCTTATCTGAGACTATCATTGCGAGAATTTTCAAGTCATCAGACCACTGGTTTATCACATTATCCTCTAAAGCTATTTTGAATGCAGCCTCTCCATATGGTCTTGAATAAGTATAGTTGTCAGACATATTATTTTAGTTCCTTTAAAGCATCATCAAATATAGCTTTATGTTTTTCTTCATTAATTTCTGCTTTAATGATTTTTTCTGCACATTCAATTGCGATTCTAGAAATATCATTTTTAAGCTGCTCTTTTGCTATGTTTATATCTTGAGCTAGCTGTTGATTTGATAAAGAAATAATTTTGTCAGCTTCTTTCTTTGAAGTTGCTTTAGCATCATCAATCATTAGCCCTGATTGTTGTTGAGCCATTGCTATTACATCCGATGCTTTTTGTTTCGCGTCATCAATAATTTTATTATATTCAATATTTGCTTCCTCAATTTTTTTCTCTCCAAGCTCGGCAGAAGCCAGCCCTTCAGAGATCTTATTGGTTCTATCTTCCATCGCTTGTGTTAATGGCTCCCACAAATATGCTTTTATGAACCACACAAAAATAACAAAAGTTATCATTTGTCCAAATAGAGTTGCTGTTATATTCATAATTTAAACCTAATGTATATTAATTTATGCGCCCAACGCTGCTTTTGCTGCACCAATAAATGGGTTTGCAAAGACAAAGAACATTGCAAAAGCTAGTACTATGAATGGAAATGATTCCATTAGACCAGCCGTTATGAACATTTGGATTCTCAATGCTGGCAACATTTCGGGTTGTCTAGCTATACCCTCTATATACTTCATACAAATTAGGCCCCAACCTAAAGCTGAGCCTAAGCCTGCCGCAGCTAGCATAATTGCAACGCCTAAACTAGTAGACGCATATATCTGAGTTATCATTTCTGGTGTTAGTGTGTTTTCCATTTTTTACCTCGTGTTTAATGTGATTCTTCTGATGCCAAGCTTATGTACATAATTGTTAATACCATAAATATGAAAGCTTGAAGGGTGATTACAAGTATATGAAATATCGCCCACATACTTCCTGGTATAGGAATTATGTACCATGGCAGTATAGCAATTAAGAGAAATACTAATTCTCCCGTGAACATATTCCCAAAAAGTCTTAATGCTAAACTGAGTGGTTTAGCGATTTCTTCAACCATGGTTAATATAAAATTTACTGGCGCTAAAGCTATACCAAAAGGGTGAACCAAGAATGATTTAAAGTATCCTCCGGGTCCTTTGATTTTTACATTGTAGTATATACATATTGCAAAAACCGTTAAAGCCATAGCAAATGTAGTATGCGGATCCGTTGTAGGAACAACCTTAAGATACTCGATACCCATCATATGTGCTAATTTTGGAAGAAGGTCGACAGGAATCAAGTCCATCGCATTCATTAAAAACACCCATAAAAATATAGTTAAGCCTAATGGGCCGACAAGCTTATTTGGCTTAGGAAAGGCTTCTTTAACAAGACCATTTACAAAATCTATTAGTGTCTCCAAAACATTTTGCATGCCTGTTGGGGCGCCTGCTGTAATATTTCTACCAACCCTAAATGCAACGAACATTACTCCAAACATAATTAAGGTGCTGAAAAACATGGTGTCGATATTAAATGTCCAGAACCCTGAGCCCGCTTGCAATGGCACTAAGTGATGCGATATATACTCCACTGGATTATCTGTTGCTGGACCTACACCTTGACTCATAACCTAACTTCTCATCATTTTTCAATATATATTCTTAGACTTATAGAAAACATACCCTAGTTGCGCTAAAGCAAATGCAGTTAATATTTCAATAGCTGCCAGTTTTAGATAAACAATTCCTATAAAAAAACTCACTAAAACCAAAGCAAATCTAATGATTACACTTTTTATTAGCACTAAGGCGCTTCTTGTCTGTTCTTGCTCTGAAGCTGCTTTACCAGCAGCGTCTACACTGCGTGCCAGGAGTAATGTATTAATTATTGACACTACACCGCCATAAATAGACGGCAATATTGTCGTTGAGTCTAAGCTCAAAAAAACAAGTGCTACAACTATAGAAATCGAGCCTTGATATATTATTACCCTTAACACTTTTGATGTACACCATGGAGCAAAAAACCACTTCCTTAATGGCTATGGGTAGTATAGATGAGTATTTAGTTTAGTTCAATTTATATACAGGAAAATATGGTTTTTTTAAGAATTATTTGAACTTGTTCATAATGCCTTGAAGCTCTTCTAGAGACTTGTATTTAATTTCAATTTTACCTGACCCATCATGCTTGTGATGTATCTTCACATCTGCTGCGAGATGTTCAGAAAACTGGTTTTCAAGGGATATCGTATCTTGTGATTTTTTCGAAGATTGACGCGAATTAGAAGATTTTCTACCTCTTACCAGAGACTCTACGGCTCGCACAGATAACCTCTGACTAATCGCCTGTTTCATGATTGAGTTTTGAGCTGTAGATTCGAGCGAAAGCACAGCCCTAGCATGGCCCATCTCTATCGAACCATCAATGAGCTTCGATTTTGTGAAATCAGTCAAATCATTCAATCGCATGATATTAGTGACATGTGACCTTGATTTCCCAGTATATTTTGCAATGTCATCATGACTCATTGAATATTCATTAGATAGTTTAAGCAGAGCTTCTGATTCTTCTATAGAATTTAATTGTTCGCGTTGGACGTTTTCAACGATCGCAATCAATGCTGACTCTTTGTCATCAACATCCATGACAATGGC
This sequence comes from Gammaproteobacteria bacterium, assembly GCA_038101125.1. Taxonomy (GTDB): domain Bacteria; phylum Pseudomonadota; class Gammaproteobacteria. The sequence continues at coordinate 64,571 of JAYNVZ010000001.1, read as the reverse complement.
ATTAATATTTGGCTCCTGGATAGACTGCATAGCCCTCCATCTTCTTTCTCCTGCGATCAACTCGAAACCGCTTTGAGTTTTTCTAACAAGAATTGGAGATAATTGCCCTCTTTCTTTAATAGATGCAGCCATTGATTCTAGAGCATTATCAAAAAAAACTTGTCTGGGTTGGTTTTTATTTCTTGATATTTCATGAACAGGAATCGACTTTATATTTAATGAAGAGGATTGATCTACATTATCTTTTTTTTTAAGATTTGACGACGATTCTGGTTTTGCGCTAAGCAAAGCCTCAAGTCCAGAACCAAGTGCTTTTCTTTTACTCATAGGCTAAATATAACTCGGTATGGCCAAGAAGTATAGAATACTATCTTTCTTGTTTGATAATTTCACCAACAAGCGATAAGTATGAAAGCGCTCCCTTAGACCCTTTATCATAATTTATCACAGGCATACCATGGCTTGGTGCCTCAGCTAGAGTAATATTTCTTGGTATAATTGTTCTATATACCTTATCATCAAAAAATTTTAATAATTGCGCGCTAACATCTGTAGCTAGATTGTTTCTTGGGTCAAACATTGTTCTAATAATTCCCTTGATAATAAGACCTGTGTTGCTGCTATTTTTTATAGTATCTATAGTTGTAATTAATTCACTAAGTCCCTGTAAAGCAAAAAACTCACACTGTACAGGTATTAGAACACCGGATGCTGCAGATAATGCATTCACTGTTAAAATATTCAATGATGGTGGGCAATCTATTATTATATAATCATATTCTGTGTTGAACCCGCTCAATAAATTTTTTAAAGTATACTCTTTATGTTCTGAACTAATCAGCATAACCTCCGCTTCTGTTAAGTCAGGTGTGGCTGGTAGTAGAGTAAAATCTATATTATCAGGCCGAATGATTGTTTCATCAGCGCTTGACCTTCCTAACAAAAGGTCGTTAATACTGGTTGAGAGGCCATGTGGGTCTACCCCACAGCCGCGGGTAGCATTTGACTGAGGGTCAAGATCAACCAGCAGAACTTTTCTTTTGGTTTTAGATAAGCTTGCAGATAAGTTAATACAAGTTGTTGTTTTGCCAACACCGCCTTTCTGATTAACAACTGCAAGAATCTCAGACATGGTCTATTACCAATAAGTAACGATTAGTATTAAAGTATGGCGTGTCTAATTTCTTTACAGAGAAGTTAGATTGCGAAACATCTTTGAATTCTTTAGATATGTCATTCATGCATAGCGCAATCGAACCTGTTAGCATATAAATTGGCACGTTATCTTTTATGCGGCTTCTTATCATCCTTATGATGTGTAATAGTTTATCTTCAAAGTTAAGCTTAGATATTATTTTATTACTAAAGTTTTTTATAAGTATGGCATTTAGGCTACTTTCGATATTCATTTTCTTTGCATCACTCTTTATTATACTAACATTATTTATTCCTAATTTAAGTTTTGCATGCTCTAAAAACCTAATGGCATTGTCTCGCCTATCTAACAAAGTAACATGTGAGTCAGATCTGAAAAATGATATGAGAATGCCCGGTATTCCTGCACCAGTGCCAATATCGAGTAAGTGGCCACTAGGTAAATCTTTTAGCATAGATAGTGAATCAAATAGGTCTCTTTTAATAAAATATTGTTGGTCCCGTGTAGATAATATATTATTTTTTTCATGCCATCTAAATAACAACTCTATATAACTCTGTAATAATTTTCTATTAGTGTCAGAGCAGTCTAATGCTAGTGTTTTTATAACTTCATTAAGATCATTGTGATTATCAGACATTTTTGTTATTAATTTTTGAAGCTATTACACTTTATTGTATTTCTTTATATAGATTCTAAGAAGAGATATTATCGCAGGAGTAATTCCTGAAATTCTGGATGCTTGGCCTAGGGTTGACGGCATAACTTCAGTTAGTTTTTCTTTAGCCTCATTAGACAATCCTTTAATGTTATCAAAAATCATATTCTCTGGGATTTTTATACTCATAGTTTTAGATATATTAGAAATTTCAGCATCTTGTCTTTTTAAATAACCTGAATATCTTTCTTGTATTGCAACTAAATGGCCTATATCTGAATTGACAGTCATTCCAAAATTATCCAAACTTTCTATATCAGAATATTTTATATCTGACATTTTTAATAAACTTTTTAGAGTTTGAAGGTTTTTAATTTTTAGGTTAAATTTCTTTTCTATCTGATCTGAAATTTGTGAAGACGGGTGTATTTTTATAGCTTCTAGTCTTTCGCTTTCAGCCTTAATTTTTTCATTTTTTACCTCAAGCATTTTAAGTCTTTCTTTTGAAACTAGGCCTAGATTATAACCAATCTTTGTCAATCTTTGATCTGCATTATCCTCTCTCAGTCTTAATCTATGTTCAGCTCTGCTCGTAAACATTCTATATGGTTCGTTAACTCCTAAAGTGACAAGATCATCAATTAGAACACCTATGTAAGCTTCTTCCCTGCTCGGGTGCCACATTGCCTTATTCATGGAAGATCTGCCAGCATTCAAGCCAGCGATTAATCCCTGTGCAGCTGCTTCTTCATAACCAGTCGTTCCATTAATTTGCCCAGCAAAAAATAAGTTTTTGATTTTCTTTGTTTCAAGATTTTTCGTAAGACCTCTTGGGTCAAAATAACTATACTCTATGGCATAACCTGGTTGAGTTATTATACAGTTTTCAAGACCTCGTATCGTTCTTAAGAACTTCAATTGAATTTCTTCTGGCAAACATGTTGATAGTCCATTTGGATAAATTTCTTCGTCAGACAATGTTTCTGGTTCTAAAAATATTTGATGCGAGTCTTTGTCAGCGAATCTGTGAACTTTATCCTCAATAGATGGACAGTATCTTGGTCCAACAGACTCTATCGATCCATTAAAAAGCGGGGAGAGTGATTGGTTATCTCTAATAATATTATGTGTTTCTGCATTTGTGTGAGTTATGTGGCATGGGATTTCTCTGATATTTTCACAAATGACGCCATATTGATCATGTAGGTATGATAGGTACGGCAAATCTGTGTCGCTAGGCTGTGATTGCAAGTCTTTGTAATTTATAGACCTTTTAAGAATTCGTGGGGGAGTGCCTGTCTTTAAACGGCCTATTTTAAACCCTTCTTTTATGAAAAATTCTTCAAGCTGATTTGATGCCTCATCACCCGATCTTCCAGCAGAGGAAGATTTATCTCCAATATGTATACGCCCACCTAAAAAAGTGCCGGTAGTTAACACAACTGAATCTGAGTAGAGCTCTTGGTTATCTAGACCGGTTTTAACACCAATTACTGTATTTTCCTTTATGATCAGACTAGAAACCATTGCCTCGACAACATGTATGCTTGAGTTTTTGAAGATTGAATCCTGCATCCTTGACTTATAAGTATCGCGACATGTTTGTATTCTAGTTGCTTGTACAGCTGGTCCTTTTCTCGCGTTTAATTTTCTTCTTTGTAACGCAGACATATCTGCAATTGTACACATAAGACCATCCATCGCATCTATCTCTCTTGCTAAGTGTGATTTTCCAATCCCCCCTATCGCTGGATTACAGCTCATTTGTCCAATACTATTTTTTGTAAGAGTTATTAGGGCAACACTGCAGCCAAGACTAGCAGATGCATGAGCTGCTTCACATCCAGCATGGCCACCACCAATAATAATTACATCATACTTATCCATTATCATTTACCTATACAAAACTCCGAAAAGATCTTATCCAAAAGATCCTCGTTTATATCTCCGCCTAAGATTTGAACCATATTAAAATGTACTCCTTTTAACTCTTCGGCGACTAAGTCTAAGTGATGATTATCGTTGTATTTTTTGCACAAGTAAAGGTGTTCGGATGCTTTATTGAGATGGTCTAGATGTCTTGATCTTGCAGTCCCAGCAGATTGATCTGATGGAATAAGATGATTAGATAATTCACGTTTTAGGAGATCAATGCCGGTGTTTTTGAGTATTGATAAACGAATAGTTTTAAAACGATTATTGCTAATAGATGGATCAGTGTTAGAAGATAAATCAATCTTGTTGGAGATAACCCAGAAATTATCAATATTGTTGTTCTTTAATATTGATTCGTCTTCCTCATCAAACCCAACCATGTCATCTACTACATAAAGTGTAAGGCTAGAGAGTTCTGCAGATTTTTTTGTCATCGAGATACCGGCTGTCTCAATTTTATTATGGGTTTTTCTAACCCCAGCAGTATCAATGATAGTGACATGAAACTGATTAATTACTAAATCGTGCTGAATCGCATCTCTTGTTGTTCCTGGTTCATCAGAAACTATAGAACGGTCTTCACCAAGCAACAGGTTTGCTAGGGACGATTTCCCAACATTAGGTTTGCCAACAATTGCTAGTACTGGTTTTTGATTCATGGCTATACCATGATCTACGGATGAAGTTAGGGTGGTAATATTTTCTAATAAATTATTGATCTTCTCAGATATGTATTTAGTTGTGACATCTGGTGACTCATCTTCAGGAAAATTTATGGCTGCCTCAATTGAGGATCTAGCATCAAGCACATCCTCCAAGATAGAATTAATTCTGTTTGAAAAATTACCTTGTAAAGACCTCAGTGCTGCACTAGCAGATGTGGTGTTTGTTGCATTGATTATATCAGCAACCGCCTCAACTTGGGTGAGATCTATTTTGTTATTAATAAATGCTCTTTCTGTAAATTCACCAGGTTTAGCATGTGACGCCAAGTCTCTACAAATTATAGATAATATATTCTCTAAAATAACAGGGTTGCCATGACACTGTATCTCAAGCATATCTTCTCCTGTAAAAGAACTTGGGGCCTTATAGTAGATAGCTATTATATCATCAATAGGATTGCCGCGTTCATCATAGATCAGACTATTAGTGGCAACTCTAGGCAAAAGATTTTTTTTAATAAAAACATCTCTAATTTTCAAAACATTGCGGCCTGAAATTCTAATAACACCTATTCCCGATCTGCCATAGGCAGTTGAAATTGCTGCTATCGTATTTTCAGAATTCATTTATGCTAATGTTCTTTTGTTGATAACGTATTGCTGAGCAATAGACAGAACATTGTTCGTTAACCAATAAAGAACAAGGCCTGATGGAAATGTGGCAAATAAAAAAGTGAACACAAAAGGCAGCGCCATAAAGATTTTTTGTTGCATTGCATCTGTTGGTGGCGGGTTTAGTTTTTGTTGAATATACATAGATAATCCCATTAATATAGGCAAGATGAATAACGGGTCAGCACTAGACAGGTCTAGTATCCAGCCAGCAAATGGCGCATGCCTCATTTCTACGCTTTCTATAATAACCCAGTAGAGTGCAATAAAAACAGGTATCTGAATTAATATCGGTAGACAGCCACCAAGCGGATTTACCTTCTCTTCTTTATAAATTTTCATCAATGCTTCGCTAAATTTTTTTCTATCTTCTCCGTATCTCTCTTTCAGCGCAGTCATTCTTGGTGTAAGTTTTTTCATTTTAGCCATAGATTTATAGCTGGTTTCAGATAGTCTAAAAAAAATAAGTTTGATTAAAAAAGTTAACGCAATTATTGACCAACCCCAGTTGCCTAATACATAGAAAATTTTATCTAGAACCCAAAATAATGGCGCAGCCAAGAATGTCAGCATTCCATAATCTACTGTTAGATCTAAGCCTGGAGCAAGGTCACTTATTTCGGATTGGTTTTTAGGCCCAACAAACAAGCGGCTCCTAAATGTTGCCTCGGAGCCAGGCTGAATAGTCTTATAGTTTCCTACAGAACCAATTAAATAGTTATTTGTCTGTCCGTTATTAATCAACCTAGTATATATGGTCTGTGTTTCGTTTGTGTTATTTGCTGGTAGCCATGCAGTAAAGAAATAATGTTCTATCATACTTATCCAGCTGTTCTGAGTGACCTTAAGAAAGTTTTGATCTGCTATGTCAGAAAAAGATATTTTATTAAACTTGTCTTCCTCATCGTAGAAAGCTGCTCCAGTGTATGTGTATAACATACCATTAGAGTTAAGCTCATCTCCTCTTTCTAAAGAATAATATTGTCGCCATGCTGCATCTTGATTCGATAAGTTTTTTATCTTCTGTGATACATTTATTAAGTGACCTGTCTTTCTAAACGTATATGTCCTTATAATTTCAACTGACGATTCTGATTTTCCGGTCAACACAACATCTAGTGTGTCGCTTTCACCTATATTATAGTTTGCTGAAGACGAACTGTAGTTTTTTGGTAGGTCTGAGTTTTTGCTTTGCAGCCCTGCTTTTGCAATATAATGTTCAGAGCCATTGTTTAGCAACTGAACTTTTCTCTCTTGCGATCCGAATACTTCTGGGTATTTTAAAAGCTTAGCAGAAACAATTGATCCATCTAGCAAACTAATCATAATTTCTAACGTATCAGTAACCACCGTAATGCTGTCAGAGAGATTCCCTGAAGTTGTGCTTGGAACTAGATGGCCTCCTGATGTGTCAGTTTCCGGCTGAGATAATAGAGGTCTTTTTTCTTCCTGATAATCTCTGTTTGTCTCAGGAATATTATTTTGAGCTACTTGTGCTGGCTGATTCTTATTATGCCAGGCATCGTATAATAAAATTGATACAAGAAACAGACCGCTGTACAAAAATAACCTATTATTCATTTTTTAGAACCATTCCTAGGTACAGGGTCAAAGCCATGTCTGCCACCTGGGCGACAACTTGTGATTCTTCTAATAGATAGATATAAGCCATACATAATGCCATGCTGTCTTAGGGACTCAATTGTATATTGAGAACAAGATGGTGTAAATCTACAGTTCTGTCCAAGCAGTGGCGACACTAAAAACTGATAAAGTCTTATTATCGTCACAGGGATTTCAATAATGATTCTGTTGATTTTTTCCATTCTTGCATAAGAATATCACTTATTTGATGTTTATCAGAAGTTATTTTTGAAGAAATAACAACAAGATAATCTTGCTTGGGTAATAATTCACAGATCACACTAAAATTTGCTTTAATCCTGCGCCTGATTTGGTTTCTAATGACTGCAAGATGAACTGCTTTTTTGGTAATCTGAATTCCAAGCCTGGCAGAGGCAAAATTATTAGGAACAGAATAAAGCCTATAGATTGTAGATCTATATAAAGGTTTGCTGCTAAAAGTTTCTTTTGTAGATGAGTTAATTTTAAAGTACACAGCAGCGCAAACAGGAAAATATTATGGACAAAGAACTGCTCTGCCTTTCGCTCTCCTAGCGCTCAGAACTGCTCTACCAGCAACAGTACTCATTCTAGATCTAAATCCGTGTTTACGTTTACGTTTTAGATTACTTGGTTGAAATGTTCTTTTCATAATGGTTAGTATACTGCTAATTATATTTTTCTTTGTCAATATATAATTTTACTTTTTTTTATGAGATCCTAGACACTCAGGATTAAAACTATGAACATTACGACTCTTTGGGATAAATGCCTAAAGGATATAGGCGACCGTCTCTCTGACAAGCAAATGAAGACATGGCTGCATCCTTTGGAAGTAAGCTTAGATAATAGTACGCTATCTATTGTCGCGCCGAATAAATTTATAAAGGACATGGTCGAAACCGACTACCTACATATAATAAAAGAGACAGTAATAAGCCAAAGCGATGAAAAGGTGAGAGAGATCAGCCTTGCCCTGCCAGATATTAAAAGAACAGCAGCTGTTATCAAGAATGAGCAAAAGCCCATTAAGACAACACTAAATGAAGATTTAAACTTTGGTAGTTTTGTGGAAGGAAAATCAAATCAGCTAGCAAAAGCGGCGTGTGTTTCAGTCGTGAGTAATCTTGGAAAATACAATCCGCTATATATATATGGGGGTGTTGGTTTAGGGAAGACGCACTTGTTACACTCAATAGGAAACGAAATAATTAAAAATGATAGCACGAAAAGAGTTGTATATCTCCACTCAGAAAAGTTTGTTCAAAACATGGTTACTGCTATAAGGCAAAACAAACTTGAAGATTTTAAGACGCTTTATCGGTCTGTTGATGCTCTGCTGCTAGATGATATCCAATTTTTTGCAAACAAGGAAAAATCTCAAGAAGAATTCTTTCATACATTTAACACATTATTTGAATATAAAAAACAGGTTGTGTTGACATCCGACAAATATCCAAAAGAAATAACCGGGTTAGAAGAAAGAATAAAATCACGATTAGTTTGGGGAATGAATGTTACTATTGATCCGCCAGATCTTGAGACAAGAATGGCAATACTCCACAGTAAAGCGGAAATTAGCGGAGAAAAAATACCAGATGATGTAGCATATTTCTTAGCTAAGAATGTCTATTCGAATGTTAGAGAATTAGAAGGAAGCCTAAGGAGAGTACTAGCGACCGCACACTTTAAAAGAGAATCGATAACATTGGATTTTGTTAAGGAAACGCTTAGAGACCTTATTTCTTTACAAGAAAGACTAATGACGATCGAACAAATTCAGAAAACAGTTGCAGAGTATTATAAAATTAGAGTTAGTGACATCCTTTCATCGAAGAGAGACAGGAAGGTAACGCTACCTAGACATGTTGCTATGGCAATGGCCAAAGACCTAACAAGCCACAGCCTTCCAAGCATAGGCGATGCTTTTGGCGGGAGAGATCACACGACTGTATTACACGCATGTAAAAAAATTGCAGCGTTAAAAACTAACTCATCAAACATATCAAAGGATTATCAGAATATACTTCACATCCTTAACAACTAGTTAATAAACTGTTAACAAAAAACAGCCAAGAAGTTATCAACAAGTAATCAACTCTTAAAGAAGCTTGCAAGAATCCTAAAATAACAATTCTAACAAGCCAAAAGCACTGAGAACAAAGCGAAAAAGAAAATTAATAAAAACTTAATAATAAAAATAATATATAATTTCAAATATGATTATAAAAATACAAAAGGAAAAGCTAATTGAACCACTAAAGAATCTAGTTGGGGTTGCTGAAAAAAAACAAACGATGCCTATACTAGGGAATGTTCTTTTCCGTGTTGATGGACAAAAATTGCTTATGGTTGCTAGTGACTTAGAAGTTGAAGTGTCGACACAGATAGATTTTATTGCTGACGGGCCGCTTAACACTACGCTGCCGGGCAGAAAACTGTTAGATATACTCAGATCTTTACCGGGTGAAAATGATATTACGATAGATTTCAATGATGACAAAGCAACTATAAAATCTGGTAGAAGCCGCTTCGTACTAGCATCACTGCCAGGATCAGATTTTCCATATGATAAGGAAGATATAGATTATAAGTTCAAAGTGCCGGCTAATAGTTTAGACAACCTTATTAACCAAACAGCTTTTTCAATGGCTGTTCAAGATGCTAGGCATTTTCTGAATGGCATGTTCTTTGAAGTTAATACAGATAAAATTACAGTAGTGGCAACGGATGGGCACCGATTGTCAATGTCTGCTTGCAATCAGACTAACTCATTAGAAGATCCTGTTGATTGTATAATCCCTAGAAAATGTATTATTGAAATAAAACGTATTTTAAGCGCATTTAAAAACAATAAGGATCTTTTAGTCAATTTTAACATAATATCAAATCATTTTTACTTTAGCGTTAATGATTATTCAGTCAAGAGTAAGCTCATAGAAGGAAACTACCCAGATTACAATAAAGTCTTCCCAGACTCTCTCCCGCATAAACTTGATGTTGATAAGAATGAATTTAAGTCAGCGCTTCAAAGAATGTCTATTCTTTCCAACGAGCAGTTTAAAGGCGTTAAGCTATCGTTATCTCCATCAGAAACCAAACTATTAACAAACAACCCTTCTCAAGAAGAAGGAGAGGACAGTATCTCTTGTACTTATAGTGGAGATGATTTAGATATAGGCTTCAACTTGACCTATTTAATAGAAGTTATAGATGTTATATCTTCAGACAACATTGTGCTACAACTTAATAACTCTGACTCTGGGTGTTTGATTTCATCTAAGGACAACGACGCTCTAAACAAATATATAATAATGCCTATGAGAGTCTAATTTGTTTATTAGTCAATTTACAGCATCTCACCTTAGATCATTAGACTTAATCACATTAACACCCCATCAAAACATAAATATTATCTTAGGTAAGAATAATGATGGCAAGACGTCCTTATTGGAGGGTATGTATTTTGCTTCGTCTTTAAAAAGTTTTAAGTCTGTGACCTCGAGCTCTATTATTCAATCTGGCAAAAAATCCACCCAACTTCTTCTAAATGTTTCTAAAAACAATGAAGTATTATCGATATCCGTTGAAAAGAAGTTAAAAGGTGCTAACATCGTAAAAATTAATGATAGCCGGTCTTCAGCTAAACAATTACAGCTCTCTTTTCCGGTTCTTGCATTGAACTTTGGTGTAGAAAATATAATTACTGGGTCGTCTGAATCTCGGAGGTCTCTGCTAGATTGGGGTTCGTTTCACGTGGAACACAGTTATCTAGATCTTTATAAAAATTTTAACAAAGCACTAAAACAACGAAATAGTGCTTTGAAACGACAAGAGATAGATAATTTAGATTACTGGGACAAATTATATATTCAATATGGTGAAGAAATACACACCAAGAGAGCTGAGTACTTTAAATCATTAAATGATCATTTTATCGAGTATAAAAACAAGATATTAGAGATCATGCCAGATGCTTATGATGATATTAAAGATTCAAAGTTAACTTATGATCAAGGCTGGGACACAGACCTTTCTCTTCATGATTCATTAAACAAGCTTAGACAAAAAGATCTTATCTTGAAACATACTTCAGCCGGCCCTCATAGATGTGACATACATTTTACATCTAATAGAAATATACTAAAGGATGTATCATCCATGTCTACTCAAGTTATTAATGGTTTGTTATTGGTGTTAAGCCAAGCAAGAGCGTTCCACGTGAAACATCGTGACAAGCCGATAATATTAATAGATGATTTATTCTTTGGAATAGATGATAAGAACCTTCTGCT